>VBCG01000151.1:49035-66706 GCA_005881895.1 Betaproteobacteria bacterium
CGGATCCGTTGATCATTCCCATCGGTCGACGACAATTCGCACTTCGATGGGATCAGCGCCTGAGTAACGCAGCGTGAGCCGCGTCGCATGCGTCGCATCGGGCTCGGCGTACGCGTACGTCACCTCCCAACCGTCTTGCCGCAACAGCGATGGCCGATTGCGCTCATCGCGCTCGAACGTGTAACGCGAGCCCTCACGCGGGAAACCGCGGAGCCATGCCGACAATCCACCCACCGGCAACGTGAGACCGAGCGAGCGCGCCGTCAACGTGTCCCAATCCTGCGCGACGTCAACGCGCCCATCGGGCCTTTCGATTTTCACGCCGCCGGCATCACCGTCGAGCCGCGCGATCGTTTGTCCGAGCGGTGACGTCAAGTCGATCGTGTCGTGCGCCGACTCGTGCCGCCACGAAAATTGTCCCGCGACACCGTCGTTCCCGCGTCGCGCCGAAAGACGACCTTCGGCAATGAATGGCGCTGCGAGCGCTGCGCGATCAACGGAATCCGACTCGGGCGCCGGCGGCGAAAGCGATGCACAGCCGGCAAGGGCCGCGGCGAGAGCGATGCCGCCCGCGGTCAAGGCGCAAGCCGCTTGACGGTTTCCTTCAAGACCACGTTGTCGGGATTCGCGTCGAGCTGCGCCTTCCACACGGCGCGCGCGTTGTCGCGATCGCCCTTTGCCCATAACACTTCGCCCAGATGCGCCGCGATTTCGGCGTCGGGCCGTTCGGCGAGCGCGCGCTTCAGGTATGACTCCGCTTCGTCGAGGCGGCCGAGACGGAACAGCGCCCATCCCATGCTGTCGAGGATGAACGGATCGCCAGGCGAGAGCTTGTGCGCCTTCTCGATCAGCGCCAGACCCTCGGTGGTTCGAGCGGTACGATCGACGAGCGTGTAGCCCAGCGCGTTGAGCGCCTGCGCATCGTCCGGTTTCAGCTCGACGAGCTTTGTCAATCGCGCCTCTGCTTCGTCGATCTTGTTCAGTCGCTCTGCGACCAGCGCAAGGTCATAGATCAAATCCGGCGAATCGGGATGCTCGACGACTGCACGCTGCAGCACCGCATACGCGCCAGCGACGTCCCCGGCGTCGCGCAGCAGTTGCGCCTCGCCTTGCCGCACTTGGACGCGTTGCTCGATCGTGACCGCCGGCAAATCCGCGAACCACCGCTTGGCCTCGTCCATCTTGCCGAGCTTCCCGAGCAGAGCACCGATCCGGAGCTTGGCAAGCCAAGCGCGATCGCCTTCTTCGACGGCTTTATAGCGTTCGATCGCATCGGCATACCGCTTCGTTTCTTCGGCAACTTGCGCAAGGTAAAGATCGATCGACCCGGGTTCGCCGTAACTCGCGGACTTGAGATCCTTGAACAGTCGCTCGGCTTCGGCGTAGTCCTTCATCTGCAGTGAGATCGTCGCGACGCCGAATTCGAGATCCCGCGAAGACTTATCGTCGTCCCAAAGCTTCTGCAGCACGTCGCGCGCGTCGCCGTAGCGCTTCTGCTCGACGTAAAACTGCGCGAGCGCGCCGGCCGCGGCCTTTGACGTCGGCTGCGACGCGACGAACTCCTGCAAATATTTGATCGCGGCGTCAGGCGAGCGCTTGGTGATCAGCTCTGCCTTGAGCAGCGCGGCGCGCTCCCAATCGGGACGAAGCTCGAGCGCCCGGTCCACTTCCGCGAGTGCGGCGGATGCGATCGCTGCGTCATCGCCTGCGACGTTGAGGCCGGCCAATGCGACGGCGAAATGCGCTTCGGGGCTGGACGGATACGGCTGCGCCAGCTCTCGAATGAGCCGATACACAGCCTTCTTGTCCGATTGCTGCGAGAACAGGCGATTGATCTGCAGGAACGCGTCACCCACGCCGCCACCCGACACCGCGGTATCGGCGAGGAGCCGCGATAGACGCAGCTTGAGATCTTCATCACCGCTCGCTTCAACGTCACGGTCGCCGCCGCTCGCCAGCGCCGCAAGCACTTGCTTCGGTCGTTCGGCCGCAGGGTCGAGTGACGACCACAACTTTGCGGCCTCCTGTGCAATCGCGCGCTGCCGGCTCGACAGCGCGATTTCCGTTGCGCGCTTGGCGATTCGAACGTCTTGCGCTTCGCGTGCGGCGTCGAGATAAGCGCGCGCGGCGAGGGCGCCATCGCCGCGCTGCAGCGCGACGTCGCCGAGCAAAAGTCGGTAGAACAGGTCCGGCGATAGTCCTTCGCTGGCCTTGCGCGGCGGGGATGTATCGCCGGGTGGCGACGATGGTTGCGCGTAACCGACGCTGTTAAACGCGAGTGCGGCGCCGACGACGGCGAGCGCGCGAAACAAAGCGGATGGACGGGTCATGAAATGCCAATCGTGAGATGTGCGCCGAAGATGGCGTGATGCAGCCACCCGTTTGCCGACCGATGATCACCGTATGCGGTCGGCGTTCGGATTGGGCTATAGTGCCGCCCCGATGAAGCCCTTCGTCTCGATTTCGGAGGGACTCAACGTTACATCATGCCATCATGCCTGAACTGCCCGAAGTCGAAACCACCCGCCGCGGCGTCGCGCCCCATGTCGTCGGCCGGCATGTTGCGGAATTGCACGTATACGACCGGCGCCTGCGCTGGCCAGTTCCCGCCAATCTGCGAAGTCGCCTTCGCGGCCGCACGATCGAAGCGGTCGAGCGTCGCAGCAAGTACTTGCTGTTCCGCATGGGCGCGAATACGTTGCTGATGCATTTTGGCATGACGGGCAGTCTTCGCGTATACCGCTCGCCGCCGCCGCGAAGACTCCACGATCACGTCGATCTCGTGCTGGACGATGGGACAACGCTTCGTTACCACGACCCGCGCCGGTTCGGCGCGATGCTGTGGCTGCGTGGCTCGGGCGAAACGCATCCGCTGTTGCGCGACCTCGGCCCCGAACCGTTCGATCCCGCATTCGACGCGCGCTATCTCTGGCGGAAGTCGCGCGGGCGCCGCGCCGCGATCAAGCTTCTGCTGATGGACAATCGTCTCGTGGTCGGCGTCGGCAACATCTATGCGAACGAGTCGTTGTTTCGCGCGGGCATTCGGCCGAGCGTGCCCGCCGGTCGGGTTTCGCTGGCACGCGCGGCACGCCTCGTAACCGAAGTCAGGAACGTCCTGACCGAAGCGATCGCCAAAGGCGGCAGCACATTGCGCGATTATGTCGATTCTCGCGGTGAGCCCGGCTATTTCCAGCTCGAGTATTTCGTCTACGATCGCGCCGGAGCGCCGTGCCATGTCTGCGGCAAACCAATCCGCTCGACACGCCACGGCCAGCGGGCGTCCTATTACTGCCCGGGCTGCCAAACCTAGCCGAAGACGCCGGCGGCGGCCTCCCTGTAGCGTTTCCGCTCGTCGGGTGAGGGAATCCGCCTGCGGACGGCGGCATCGGTTGTGCTTTACAACGACCTCGGAGTAGAGTCAAAAGCCTCGCGAAAGCAGAGGCTTGAGAACGATGCGCTTCCAAGCATGATCCCTTCGCGCGACCTGGCGGCCCGTTTCGAGGCCTACGGCGACTGGCGGCGACGCCTCTCGGCCGGCATCGCACGTTTTCACGACTGGCTTCGCCAGCAGGAGCTCACCGACGCGCAAATCGACCTCAGGGTCGCGCAGTTGGTCGAGCGGCTCCATCAGGACAAGCTCATCGTCGCGTTCGTCGCCGAGTTTTCGCGCGGCAAATCCGAGCTGATCAATGCGATCTTCTTCGCGGATTTCGGCCAGCGGCTGCTGCCGTCGTCGGCCGGCCGAACGACGATGTGCCCGACCGAGCTCCTCCACGATCAGCTGCGGACGCCGTCGATTCGCCTGCTGCCTATCGAAACGCGACTGAAGGACCCCACCGTCGCGGAGTTCAAGAACTACGCGGACGAATGGGTCACGCATCCGCTCGACCTCGCGTCTCCAACGAAGATGCACGAAGCGCTGTCGCGCGTGTCGCAGGTCAAACGCGTGCCTGCCGCGCTGGCGCGCAAGTTCGGCCTTCATCTGGACGGCGGCGACCCGCACGGCGCAACGCATGGCGACGACGACGCAGTCGAAGTCCCGTGCTGGCGCCACGCCATCATCAACTTCCCGCATCCGCTGCTTCAACAAGGGCTGGTGATCCTCGATACGCCAGGATTGAATGCGATCGGCACCGAGCCGGAGCTGACGCTCAATCTCTTGCCCAACGCGCATGCGGTCCTGTTTCTGCTCGCTGCGGATGCCGGCGTCTCGAAGACCGATCTCGACGTCTGGAAGCAACATTTGGCGGGCGAAGACTCCGCATCCAAAGCGGGCCGAATCGTCGTTCTGAACAAGATCGACGGCCTTTGGGATGAGCTCCGCCCGACGGCGGAGGTCGAGGCGGAAATCGAGAGCCAGGTCAACGTGAGTGCGGCGATGCTCGGCATTCCGCCGGCACAAGTGTTCGCCGTGTCCGCGCAAAAAGCCCTAGTCGCCAAAGTGAACGGCGATGACGCGTTGCTCGCGCGAAGCCGGCTTCCGGCGCTCGAGCATGCGCTATCGGGCAAGTTGATCCCCGCGAAACGCGAAATCATCGGTGCGGCCACGCAAACCGACGCGCGAGGTCTGGCGTCTGGGGTGCGTTCCATTCTCGATGCACGGATGGCCGGGGTCGCGGAGCAGTTGGATGAGCTGACCGCGCTCCGCGGGAAGAACCTCGATGTCGTCGTCCACATGATGGACCGCATCCGTGAAGAGAAGGAGGTCTTCGAGCGCGGGCTCGCGCGCTATACGGCGCTTCGTAACGTGTTCACGCAGCAAACCAATGACCTGTTCGACATCATTGGGTTGCCGGCGCTACGCGCGAACGCCGCGAACACCCGCGAACGGATCGAGGGAAGTCTTCTCACGAAAGGTGTGCGCGAAGCGATGAACGATTTCTTCGCGCAGATCAAGAGCGATTTTGACGAGGCGGTCAAACAGTCGGTCGAGATCCACGAAATGATGCGCGCAATGTACGTGCGCTTCGCCAATGACCACGGCCTTGAGCCGTTCCTGCCGCCGCCGTTCTCCGTGCTCAAGTATCGAAAGGAAATCGAACGGCTGGAGCGCGCGTACAACACGCACTTCAACACGCTGTGGAACATGGTCAGCAAGGCCAAGTTCGCGCTGATGAAGCGGTTCTTCGAAACGGTCGCCTCACGGGCCAAGCACGTCTACGACATCGCCAATCGCGACGTCGAGTCGTGGCTCAAAGCGGTCATGGCGCCGCTCGAAACGCAGGTGCGCGAGCATCATTTGCAGCTGCGCCGCCGACTCGAAAGCATCCGCCGCATTCATCAGGCGAGCGATGAGCTCGAGGACCGGATCACCGAGCTCGAGCAGTCGCGCGACGTGCTGGTGACGCAGCTGAACGGCCTGCGCGGACAGCTCGAAGCGATCGATGAGATCGTCGAGACACCGGACGCGCTGCCGTTTGCGGCCAACAGCGAAGCGGCCTGAACGGACTGGCCGCAAAACCGAGCGACGCGCCTCTCGCTACGCGGCCTCGACGCGCTTCACCGCCATCAACCCCTCGTACTTCCGCATGAGTTCGTCGCGCGTTTCGACGCGGTCGGGGTTCACCGGTATACAGTCGACCGGGCACACCTCGCGGCACTGCGGCTGGTCGAAGTGGCCGACACACTCGGTGCACTTGACTGCGTCGATCACGTAGATCTCCGGTCCCTGCGAAATCGCGGCATTCGGGCACTCGGGCTCGCAAACGTCGCAGTTGATGCATTCGTCGGTGATCATCAGCGCCATAGGTACTCGTTTCCGGCATTCGACGCCTAGCGCGGGCCGGCGGCGAGCTCCGCCACCTTCGCCTTCATCCGCGCTTCGATAATCGGGTGAACGAACGACGACACCTTGCCGCCGAACTTGGCGACTTCACGCACGATGGTCGACGAAATGAACGTGTATTGCTCGGCCGGCGTCAGGAACAATGTTTCGACCTCCGGATAGAGATTGCGGTTCATCGTGGCCATCTGGAACTCGTATTCGAAGTCCGAGATCGCGCGAAGGCCTCGTAACACGACCCGCGCTTGCTTGGCGTGGACGAAGTCCATCAGCAGCGTCGAGAAGCCTTCGACTTCGACGTTGGCGAATGGCGCCAGCACCTCGCGGGTCATTTCAATCCGCTCGGCGGTCGAGAAAAAGGGATGCTTCGACTCGCTGTCGGCGATCCCGACAATGACCGTTTCAAACAAGCGCGAGGCGCGTCGCACCAAGTCCTCGTGCCCGCGCGTAAACGGGTCGAAAGTCCCAGGGTAGATGACTTTGAGCGATGGCATGGCGAAAAGGAGACTCGGTTATCGCGACACAAAAGTAAGCGCTGACTGTAACGGCATTATCCCATCGGCGCAGCGACCGCTCGCATCAGATGATAATGCACCTGTCCGGCCCTCGCGTGTCGCCACGTTATCGCGCCCGGAGGCGGCAAAAGCTCGTGGTCGGCCTCGGCGTATACGAAGCCTCCCGGCGACAACAGCACCATCGAGCGCGGCAGCAGCCATGTCCACGGATCGGAGCCGAACGGCGGGTCGAGAAACACGACATCGAAGGATCGCGACTCTCTCGTTAGAAATGCCTGCGCGTCTGCGACGTGGGCCTCGAGACCGGCTACGCCGAAAGAGGCGGCGACGGTTTCAACGGCGCGAATCAGCGCCGGACTACGATCGACGGCCACCGCGAGCGCGGCGCCGCGGGACAGCGCTTCCAGCGAAAGAACCCCGGTGCCGCAATAGAGATCGAGCGTGCGCCGGCCGGTCAGGTCCTGACCCAGCCAGTTGAACAGCGTTTCGCGGACTCGATCCGGCGTGGGCCGCAATTCCGAGACGGCGGGAAACCGGATGATGCGACCGCGCTGCCGTCCACCGATGATTCGGATGCGATGCGGACGCGGCGAAGGCAAAGACGTTGGGGAGCGGCAAAAGGGCAAAGCGCTAGAATTGCAGTTTTGCGCCCGCGCGTCCACGGCGCGGAGCGTCGTCGATGTTCGATCTGTTCAAGCGCAAGGCGGCCGACGCGCCGCCGGATGCGCGTCCCTGGTCCGAACGCCTCAAATCGGGACTTTCGCTGTCACGCGACCGGCTCGCGGGCACGCTGTCCGGCGTTTTCTCGCGGCGCAAGCTTGACGAGGAGGCGCTCGATGAGCTCGAGGCGGCACTGCTCATGGCGGATGTCGGCGTCGCTGCGACGGCGCATCTCCTCGACGATCTGAAGATGCGCTATCGCCGGGCGGGCCCTGACGCCAGTCCCCGCAGCGTTCTGCGCGATGCGCTGATTGCGCTCGTCGAGCAGCTCGAGGCTCCGCTGGTCGTTTCGGCGTCCCGCCCGTTCGTGATCATGCTCGCGGGCGTGAACGGGGCCGGGAAGACGACATCGATCGGCAAGCTCGCCAAATGGCTCCAGCAGCAGCACTTGTCCGTGCTCTTGGCGGCCGGCGACACCTTTCGCGCCGCGGCTCGCGAGCAGCTCGCTGTGTGGGGCGAACGAAACAATATTGCGGTCATCCGTCAGGAAAGCGGCGACCCGGCGGCCGTGATGTTCGACGCGCTCGGTGCAGCGCGCGCCCGCAACATCGACGTGGTGCTCGCGGACACGGCCGGGCGGCTCGCCACGCAGGGACAGCTGATGGAAGAGCTCGCCAAGATCAAGCGCGTCATCGCCAAGGCACGTGCGGGCGCGCCCGACGAGGTGCTGCTCGTCCTCGACGCGAACACCGGGCAGAATGCGGTTGCGCAAGTCAAGGCCTTCGACGCCGCAGTCGGGCTTACCGGCCTTATCCTCACGAAGCTCGACGGCACCGCCAAAGGCGGTGTCGTAGCGGCGATCGCCGAGCAACACGCAATCCCATTGAAATTCATCGGGGTGGGCGAAGGCATCGATGATCTGCGACCTTTCGCCGCCGCCGAATTCGTCGAAGCGCTGCTCCCCGACGACTAATACTTGATCGTGGGGACCGCGGTGGCGTAATCGCCTCCATTTCGCGGTCATACGTTCGAATCGGAATACTTGGCGGGGCGGGCCGGTGGATCACGACCCGGGCAAAGTGGCGCCTCCATACCCGACTAGATTTGTCGGGAACTTTGGGGCATAATTGGCACTCTCAATATTCGAGTGCCAAACGCGTCGGACCTCTCAAGGGGCACTCGAACGGAATCCGGTCTGCCGCTACGAAAGGAGATACCTGAATGTCCGGTACTGCGCTGACTTTCCCGACCCCCGTTTCGCTCGGGAGTCTCGACCATTACATCCAGGCGGTAAACCGCTTTCCGCTTCTGACGCAGGAGCAGGAGACCGCTCTCGGCCGTCGCTGGAAGGAGCACGAGGACATCGACGCCGCCCGTGAGCTCGTCCTCTCACATTTGCGGCTGGTCGTCGCCGTCTCGCGTAATTATCTGGGTTATGGGCTGCCGCAAGCGGACTTGATCCAAGAGGGCAACGTCGGGTTGATGAAGGCGGTCCGGCGGTTCGACCCTGAGCGCGGCGTCAGGCTGGTTTCGTTTGCCCTCCACTGGATCAGAGCCGAGATGCACGAGTACATCCTGCGCAACTGGCGCTTGGTCAAGCTCGCCACGACCAAGGCGCAGCGCAAGCTGTTCTTCAACTTGCGCAGCATGAAGGGCGGCATGGGCGCGCTGACGTACAAAGAGGCCGACTACATCGCGCGCGAGCTCGGCGTCAAGACCGAAGAAGTGTTCGAAATGGAAATGCGCCTGGGAGGCAGCGACGTAGCGCTCGACCCCACACCCGGCGATGAGGAGTCGGTGACGCCTATCGCATACCTGACGGACTCGGAGGACGAGCCGGTGCAGATACTCGAGCGTGCCGAGACTGCGCGCAATCGCAGCGTCGGCCTGCAGCGCGCGATGGCCAAGCTGGATGACCGCAGCCGTCGCATTATCGAGGCGCGTTGGCTGAAGGAAGAGGATCCCGCGAC
The DNA here is from genome assembly GCA_005881895.1 of Betaproteobacteria bacterium. Taxonomy (GTDB): domain Bacteria; phylum Pseudomonadota; class Gammaproteobacteria; order Burkholderiales; family Casimicrobiaceae; genus VBCG01. Next base: position 57,963 of record VBCG01000151.1, read on the forward strand.
GCTGCAAGAGCTTGCCGACGAATACGGCGTTTCGGCTGAGCGGATACGCCAGATCGAGAGCAAGGCGATCAAGACGATGCGCGGCCAGATGGCAGCGGCGTAGCGCTCAAATCCGCCGACAGAATTTCAGGGTCAGACTCCACTTTCATCGTCGCTCCGCGCGCCTTCAGGGTTACGGAGGGAGGAAAGTGGAGTCTGACCCTATTTTTCGCCTATAGCTCCACCTGCGTCCCCAACTCAACGACGCGATTGGTCGGAATCTGAAAAAATTCCGACGCCTTGATCGCGTTCTTCGACATCGAGACGAACAACTTTTCCCGCCACAGCGCCATCCCGGGCGCGACGGTCGCAATCAGCGTCTCGCGCGAGACGAAGAAAGAGGTCTCCATCATGTCGAAGGCGAAGCCGCGGCGTCCCGATTCCTCGAGCAATGCCGGAACGTCGGGATCCTCCTTGAAACCGAAGTCAGCGGTCATCTTGAAGAAATCGCAGCCAAGCGACTTGACGTTGTGGCGCTCGTCGTCGCTGACGTACGGCACGTCCCGCGTCACGATGGTCAGGAACACGACGCGTTCGTGCAGCACTTTGTTGTGCTTCAGGTTATGAAGCAGCGCGTGCGGCACGCGATTCTGCGTTGACGTCAGAAAGACGGCGGTGCCCGGCACCCGTGTCGGCGGCGACGCCTCGATGCTCTGAATGAACAGGTCGAGAGGCATCGCGTCCTCGGCGAGCCGCTCCATCAGCACGATACGGCCACGCTTCCACGTCGTCAGCAGCGTGAACACGATGATGCCGATGAGGATCGGAAACCAGCCGCCGTCGGGAATCTTGAGCGTATTCGAGGTGAGGAACGTCAGGTCGACGAGCAACAGCGGCGTTGCAATAGCGATCGCCGCCCAACTTGGCCAATCCCACAACTGCCGCATGACGACAAAGATCAGGATCGAGTCGATCAACATGGCGAGCGTCACGGCAATACCGTAGGCGCCCGCCAGGTTGTCCGAGCGATGGAAACCGATGACGAGCGCGATCACCGCGGCGAGCAAGGTCCAGTTGATGAACGGGACATAGATCTGTCCGATCGCGCGCTCGGACGTATGCTCGATCGTGAGCCGCGGACAGTAACCCATCTGAATGGCCGCCCGCGTGAGGGAAAACGCGCCCGAGACGACGGCCTGCGACGCGATGATCGCCGCCGCAGTCGCAAGCACCAGTAGCGGGACCAGCGCCCAGTCCGGCGCAAGGAGATAGAAGGGATTCTTGATGGCGCTCGGATCGTTGAGAATGAGCGCACCCTGGCCGAAATAGTTCAGCACCAGCGCCGGCATCACGAAAAAAAGCCAGGCACGCCGGATCGGCGTGCGGCCGAAATGCCCCATGTCGGCATAAAGCGCTTCCGTCCCGGTCACAACCAGCACGACGGCGCCCATCGCGAGGAATGCGGCTCCGGGATTGGCGGCGAAGAAATCGAACGCGTAAATCGGATTCAGAGCAGCGATCACGGCGGGCCGTGTGGAGATTTCGCGCGCACCCAGCACGGCGAGCGTCACGAACCACACGCACATTACCGGGCCGAACATCGCGCCGATCGTCGCCGTCCCGCGCTTCTGTGTCGCGAACAAGGCGATCATGATGACCACGGAAACAGGCACGATCCACGCGTGCAGCCGCGGCGCGATGACCTCGAGGCCTTCGACGGCGCCCAGCACGCTGATGGCGGGCGTGATCATCCCGTCCCCGTAGAACATCGCCGCGCCGAAGATGCCGAAGCCGACGAGCCACCAGCGTCGCCGCGGATTGTTCTCGAGACCGCGCGCGACGAGTGCGGTGAGCGCCAGAATCCCGCCTTCGCCCCTGTTGTCGGCGCGCATGATCAGCGAAACGTATTTGAGCGTGACGACGATCATCAGCGACCAGAAAATCGCCGACAGAACGCCGAGGACGTTGTCATGCGTGAGCGTGAGCGCATGGGAGCCGGTGAACGCGGTGCGGAGCGTGTAGAGCGGGCTCGTCCCGATGTCGCCGTAGACGACGCCGATCGCGCCGATCACGAGCGGCGCCATGCGCTCCTTGCTGGCCCCCGTTGCGATGGCGGTGCTCACGTCTGGCGGAGCGCGTCGCGGGCCGGTCAGGCCGCGCTGTCGGCGTCGCCGCGTCGGGAAAAGCGAATGTTGAGTTGCTTGAGCTTGCGATATAGGTGCGTGCGCTCGAGCCCCGCCTTTTCGGCGACCTTGCTCATGTTCGACTGCTCGCGACCCAGGAGCTGCTCGAAATAAATCCGCTCGAACGCTTCGCGCGCTTCGCGCAGCGGCAAATCGAAGAACCGCGCGGTAATCTCGGGTGCAATCGCCCGATTTTGCGCGACTGCTTCGCCCAACAGTCGTTTGACGTGCTCGACGCTGATATCGCCGCGTACGACTTGCAGGTTTTCGATGACGCTCGCGAGATGATCGAGGTTGCCGGGCCAATGCGCATTGGTGAGCGCGGTCAGCGCGGCCGGATTGAGCGACGCAAGCAATGGCGGAGCGCGCTCGCCGTTTTTCGACTCGCGCCAATAGCGTTCGATCAATGGTGGGATATCGTCGCGCCGCGTGCGGAGCGGCGGCAGCATGATGGCGGCCGCGGAAAGTTGCGAAAGCAATGCAGCGTCGAATTTTCCTTCGGTTGCAAGGTTTCCCAGCGGCTCGGCGCTCGTTGCGACCAGCGTGACATTGTGCTTGTCGAGCTTGCCGAGAAGAAACGCGAGTCCCTTTTGTTCCGCTTTGCCGTACTGCCCGATTTCGGCACAGTAGATAACGCCTTCATGCGCTTCTTCGATCAGCGCCAGCGGGTTGCTGAGGAAGCGCGCGCCGTTTTCCAGAACGACGAACGGCGCGTCGGGCAATTGCAGCGCCCGTGCCGCGATATCGTGACCCGTCCCCGGCTCACCGACGATGAGAATCGCTTTACGCGTGCTCGCGAGCGCCTCCAGCGCGCGCTCCGTCTCACGCACCGCCGCGCTCGTACCGAGCATCGACAGCGAGATCCGTCGCGGCTCTTTGGCCGCAGCCGTCTTGAACGCGCGCGAGATCGTCGCGAGCAGCTTGGAGAGCCCGATCGGCTTCTCGAGGAAATCGAAAGCGCCGATGCGCGTGGCCTCTACGGCGGTCTCGATCGTTCCATGCCCCGACATCATGATGACCGGCATCGTGACGAGACCGGCTGCGCCCCATTCGCGGAGCAGCGTCACGCCGTCGGTGTCGGGCATCCAGATGTCGAGCAGAACGAGCGCCGGTTGTTGCCGTTGTCGATACGCACGCGCTTCGCCGGCATTCTCGGCCAATGCGACACGATAACCCTCGTCCTGCAAAATTTCGGACAGCAACTCTCGGATGCCGACTTCGTCGTCGACGATCAGTATTTCTCGGGCGGGTGCCATGCGGTTAGGGCCTATTCACGCGGCGGCGGCCGCTGCGGTGTTGAGCGCGGGAAAATAAAGCGTCACGCGCGCGCCGCGCGGCGACGTGTTTTCAAGCAGCACGCGGCCGCGATGCTCGTCGACGATCTTCTTGACGATCGCAAGGCCGAGGCCGGTGCCCTTGGCTTTCGTCGTCACGTAGGGGTCAAAAGCATGGGCAATCATTTCTTCGTCGAAGCCTGGTCCTTGGTCGGCGAACACGAGCACCGCCTCGCCTCGGGCCGGCGACAGCGAGATCGCGAAGCGGGGATCGGCGAGGCCGGCTTGTGCGTCGACCGCATTCTGCAGCAGATTGTGGAATACCTGGCGAAGGCGTGTCGGCTCGCCCTGGATGATCACCGGCTCTTCCGGCAGCGCAAGGGCGACGTGCGGGCGCAGATTGTCGTACAGAGCGAGCACGTCGAGCAATAGGGCGGCCAAATCGACGCTTTGCATCTGCCCCGGACGCGGCTTGCGCGCATAAATCGCAAAGTCGTCGACCATGTTCTTCATCGCCGCCACTTGCGACACAATGGTTTGCGTCCCGCGGCGCAGCGCCTCGGCGTCGGCGCCTTCGAGCTTCGACGCGAGCTTGACCGCCAGGCGCTCGGCGGAAAGCTGAATCGGCGTCAACGGATTCTTGATTTCGTGCGCGAGTCGGCGCGCGACTTCCGCCCATGCAGCGTCACGCTGTGCCTGGACGAGCTCCGACACATCGTCAAAAGCGACGATGTAGCCCGGAACCGGCGCGCCGGGCAGTCGTGTACCGCGCATCAGCACCGTCCGCGGATGGCTCGCGACCGTCAGCTCGGCTTCTTTCTGCCATTGCCCATCGCGCGCCGTGCGAAAGCCGTCCGCGACGAGCTCGGCGAACGATGACAGCGCGGGCAACCGGCGCCCCCATTCGGCCAGTGGAAGCCCGGTGAGATCCGCCATCGGTTGCTGCAGGATCACAGCGGCACTCGGATTGCTAGTGCGCAGCCGATAACGTTCGTCGAACGCCAGCACGCCGGCCGAAAGATTGCCGAGAATGCTTTCGAGATACGCATTGGCCGTTTCGATGGCGCGGCGCGATTCTTCGGTCTTCGTGTGCGCGTCGGCCAGCTGGGACGTCATCGTGTTGAACGATTCGGTCAGGACGCCGAGCTCGTCGCGCGAGGTTACCGGCTGCCGACGCGTGAAATCGCCTTGTGCGACCGCGCGCGTTCCTTCCGCAAGCAGACCGAGTGGCGCCGCGAAGCGCTCGGACAAGACAACCGCGAGCCCGAGCGCGCACGTGAGCGCGAGCAGCAAGGTCAACGTGAGGGTCAGCGCGTAAACCCGCTTCAGCGCCGTGCGCGAAAACGAGATCTCCTGGTAATCACGCGCACCCGCATGTACCTTCTCCATGTCCTGCGCCAGCGCCTTCGGCACGGGCTCGATCACTTGCAACACGCGAAGCGGATCGAGACGGTCGCGGCTATTTACCGGCACGACGACGCGCAGCACCAGACCGGAATCGGTCGTCTGCTCGGGCTCGGCGTAGGTCTGCTGCAAGCGGGCCCGACGCAACGCGTGCGCCGGCGGCGGCTCGGGCGTCGCGGTCAGGCCGCCCATCCCGGCGACCGCCAGCACGTTGCCGGACGTTGAAAAGAGCGCCGCTTCGTAGATTCCGGCTTCCTCGACCGCGCGATTCAACGCCGGACCCGCGTTGCCGGCCGTTTCGGCGAGCGCCGACGCGACCTGCGTGGCGCGGTTCGTGGTTTCCTTAAGCAGATAATCGAGCGAGCTTCGACCGAGATTGATGCCGCCTTCCAAAGCTCGATCGACGCGCACGTCGAACCAGCTCTCGATGCTCTTGCCGAGAAATTGTACGGACACCGCGTACACCAGCGCGCCCGGGAGCACGGCCACGACAACAAACAGAAATACGAGCCGCACCGCGAGCCGTGAACCGAAGACGCCCGCTTTCAGATTTCGGCGCAGCCGCATCACCTGCCACCCGACGACCAGCATCAGCAGCGCGACAAGCACCGCGTTCAGCACGACGAGCGCGTCGTAATTTCCGGCAAACAGCGCCGTATTCGCCGTCGCCGTGGCGAGCAGGAACAACGCGATTCCCGAGAGGGACGCGAGGACGAGCACCACCCAGCGAACGGCGCGCGATGACAGGATCGCGGTCACAGATGGACCCCCATGCTTGCGGCCGTGACGCGAGCAGCCGGCGAGGGGCACCACGTCGTGGGGATCGACGGCAAATGCAAGTCGTCACATGAGGCCGACTGTTGCTGCAGTGATTCTCCTCGCAGGTCCAAGGAGGCCGAGGTCGCTGCGACGCTCACGGTGTGAAGCTCCATCGCTGCCAATCCGAGGCGAGCTGCCATTCGCGCAGCGCCAGCGCATTTACTTGGAACGGTTTCGGCAATTGAGTGACGTCGAGTCGGATTCGGAGCGCCGCTTCATAACGCGCGCCCTTCGTTAGCATGTCGGCGCGGGCGACGGGTCGCGAAGAAACGCGGCTGATAAAACGCTCAACGTCGTCCAGCGACTCGAATGTCTGGCCCAACGGCCCGCTCGCCACGCGATATTGGCGCGTCAACGGCGAATACGATACCCGATAAGTGACTGACCACTCCGCGACTCTTTCGTCCAACCAATACCAGCGCGCCCGCGTCAAGTCGAATTCGACGACAAAATGGAGCGGAATCCCCTTTTGCAGCGCTTCTTCCAACGTCGGCGTCAGCGCGAGGTCGAATTCCGCCGACAGAAACAGCTCGCCTTCATCGATCCGTAACTCAGCCGACTTGACCGGCACGATATCCGCTCTCGCTTTGGGCGAGAGCAGCGCCAACGCGATCATGGCCGCGCCCATGAGCTGCAGGAACTTGCGGCGGCGCGCGGGAGCGATGGGAGAGGAGCGAGAGCGAAACAGCATGCCGGCGGGAAGCACACGAGTCTCGCGCCGCCGTGACGGCTTGAGGCCGCGCCACGAAGGTGCCGGCGGCGGATCGCCGCGTCAGGCTTTGCGAAGCAGCGCGTAGAAAAACCCGTCCTGATTGTGGACCGCCGCCGAAGACGAAGGCAAGAGTTGTCCTCCGATGTGCACGGCGTCCAGCGGAAACGTGATGGTTTCGCGCAACGCGTCGGGGTGGCGCGCCAGGAAATCGACGATTCTCGCTTCGTTTTCCGCCTTGAACACCGAGCAGGTCGCGTAGAGTAGCTTGCCGTCGTGAGCAAGGAGGGGCCACAGCGCACCCAATATCCGGTCCTGATCGCGGACAAACGCGGCGATGTCACCCGGACGACGCAGCCACTTTCCATCGGGATGGCGGCGGACGACGCCCGACGAGCTGCAAGGGACATCGGCGAGGATCCGTTCAAAGGGGCGCGCATCCCACCACTTTGACGGATCTCGCGCATCGCCGTGAACGACTCGCACGTTGCGGTCGCCAAGCTGCAGGCGCTGCAGATTGGCCGAAAGACGCCCGAGACGGCCGGCATCGCGATCGACGGCGGTGAGCGAGACGTCGGCAAGCTCGAGCAGGTGCGCCGTCTTTCCGCCCGGAGCGGCGCAGGCATCCAGCACGCACATGCCCTCCGAGACGTCGAGGAGCGGTGCCGCGAGTTGTGCCCCGAGGTCCTGCACCGAGAACGCGCCTTCGGCGTAGCCAGGAAGCTCGACGACGGACCGTGGCGGATCAACGATCAAAGCCGATTCGCCCGCCGGCATGCAAGTGATCGCTTGCTCCAGGAACTTTGCGATCAAGTCGGGGCGGGTCGCGACCCGATCATTGACGCGCAACGTGAGCGGCGGCCGGGCGTTGCCCGCTTCGAGGATGGATTCCCACTCGGCTGGAAAATCGGCTTTGACGCGCGCGATCCACCAACGTGGATAGGACCAACGCGCAACGGGATCACGCCGGACGGTTGCCGCGAGCGCGCCTTTTTCCCGCAGATAGCGCCGAAGCAACGCGTTGACCCAGCGTTTGGCCGCGGGCCGCGAAAGTCCGGCCGCGGCTTCGACCGCGCGATCGACCACCGCAAAAGCGGGGGCGCGCGTGTGGTCGAGTTGATAAAGCGCAACCGACACCAATGCGTGTAGCAGGGGCTCCGACACGGGTTTGACAGCCAGATGCCGAGCCAACGCGTCCAGCGTTCCCCAGTGCCGCAGCGTCCCGTACGCGAGCTCCTGGACGAGCGCCCTTCCCCGCAACGGCGAGCCATCGTCCACGGCAGCGAGTGCCGCGTCGAGCGCGATTCCGCGCTGGACGCTATCGACGACGCGAGCGGCTTGCTGTTGTTCGATCTGCATCGATTACGCGCGGCGCTGCGCAGACGATGAAAATCGTTCGCCGAGTGCAAGATTCCGGCCTACCAGAAACGCTCCGCTGGTCATTCGCCTGCCGCCCGCCGGCTGAAGCTCGATAATACGCAACATCCCCTCCCCGCAGACTACGTCGATGCCTTCGGCGCCGATCGCTGCGACGGTGCCTGGCTCCTCTTGCGACGCGTGCGGGATGACCTTTCCCGCCCAAATCTTCATGCGACTTGCACCGACCCACGTATAGGCGCCGGGAGCAGGATCGAATGCGCGAATCTTGCGCTCGATCGCAGCTGCCGGCTGTTGCCACTCGACCAAGGCTTCGTGAGGTTCAATTTTGCGTGCGTAGCTCACGCCTTCGGGAGATTGTGGAGTCTCAGTTAGTGAGCCCTCGCCAGCAAGGCGCGCAAGCACCTCGACAATTATCTTCGCCCCGACGCCGGCAAGCTTCTTCGTCAGCGAGCCTGCTGTTTCCAGCGCGTCGATAAGAATCTCGCTCGTTGCCACGATCGCGCCGGTGTCGAGCCCCGCATCCATCTGCATGATCGTGATTCCGGTTTTCGTGTCGCCTGCTTCGATGGCGCGCTCGATGGGCGCTGCGCCTCGCCACCTTGGAAGCAGTGACGCATGGACGTTGAGGCAGCCATACCGAGGCCAGTCGAGGACGCTCTGTGGCAACAGCAGCCCATAGGCGGCAACGACCAATACGTCCAGCGGAACCTTGAATAGCGGCGAGCGGGCTTCGGCCGTTTTGAGCGCCGCCGCTTGCGCGATCGCAATTCCGTAACCTTCTGCCACGGCTTTGACGGGCGAGGCGACTGGCCGCATCCCTCGGCCTTTTGGACGATCGGGCTGCGTGAGACAAAGAGGTATCGTGTGCCCTGCCGCGGCGATTGCCGTCAGTATGCGAGCGGCAAATTCCGGCGTGCCGGCGAAGCCGACGCGCATGGGGATAATCGCGCGCGTCAGCCGGCCAGCTTTTGTTTCTTGCGAAGCTTCGCGGCCAGA
>VBCG01000241.1 GCA_005881895.1 Betaproteobacteria bacterium
CTTGCGGTTCAGCTTGTGCGAAAAATTCTCGTCGGGCGACGACGGAAAAATTTTTCCGCCGCCGCGCCACAATGGGCTATTCGCTTGGCCGGCGCGGGCACGGCCGGTGCCTTTCTGCCGCCACGGCTTCTTGTGCGATTTGTTGATGTCGCCGCGACCCTTCTGCGCGCGCGTGCCTTGCCGCGCATTCGCCTGAAACGCCGTGATCACTTGGTGGATCAACGGCTCGTTGTACTCGCGACCGAACAGCGCGTCGGACGCTGTGTGCGTCGCCGCCGGCTTGCCGTTGTCGTTGATCAGTTTGAGGTCCATCGTCATGCCCCCTTCTTGGCCGGCGTCTTAACGGACGGACGAACGACGATGTGCTCGCCGTCCGCGCCGGGGACCGCGCCCTTCACGAGCAGCAATCCGCGCTCCTTGTCGACGCGCACGACCGACAATGTCTGCGCCGTGCGCGTTTCACCGCCGTAGTGGCCTGCCATGCGCTTGCCCGGGAACACGCGTCCGGGATCCTGCGCCATCGAGATCGATCCTGGCGTGTTGTGCGACAGCGAATTGCCGTGCGACGCGCGGTTCGAGCTGAAATGGTGGCGGCGGATGACGCCGGTAAAGCCACGGCCTTTCGTCGTCCCGGTCACATCGACGAGTTGCCCGACGGCAAACGTGTCGATGCCGATGACGTCACCCGGCTTGAACTTCGCGAGATCATCGGCAGCGATGCGGAATTCCTTCAGCAGTTCGCCCGCTTCGACGCCCGCTTTGGCGAGATGGCCGGCCTGCGGCTTCGTAACGCGCGACGCGCGACGCTTGCCAAACGTGACTTGCACGGCGGCATAGCCATCGTTTTCGGGCGTCTTGATCTGCGTCACACGGTTGTTGGCAATGTCGAGCACGGTCACAGGGACGGCGCTGCCGTCGTCGGCGAAGACGCGCGTCATGCCAATCTTGCGTCCTACGAGTCCTAAGCTCATATCGATCTCTTTATCGTTGCCCGGATCACTCCGGGTGCCGGCTGCTATTGGCCAGCGGTTAAGTCATGTAGGGTCAGACTCCAATTTTGCTCGACGCGTTACACCGAAATTGGAGTCTGACCCTATTGCAGCTTGATCTCGACGTCGACACCCGCCGGCAGATCGAGTTTCATCAATTGGTCGACCGTCTTGTCGGTCGGATCGATGATGTCCATCAGCCGCAGGTGCGTACGAATCTCGAACTGATCGCGCGATGTCTTGTTCACGTGCGGCGAACGCAGAACGTCGTAGCGCTCGATCTTCGTCGGCAGCGGCACGGGGCCCTTGACGACGGCGCCCGAACGCTTCGCGGTCTCGACGATTTCGAGCGCCGACTGATCGATCAACTTGTAATCGAACGCTTTGAGGCGGATACGGATTCTCTGGTTTTGCATATCATCCTTTCGTCCGAAAGTGGAAACCTACTTTCGGCCGCTTGTTTTCCCGCGAATCCCGGGCAAAGCCCGTTGATTCGCGGTAGCAACTTCAAGTAATCGACTATTCGATAACTTTTGCGACCACGCCGGCGCCCACCGTGCGGCCGCCTTCGCGGATCGCAAAGCGCAAGCCCTCTTCCATCGCAATCGGCGCAATCAGCTGCACCGTCATCCCAATGTTGTCTCCCGGCATCACCATCTCGGTGCCCGCCGGCAATTCGATACTCCCCGTCACGTCCGTCGTGCGGAAATAAAACTGCGGCCGATACCCCGGAAAGAACGGCGTGTGCCGCCCGCCTTCTTCCTTGGAGAGCACGTACACTTCACAGGTGAACTTGGTGTGCGGCGTGATGCTGCCCGGCTTCGCCAGCACTTGCCCCCGCTCCACCTCTTCCCGCTTGGTGCCCCGCAGCAGCACGCCAATGTTGTCGCCCGCCTGCCCCTGATCTAACAGCTTCCTAAACATCTCCACGCCCGTGCACACCGTCACCAGCGTGGGTTTGAGGCCGATGATCTCCAGCGTGTCGCCCACCTTCACGATCCCCCGCTCCACCCGGCCCGTCACCACCGTCCCCCGACCCGAGATCGAGAACACGTCTTCCACCGGCATCAGAAACGGCCCGTCGATCAACCGCTCCGGCTGCGGTATATAGCTATCCAGCGCTTCCGCCAGCTTGAAGATCGACCCTTCCCCCAATTCGCCCTTGTCGCCTTCCAGCGCCATCTTGGCACTGCCAATCACGATCGGCGTCTTCTCCCCCGGAAACTGATACTTGGAGAGGAGCTCGCGCACTTCCATCTCGACCAACTCCAGGAGCTCCTTGTCGTCGACCATGTCGGCCTTGTTCATGTACACGATGATGT
>VBCG01000031.1 GCA_005881895.1 Betaproteobacteria bacterium
GACCGCGATCGGCATCGCCGGACAAGCGTCGATCGACAAGGTTGCGGGACCCGTGGGTGAAGCGCTGATCATGACCGCGATCGGTCTCGCCGTCGCCGTTCCGGCGGTGCTGGGCTACAACTGGCTCATCCGGCGCAACAAGAGTGCGATGGAAGAAGTTCGGAGCTTCGGCGCCGACCTTCACGCGGTGCTGCTGTCCAGCGCGCAAACAGCGGCAAGGGCGTAAATCATGGCGATGAACGTCGGCTCCGCCGACGGCGACGAAGACGAAGTCGTCTCGGCGATCAACACCACGCCGCTGGTCGACGTGATGCTCGTGCTGTTGATCATATTCTTGATCACGATCCCGGTCGTGACGACGTCGATCCCGGTCCAGCTGCCGAAAGAACGGAACGAGATCCGCGAGACCAAGCCGGAAAACATCACGCTGTCGGTCGATCCGGGCGGCCGTATCTACTGGAACGAGTTGCAGATCAGAAGCACGGACGCGCTCATCGATCGTCTAAAGAAGATCGCCGTGCTAACTCCGCAGCCCGAAGTGCAGATTCGCGGCGACGGCAACGCGAACTACGAAGGCGTCGGCCGCATCATCTATGCGTGCCAGCGCGCCGGGATCTCGAAGGTGGGCTTCATTACGGAGCCGCCGCCGCGCGGCGGTTGAAGCTGTTCACGTAAATATTCGTTGGGAAAATTGCGATGGCAATGAGCGTCGGACCGGGTAACGGGATCAGAGCAAAAGATCCCGACGTGATGATCGATATCAACACCACGCCGCTGATCGACGTGATGCTGGTGCTCCTCGTCATGCTGATCATCACGCTGCCGATCCAGCTTCACTCGGTCAACCTCAACATGCCGACCGGCAATCCGCCGCCGCCGCTCGTGCTCCCTGAAATCGTGAAGATCGACATCGACGAGGCGAGTCGCGTCTACTGGAACGGCGAATGGATGCCTGAGCGGGCGGCGCTCGAAGAGAAAATCACGGCCGCCGCGGCGCAGGGCGTCCAGCCCGAGGTACATCTACGTCCGAACAAGCTCGCCAAGTACAGCGTCGTCGCCGGCGTCATGGCCTCGGCGCAGCGGCTCGGGCTGACGAAGATCGGAATTGTGGGCAGCGAGCAGTTCGTCGAGTAGCGCTGTCCAAGAGACAGGCGTCCGGCACTGGAGTCGATAGCAAATGGATTTCGCACGGCAGCAGAGAGACCCGACACGACACCTGATCGGCATTGCGTTTGTCGTTCTCGTGCACGCGCTCGTTATCTGGGCGCTCATCACGGGGCTCGGGAAGCAGATGGTCGAAGTCATCAAGAAGCCGTTGAGCGCGACGATCATCGAAGAGATCAAGGCGCCGCCACCGCCGCCGCCTCCGCCGCCGCCGAAAAAGATCGTCGAGCCGCCGAAGGTCCAGGTGCAGCAGCCCTACGTGCCGCCGCCGGACATTCCGCCGCCGGTCGCGCCGTCCGAGCCCGTTATCGCTTCGGTGGCACCGACTCCGCCGGCTGAGCCGGTCGTCATCGCGCCCCCGGTCGTTGAAGCGCCGCCTGCGCCGCCGCCGAAGCCCGCCATCCGGCAGGGCGTTTCATGCGGGACGATGGAAAAGCCGACGTTCCCGCGCGAAGCGATCAAAGCCGGCGTCCAGAAGGGTCAGGTGAAGGCGATTCTGACGATCGACGAGAAGGGCCGCGTGGCCGATGTGAAGATCACGTCCGCCGAGCCGCCGCGCGTGTTCGATCGTGTGGTACGAGAAACGCTGGTCGACTGGAAGTGTGCTGCCGACGGAACGAAATATCAGGCTTCCGTGGAGGTCAACTTTACTTTGAAAGACGAATAACTTGTCGGACGACGCTAGACGCGGCGCCAGGCGACGATCGCGGTGACCCACATCCCCGCGCCGGCGATCGCAATCACGACAAACACCTCTGAGAGCGAGAACGGCTTCGCGGCAAACAGCTTGAACGCTTCACGCGCGACGTCGAGCGCGGCGCCCGGAAGCGTGAACGCGAGCCCCAGACCGACCGCGGCCCATAACAGCGTTGCCGCAGGTTTGCGCCAGACCGGTAACGTTGCCGGCGCAGGCAATTGCTGCATCACCTTCGCGCTGAAGCCGGCATCGTCGATGTAATTTTGCGCGTATTCGTGCGCGTCGTCTGCGAGGAGACGATCGACCCAGTCAGACGGCGTATCACGCTCTGGTGACGTGGGTCGTTCGCTCATGAAACGCCTCCGACAGCGTCGGGTCCCCACGCGGAGAGCGCCGTCTTGAGCTTTTGCTTTGCCCGAAAGACGTGCGTCTTGACGGTACCGACCGGGCATCCCAACACGTATGCGGCTTCCTCGTGAGTCAGATCATTATGGTAGCACTGGATGATTGCCGCGCGTTCCTGCGCAGTCAGCCCATTCATCGCGCGCTCGAGATCGAGTTTCATCGCGGATGAGCCGGCATGATCGCCGGCCGATTCGAATCCATGTGACATCGATTCTGCGTCCTCGACGACAAGTTCGGCGTCGCGATCACCGAGCAATTCCTCGCGGCGCTTGCGCGCATGCATCAGCCAGCAGTTCGTAGCGATTCGGTAAAGCCATGTCGAGAATCGCGCGTCCTGACGGAACGACTTGAGATTGCGCCAAGCCTGAATGAATGTCTCTTGCGCCAAGTCGTCGGAGAGCGCCGCATTGCCCGAAGTCAATTTGCGCAAACACGCGCGGATCGACGACTGATGCCGCTTGACGAGCTCCGCGAACGCGTGACGATCGTCGCCGACGATACAGCGCGCGATCAACTGGGCGTCGGAGAGCGGCGGAGTCGCCATCGGCGCGCGTGGCCTCTAGGCTCGCAGCGGATTTCGCGGGTTTCACGCTCCACCCGGAGGAATGCCGCTTGGCGGCGGTGGCGGTGCAGCGGACCGCTGCGCGGGATCGCGCTCTTCGAAAAACCACAATATGCAAAAGCCGATTCCCACAAACAACAGGATCAAGCCGAGCGCGTTGGGGCTCCCATCGTCGAACATCGAATACGCGGTCAGCCCGAGTCCCACGGCGATCATCAGAACGCCTTTGCGCAAGTCCGACCAGGCGGCGCGGCGGCGCATCATCTTGGCTTGCTCGTACATCGGGGCCGTATTGGGTCCAGCAGTGACCGCGGGCTCCACGCGACTCGCGTTCAGCGCTTCCATCGCTTGCGCGGGCGGAACGACGCCCTTTTCGGCGAGCTTGATCATCGTTTCATTGAGCATGCGATTCTTCCTGACTTTGTACCAGATGAGCAGCACGATGATCAGCAACGGCACGAGGAAGACGAGCGAGACGACAAAGAACACGAGTCCCGCGAGCCACGGCGCATCCTTCGCGAACTGCTCGAACGAGTCGTACTCGCGATCGACGCCACGGCCACCGATGCGAACGTGCCCGCCGCCATGGTCGATGCTGATGCCGCGCGGATCGATCGTGATTTCGGCATTGCCGGGTCGACCGGCCCCATTTTTCGAGGCCGCTTCTTTGTCGCTTTTGCCCGCTTTTCCCGCTGCATCAGCGGGCGCTGGCGTCGTTTCGCTGCCTGACTTACCCGCTGGCTCGGCTTCCACCGCCTGCGCGGCTTCTGCTGTGCGTACCGGCGACGGTGTCATTGCGATCGATACCGCCAGGCCCGCGGCGAAAGCCGTCCATAGCACCAGACGACGGGCGGTTCCGGAAACGCGGTGACTCATTGGAACTCCCTTTTTCCCTTCCATAGGTTGGATGCCGGTCGAAGGGCAGACGGATTCAAGGAACCTCTGAACAAACCCCCACGCGGGCGCGACAGATTGCTTGCCGGGGACGATGGCGCGAAGCAAGGTGAGCAGCCGCGCGTGCGAGCCGAGCGACAAAGCCAGCGCCTCGGCGAGCCCTGTCCCGAAAGGTTGGCGCGAGAATGCGGCGCCTGCTTCGCCGGCTTCCTCGGTTCGTAGGATGAACTGCGACTTTCGTAGCTACGGCCGCCGCTTCGCGGCTTAACGCTCGCTTCGCTCGCATTAGCCTGCGCTGAAACAAGTTTTCATCCGTCTCGCAGTCATCCACATTTCGCGCCAACTCGCACCACGTGAGGTTTGTTCAGAGGTTCCACAATGCGGCGTCGTTGCAACAGTGGCAACAAAGCGCCGGCCGGCCCGTCAGGTCGTGCGAATACCCCATGCTATCATCGACGACGCTTTTTAATCGCGGCACGCCGCCCCCGTTACGGCTCGCCAGATGGCCGACGCACACGATTCCGCGCCACCTCTCGTTCATCGCATCATCGCCGCGGTTCGAAGCGGCGTCAGAACCCGATCGAAACCGCTTGTTGCCGCCGTTGTCGCCGCATTTCTAGCGGCAATGCCCGCAGCGAGCGCGCAAGAGAGCGATACCGTCACGCTCAATTTTGTGAACGCCGACATCGACGCGGTCGTCAAGGCCGTGGCCGAGATCACCGGCCGTAACTTCGTTCTCGACCCGCGCGTCAAAGGAACGATCAACATTGTCTCGGCGCGTCCCGTGCCGAAAAGCCTCGTTTATCCGACGCTGTTGTCGGCCTTGCGATTGCAGGGATTCACCGCGGTCGAAAGCGACGGTATCGTGAAAATCGTTCCGGAAGCCGACGCAAAGATGCAAGGGGGTTCCGTCGGCACGACCGGCGCGACAGGCGACCGGCTGATTACGCAAGTGATTCCGTTACGCAGCGAATCGGCTGCGCAGCTCGTCAACGTGCTGCGTCCGCTGATCTCGCCGAACAACACGATCGCAGCGTTTCCCGCGAGCAACGCGCTGGTGATCACCGACTACGCCGACAACGTGCGCCGCCTCATGCGCATCATTGCGTCGCTCGATCAACCCCTGTTGGGTGAACCGCTGATTGTTCCGGTCAAGAATGCCTCGGCGCTCGACATGGTCGGCGTGCTCAATCGCACGCTCGCCGATAGCGGCGGACAGCCGGGAGCGGCGGACGTGCGGGAGCGTGTTTCGCTGGTGGCCGAGCCACGGTCGAACAGCATTCTGGTGCGCTCGGAGAATCCTGCGCGCACGATTCGCATGCGGCAGCTGATCGAGCAGCTCGACACGCCGCAACGCGCCGGCGGCAACATCTTTATCGTGTACCTGAAAAACGCCGATGCGCTGCGCGTCGCGGAAACGCTGCGCGGCCTGTATGGCGGCGCAACCGGCGCAGAGCGCGGTTTGCCGGCGGTAACAACCGCGACTACAGCGCCGGCGGCGATCGCCGCAACGGCTGCAACGATCAGCGCGGCAACTGCAGCATCGCCTGCCGCGACGACGCCTTTGGCGACCGCGACGACTACGAGCGCGCCGATCGTCGCCGGCAATGCGACGATCCAGGCGGACACTGCCAACAATGCGCTCATCATCATGGCGCCGGAACCGATCTACAACAACCTGCGCGCGATCATCGAAAAGCTCGACACACGCCGCGCACAAGTCTTCATCGAGGCGTTGATCGTCGAAGTGACTGCCGATAAGGCCGGCGAATTCGGCATTCAGTGGCAGGTGCTGACCCACGGCTATGTCTTTGGGGGCACCAATCTCACGGCGCGCAACAACACCGGCCGGAACATCCTCGATGCGTCGGCCAACCTCGCCAACATTGGACAGGGTCTCAATGTCGGCGTCATCAACGGAACCATCCGGCTACCGGGAACGCTCGGCGAGATACTGAACCTTGCTTTTCTTGCCCGCGCGCTCGCCACCGACACCAACGTGAACATTCTTTCGACGCCGACGCTCCTCACGCTCGATAACGAGGAAGCTCGGATCATGGTGGGATCGAATGTGCCGTTCATCACCGGCCAGTACGCGACCACGGGATCGACGTCGACCGTGCAGCCCTTTCAGACGATCGAGCGCCGCGATGTCGGTTTGCTGCTGCGTGTAAAACCGCAGATCACCGAAGGCGGCACCGTGCGCATGGTGCTCTATCAGGAGGTATCGCGCGTAGATCCGGGCACGATCACGAACGCGAGCGGTCCGACGCTGACGAAGCGCTCACTCGAATCGTCGGTGGCGATCGACGATAAGCAGATCGTCGTCCTTGGCGGCTTGATCCAAGATCAACTGATCGACACGGCCGACAAGGTTCCCTACGCGGGCGACGTGCCGGTGCTCGGACAGTTTTTCCGGTACGACACACGTGCGAGAACGAAGACAAACTTGCTCGTTTTCCTCAAGCCCACGGTCATCCGCACAGCGGCGGACGGCAAGTCGCTAACCTCCGAACGCTACGATTACCTGCGCGGCGAGCAAGCCGATATTCAGCCGCAGCAGCGTTGGTTCTGGCCGGATACGACATTCCCTGAGCTCACGCCTTTGCCGGCGATGCAGGGCGTCGCCGTGCCGCCGCCGCCGGGTCCGGGTGTGGCGCCGCGACCTCCGCCTCCGGCGAAGTAGCGGGCGGTGAATTCGTCATCGACACGCCGATGAACGCTGCCGCCACCGTTGCTTCGTTCGATCCGGCGCTCGTGGCGCGTATTCCCTACGCGTTCGCGCAAACGCACGGGGTGCTCGCGTATGGAAATGAAGGCGAGTCCGTCGTCGTTCTGCTGCGGCCTGATGCGACCGTCGACGGCATCGCCGAAGTGAAGCGCGTTCTCAATCGACCGCTGCTGACGCGCGCCATCGCCGCCGACGCGTTTGCCGCCGAGCTCGCGCGCGCCTATAACCAGGGCGGCGCGCTGGCGTGGAGCGACGACGCCGCGAACGAGAGCGATCTCACGCGATTGTTGCAGGACCTCCCGCCCGCGGAGGATCTGCTCGACACGGGAGCGCAGGCGCCGGTCATCCGCATGATCAATGCGCTGTTTCTGCAGGCGCTGCGCGAGCGCGCGTCCGATCTTCATTTCGAGCCTTATGAAGCGCGCTCGGTTGTCCGCTTTCGCGTCGACGGTGTACTACGCGACATCATCGAGCCGCCCCGCGCGTTACATGCCGCGCTCGTGTCGCGACTCAAGATCATGGCGAGTCTCGATATTGCGGAAAAGCGATTGCCGCAGGATGGTCGAATCGCGCTCAAGCTCGGCGACAAGCAAGTCGATGTGCGCGTCTCGACGTTGCCGACCGGGGCAGGCGAGCGCGTCGTACTGCGATTGTTGGACAAGGATTCTGCGCGACTCGATCTGACGGCGCTCGGCATGCGCGACGACACGCTCGCCAACGTCGATCACTTGATTCGCGAGCCGCACGGCATTCTGCTGGTGACGGGTCCGACGGGTTCAGGCAAGACGACGACGCTCTATGCGGCGCTGTCGCGGCTGCCGCGCGACACGACGAACATGATGACGGTGGAGGATCCGATCGAGTATGCGCTCGACGGCGTTGCGCAGACACAGGTCAGTCCGCGCATCGAGCTTACATTTGCGCGGGCGCTCCGCGCAATCCTGCGCCAGGATCCGGACGTCATCATGATCGGCGAAATCCGCGATCTCGAAACGGCGCAGATTGCGGTTCAGGCGTCGCTCACCGGCCATCTCGTGCTTGCAACGCTGCACACGAACGACGCGGCAAGCGCGGTGACGCGGCTCGCCGACATGGGCGTCGAACCGTATCTGCTTGCGTCGAGCTTGCTCGGCGTGCTCGCGCAACGGTTGGTGCGCACGCTGTGTCCCGCGTGCCGCGTAGCTTCCGCGCCCACCGAAGGTGAATCGAAGCTGCTCGCGGATCTCGGCCTTTCCCTGTCGCAGCCGGTGTGGAGTGCGCCGGGGTGTGCCGCATGCAACGACAGCGGTTATCGCGGCCGTACCGGCGTCTACGAATTGTTGATCGTCGATGAACCGATTCGACGCCTGATCCACGACGAAGCCGGCGAGCTCAAGCTGCGCGACGCCGCAATGCAGGCGAAGATGCGCACGTTGCGTGCCGACGGTGCGCGCTGGGTAAGCGAAGGTGCAACATCGCTCGCCGAGCTCGTCCGCATCACGCGCGCTCAGTAAGCGAGTAACTCCGGCTCATGTCTGCGTTTCGCTGGGAAGCGGTCGACGCGCAAGGCCGCCTGCGCCACGGACTGCTCGATGCCGACACGGCGCGCGCCGCGCGCGACCGGCTTCGCGCCGATGGCCTCACGCCGACTGCCGTCGAATCATCACCTGATCGCGGCGATCCGCTGGCGCAAACGCATTTACCCGCCGAGCAAGTGGCGCTTTCCACGCGGCAGCTTGCGACGCTCACCGAATCGGGCATGCCGCTCGACCAGGCGTTGAGCGCGGTGGCCGAGCAGGCGGACCATCCGAAAGCCACGCGCGTTTTTATGGCTTTACGCGCACATATTGCGACCGGCGAGGCGTTGCCCATCGCAATGGCGCGATTCTCTCGCACCTTCAGCCCGCTGTATCGCGGACTCGTCGCGGCGGGCAGCGAAACCGGAAGACTTCCCGATGTTCTCGCGCGACTCGCCGATTATCTCGAAGCGCGCACCGTGCTTCGTCAAAAATTCACGACGGCGCTCATCTATCCGGTGCTGGTCACACTGATTGCGCTCGCCGTCATTGTCGTTCTGCTGACCTATGTCGTGCCGCAAGTGGTGTCGGTCTACCAGCAGAGCCGGCAGACATTGCCATGGCTCACGCAGGCGTTGATCGCGACGAGCGAGTTCTTTCGCGCGACCGCGTGGCTTTGGCTGGCGCTGATCATAGCTGCGGTCGTCGCGTTTACGCTCGCCTATCGCCGCGTTGCGTTTCGCGCGCGTGTTCATGCCTGGATGCTGAACGTGCCGGGACTCGGCAAATTGCTGCGCAGCCTCGATACGGCGCGCTTCGCGAGCACGCTGGCGATTCTCGTGGCGAGCGGCACGCCGCTGTTGCGTTCGCTCGACGCGGCGAGCGACGTTGTCCGCATGATTCCGCTGGCCCGGGCGGCGAAGGCGGCGGCGGCGCTCGTGCGCGAAGGCGTTTCGCTGTCGCGCGCGCTCAAGGAACAAAACGCGTTCCCGCCGGTTCTCATTCATCTGGTGGGCAACGGCGAGCGCAGCGGTTCGCTGGCACCGATGCTCGAGCGCGCGGCAGGCGAGCTCGAGCGCGAAGCCGAGCGCCGGTTGGTGTGGGTGACGGCGCTGATTCAGCCGGCGCTGATCGTCGCGATGGGGGCAATCGTGCTCGTCTTGGTGCTCGCGATCATGCTGCCGATCGTCACAATGAACCAGCTCGTACGGTGATCACGGGAAGTGCTTTACGTTTTGCGCTTCGCGTAGCGACGACGATCGCCGTCGTCGTATTCGCCTGCGCATGTGCGAAGCAGGAGTTCGCGCAAAAGTTCGATCCCGCGCGCGACGCGGCCAGCGACGTCGCCAACGCCGTGTCGCTCGCCAAGGCGCAGGGCAAGCGCGTCATCGTGGACGTCGGCGGTGAGTGGTGCTCTTGGTGCCATATCCTGGATGGCTTTATTGCGAGCAACGACGACGTCAGATCGCTCGTCGATTCGCGTTACGTGTGGGTCAAGGTGAACTACTCGAAGGAAAACAGGAACGAGGCGTTTTTGTCGCGCTGGCCGCAAGTCGCGGGGTATCCGCACCTCTTTGTGCTCGACGCGGACGGCAAGCTATTGCAGTCGCAGGACACGGGCGAGCTGGAGGCGGGCAAATCGTATGACAAGACGAAGTTCGTCGCCTTCGTTCAGCGGTGGGCTTCGTGAACCACTGCCGATTCCTGCCTGCTGATTGCCCACGCGACGTGTTCGCGTACTAGCGGCGACGGATCGTTGACGCGCGCGCGTAACGCCGTAACGATCGCCGGATCTCCCGCTGCGTTGCCGAGTCCGACCGCAAGATTGCGCAACCAGCGTTCGTAACCGATGCGCCGAATCGCGCTGCCTTCCATCTTCGTGTTGAATTCGTCTTCGGTCCAGGCGAACAGCGACACCAAGTCCGCATCGTCGAGCCCGTTACGCACGCGGTCGAAATCCGCTGTCGCTGTCGGCGGCGCATATCGGTTCCACGGGCACACGAGCTGACAGTCATCGCAGCCGTAGACGCGGTTGCCGATCAAAGGGCGCAGCGGCTCGGGGATGCTGCCTTTGAGCTCGATCGTCAGATACGAAATGCAACGGCGCGCATCGAGCTCATAGGGTGCAACGATCGCGCCGGTCGGACAGATGTCGATGCACTTGGTGCAGGTACCGCAGTGGGCCGTGGTTGGCGCCGACACAGGGAGCGGTAAATCGGTGTAGATCTCGCCGAGAAAGAAATACGAACCGGCCTCGCGGGTCAAGAGAAGCGTGTGTTTTCCGCGCCAGCCGAGGCCGGCTTTCGCCGCGAGCGCAATCTCGAGCACCGGCGCGCTATCGGTGAACACACGAAAGCCGAAGTCGCCGACCTCGTTACGAATGCGTTGCGCGAGCGCGCCGAGTCTCGCCCGCATCACCTTGTGATAGTCGCGGCCCAGCGCGTAGCGAGCGACGTAGGCCTTCCTTGTATCGGAGAGGACTTGATCCGCATCGCGCGCTTCACCGGGCCAGTAGTTCATCCGCGCGCTGATGACGCGTAGCGTTCGGGGCACAAGCTCGGCGGGACGCGCGCGCCGGCTGCCGTGTCGCGCCATATAATCCATCTCGCCATGCCGATCCGCACCGAGCCAGTTGAGCAGGCGAATTTCGTCCGCGGCGAGATCGGTATCGGAAATGCCGACTTCCTGAAATCCCAGCGCACGTCCCCACTGCACGATCGTCGTCGCGAGCGCGGCCCAATCATGGTACGTGTCGGGCGTGGTCGGAGAAACCGCCTTGTGCATGCGCATTAGCGTACATCACCCACGTCACGGCCGAACACCGCTGCAATGAGTGCGTCAACGCGC
This sequence comes from Betaproteobacteria bacterium, assembly GCA_005881895.1. Lineage (GTDB taxonomy): Bacteria > Pseudomonadota > Gammaproteobacteria > Burkholderiales > Casimicrobiaceae > VBCG01. The sequence continues at coordinate 10,797 of VBCG01000031.1, forward strand.
GCATTGCAACAGCCGTTGCACACGCTCGAGCTGCATTTGCCGGACGCCGCCGCAACGGCACGCGCCGGCGCTGCGTTTGCGCCGATGTTGAAGGGCGGCATGATCGTGACGCTGCAAGGCGATCTCGGTGCCGGCAAGACGACGCTTGTGCGTGGCGTGCTGCGTGCGCGAGGACAAGAGGGGCCGATCAAGAGCCCGAGCTATGGATTGGTTGAGCATTATCCATTTTCGAGCATATACTTCTATCACATTGATTTTTATCGCTTCGCCGATCCCAATGAATGGGAGACCGCCGGTCTTGCCGAATGCTTTCGCTCCGACACCGTTTGCCTGATCGAATGGCCCGAACATGCAGGCGCGTTCCTGCCGCGCGCCGATGTCGCGCTTTTGCTTGCGCTGACGCAATCGCATGAAGGCCGCACGCTCATCGCGCACGCCTATTCGGAATCGGGTGAGCGATGCCTAAACGCGATAAGAGCGCAATTCGGCCTTCCACTTCCACAACATTGATCGGCGTATCGCTTACACGCCGGCGTGTCCTGTCGTGGATGCTGGTGCCCGCCGCGCAATTCGTGACTCCGGGTGCTTGGGCGGTTGCCCGGCGCATCGCGTCCGCGCGACTGTGGCCCGCACAGGAATACACGCGGCTGATTATCGAATCCTCCGCACCGCTCGAGCACCAATTAGTCGTGCTGCGTGAACCCAATCGCGTCGTGCTCGATATTGCACGCGTCGATCCGACACCCGAGTTACGAGAATTGCCGGCGCACGTTCAGTTAACCGATCCTTACATCGCCGCCATACGCATCGGCGCGCAGTCGGGAGGATTTCTGCGCGTCGTGCTCGATCTCAAGCAGGACGTGAATCCGCAGGTGTTTGCGCTACAGCCTGTAGCGGAGTTCGGACACCGATTGGTCGTCGACCTTTATCCGCTGACGCCGCTCGATCCCCTGATGGCGTTACTTGAGAGCGAACGGCGCAAAGAGACGACGCGACCATCGACCGCTCCGATGCAGCTCCCGCCTTCAGCGCAACCGCCGACTTCCCCGCCAACCCCCGGTTCCGCACAACCGTCTGCCGCCGCGCCACCACTCACTGCGCAGCCGAGAGGCGGTGTGCGGCGGATCACGATCGCCATCGATCCCGGTCATGGCGGCGAAGATCCCGGCGCAATCGGCAAACGCGGAACGTATGAAAAGAACGTGACGCTGGCGATCGCCCGCAAGCTCAAGGTCATTCTCGACGCCGAGCCCAGCATGCGCGCGATGCTGACGCGGGACGACGATTATTTCGTGCCACTCGCCGCGCGGGTGCAAAAGGCGCGCCGTGTCCAGGCCGACTTGTTCATCTCGATTCATGCCGATGCTTTTCGCGAGCCGCATGCGCGAGGATCGTCGGTGTTCGCGCTCTCCGAGAACGGCGCCACCAGCGCAGCGGCGCGCTGGCTTGCCCAGAAGGAGAACGCATCCGACTTGATCGGCGGCGTGAATCTCGGTGCGAAGGATCCCGTCCTGGCTCGAACGCTGCTCGATCTTTCTCAGACAGCGCAGATCAATGACAGCCTGAAAGTGGGCCGGCATGTGCTCGATGGCATCGGCACGCACAACGTATTGCATAAAGCGAGCGTCGAGCAAGCAGGATTCGCGGTTCTCAAGGCTCCCGACATTCCGTCGATATTGATCGAAACGGCGTTCATCTCGAATCCCGATGAGGAGTTAAAGCTTCGCAGCGAGCGGCACCAGCAGAAGTTTGCCGAGTCGATCGCGGCGGGCGTCAAGCGCTATTTCGCGCGTAATCCGCCAATGGCCAGAGCATGAGCGCGCCAAGGACGCCGAGCGTGAGCGCCCCGAGCAGGCCAGTGCGAGTCGTTAGAATGCTGCGGTGATCCGCTTCTTCATCTGGTTCGTCGCCTTGCTCGCGCTGCTGTTTGGACTCGAGCTGACGCCGTGGCTGCAACGCTGGTTTGTCGAGCCATGGACTGGAGCGCTGGCGCACATTTCGGCGATGTTGGTCACGGGGTTCGATCCGGGCGTTACGGCGGCCGGCAAGATCTTGCGTTCGACGACGAGCGGATTCGCCGTGTCGATCGAGGCCGGTTGCAACGGCGTCGAAGCCACGATTGTCCTGATTGCGGCGATCTTTGCATTTCCGTCGCCATGGACGCACAGGCTCGTGGGGCTCGCTGCCGGCGTTGTCGCTGTGCAGGGCTTGAACATCATCCGTGTGATCAGCCTGTTCTATCTCGGACAATGGAATCGCGACGTCTTCGAATGGGCGCATCTTTATGTCTGGCAGGCGCTGATCATGCTGGACGTGTTGATCGTCTGGCTGATCTGGGTGCGGACGCTGCCGCGTATCGATGGACATGACGCACCGCCACCGCCGCCCACGTCTGGCGCACCGGTGACGGCGTGAAAACAGCCGCAAGCGTCGGGGTCCAAAATTGAGCGCCGCAGGACCGCCTCAAGGCGCGAATAACTCCCCTTTTGGGGGCCGAGTGCAGAGCGGAGCGGCCGAATTGGCCAATGAGGCCGCAAGCGTGGGGGTCCATCTCTCTCCGCTCACGCGTTTCATCCTCGCCGTGCTCGCGTGGCTCCCCGCCACGTTCGCGATCTGGTATTTCGCTGCGCCGATCCTGTTGTGGCCCGCCGCGCTCCTCGCCGAGGTTGTCGGGCGCACCGGGTTTGCCGATCTCGTGCGCATTGTCGAGCAGACACGTGCAGTCGTCACCTTCACGACGACGCTTAAGCCGGGGCAGGCGATCGCCGGCGGCATCGTCACGGTCGATGTCAACATGCTGCTGTATTCGTTCGGTCTGCCCTTGTTTGCCGCGTTGACGCTCGCCGCGCGCGAGGGGAACCGCATCCGGACGCTGTTGATCGGCTACGGCGTACTTCTGCCTGCAGTGGCGTGGGGGATCGTGGCGGACTTTCTGAAGAACATCGCGATCACTGCACCGCTGCAAGTGGTCTCGCAAACGGGTTTTGCAGCGTGGGAGCGCGAAGCCATCGCGTTCGCATTCCAGTTCGGCTCGTTGATCCTGCCCGCGGTTGCGCCCGCCATCGTATGGGTACTGACGCATCGCGAGTTTCTTGAACGGATGCGTAGCAGCGCGTAACGCTAAACCACTCAATCCTGGACCCAGCGTGTCGAACCTTGTCCCGATCATCGCAGTCGCCGTTGCCTATCTCGCGCTCGCAGGCGTTTCGACCTCCCTCGCGTACGCGCCGACGGATGCGTGGACCGTTTGGTTGGCGAGCGGATTGACGCTCGGACTCATCGTTGCGCAATTCCATCATCGGTGGATGGTGCCGCTGGCGGGGGCTGCAATCGGCGCGGCGGTCTTCGCGCTGATACTTCCAGGAAGCGGAGTGACCGATGCCGCCGGCTATGCCGCGATCGAAGTCATTGCGGCGGCGGCTGGCGCATTCGCGGCAATGTGGCTCGCGGCGCCGCCGTTGCGTCTCGAGAGTCTCCGGGAGCTTGGGGCGTTCATTGTCGGCACGTTTGCGCAAGCGGTCGTGGGCGCTGCGCTTGCGGCCGCGTGGAATCTCGCCTCCGGCGGACAGGAGGGAATTCGAACGTTCAATGTATGGGCGATCGCGGCGTTCGTCGGCGCGGTTCTCGTGGCGCCGCTCGTGATGACGTGGTCCGGTTTTCGGCCCAAACGCTCGGGCGGACTGACAATGCCGCAATTTGCCGCGGGGACTGTTGGCTGCCTCTTGTTTCTGGGATCGCTTTACGTCCTCTTTTCCGGCGACACACAACAGCGCTTCGGCGGCTCGGTCGGGATAGGACTCACGTACGTTCCTGTGTTGTTCATGAGCATCGTCGCGCTTACGTGGGGGGCGCGCGGCGCATCGCTTGCCGCTTTCCTTGGCGCGCTGATCGCGTTGTTCAATACGATTCGCGACAGCGGACCCTTCGCGGCGGTCGACGCCTTCGTGGGCGAGGCCGAGCTCGAAGTGCAGGTGTACGTCGCCATCGTCGCATTGACCGGGTTGCTAATTGCTGCACTGGCCGCACGGGAACACAAAGCACTTCTTACGGCGCGCGATTGGCGGACGCGGTTCGAAGGCGCGATCGACGCCCATCGAATGCTGGCGTATGAGTGGGATCCGGTCGGCGGCAGCTTTGCCGTGACCGGAGACACAGCGGCACATCTCGGCGTGCCTGCGGCAAAACTCGCAACGCTCGCGGACTGGCTGTCGCATGTGTCGCCGAGCGAACGCGATGCGACGGCCACCGCGTTTGGCATGCGCGCCGATGGCGCGTTGGGACCGGCATTGACGTATCGGATGATGCGATCCGACGGCACGGCAATCACGCTGACCGACGAAGCGCAGGCGATTCGCGATCACGACGGCACGTTGTATCGCGTGACCGGAATTGTGCGCATTGGCGATCGCGGATGAGCGCCGCAGGGCCGTCCCAAGGCGCGAATTACTCCCCCTCGGGGGGTAGCGCAGCGGCAAAGCCGCAAGCGTGGGGGTCCAACACCTCGGATGGTGTATTCCTAATCCACGGCCTCGGCGGCACGCAGTATGACCTGGGCTCGATGCACAAACGGCTCAAGAATGCGGGGCTCGTGACGCATTCGCTGACGTTGCCCGGCCACGGTTTGCAGCCTGAGGATCTGGTCGGCGTCACCGCGGAAGATTGGATCGACGCGGTGGTTGCCAAGTATCGCGAGATTCGCGGTGCGCATCCGACGCTGCATCTGATGGGCATGTGCATGGGCGCGCTGCTGGCGGCAACCCTTGCCGAGCGCGAGGCGCACGCAAATGGTCGACTCGTGCTGCTCGCGCCGCCGGTATTCATTGATGGCTGGGCAACGCCCTGGTATCGCGGGTTGCGGCCGTTGCTCTACGCGTTACCCAGCGTGCGCAACACGATGAAGGTCGAAGAAGAGGAGCCTTACGGCATCAAGAACGAGCAGTTGCGCGCGATCGTCAAGGCGAAATTCGAGCGCGGCGAGAACTTTCACTATCGGTGGGTTCCGCTCGAATGCTTACGGCAAGTCGATCGTTTGCGCGCAATCGTGATGCGCAGCGCCGCGAAAATCCGCTGCCCGACGCTCGTCGTGCATGCTCGCGAAGACGAATTGACGAGCCTTCGTTCCGCCAATTTTCTCGTCGAAAAGATCGGCGGCGGGCGTGCCCGGATGGTCGTGCTCGAAGACAGCTATCACATGGTGTGCGTCGACAACGATCGCGAAATCGTGGCGAAGAATGTGCTGGAATTCTTCGGCGCGCCGATGCCGGGCGCGACATCAATTCTGGCCAACGAGCCGAAGATGACGCCGGCTGAGCTCGTGACAGCGGTAAACGCGCTCTGCGATTGCCTGGCGAATGGGGATTTCGCGCAAGTGCGCGCGCTCGCGATTCCCGATATGACGTGGATACAACCGGGCGCGAACCGTGTCGCAGGCGCACACGCGGGCAAGGCGTTCGGCTCGTTCGCGACCCGGCTGCAGGACATCGCGGGCGGTGCAGTGAGGTTCACTGCATTCGGCACGCCGGTCTTCAATCGCGGCATCGCGCTCGTGCCGTCGACACTCGTTGCAGAGCGCGAAGGCGCACGGCTCGAATCGCAAGGTGCGCTTTTGTGCGCATGGCACGCAGGGAAGCTGCTCGAAGTGCGCTGGTTCGCCGATGACGTCGAGCGCGAAAATCAGTTCTTCGGACCGCCCGATCCTGCAGCGACCGGTCCGTCGGCGCTCGAACAGGCATTCGAGTCCGCCACCGCTGCGTCGCGAACCCTCAAGGCGACGGACAACGATACGCTGCTCGCGCTTTATGCGCTCTACAAGCAAGCCAGCGTCGGCGATGTGAGCGGCGATCGCCCCGGTGCACTCGACATGGTCGCGCGGGCGAAGTACGACGCATGGTCAAAAAAACGCGGGATGCCGCCCGACGAGGCGATGCGCGGCTACATCGCGCTCGTCGAAGAGTTACGCAAGCGCGAGGTCGTCGCGGCCTGAGGAAGTGCCTTACGCCGTTCCCTCCGAGCGTGTTCGTCGATAGTGCGGGAGTGCGTCGTTCAGCGCTTCCCATGGAAGCTTGTCCTCGGTCCAGATTTCGCGTTCCGGCGCAAAGCGTTCCGGAATATCGAGTGAAACGGTCGTGACGTCGATCGCATCCGGATCGGACGCATGCCGATAAGTGAGCGGCGTCCCGCAGCGGCCGCAGAATGTGCGTAGGACGGGCGGAGAAGACCGAAAGATTGTGGGCTCACCGGCAAGAAAAGAAACGTCGCTCGACCGAAACGTCACCCACGCGACGGACGGCGCGCCGCTCGCGCGTCGGCACGTTCGACAATGACAAATTCCGCGTGACAAGGCAGTCCCCATGATGCGATAGCGGATGGCGCCGCAGAGACAGCCGCCTTCAACGACGTCACTATTCATTTCATCTGCGCCTTTCGCGCCGCCTCTCGCTCACGCAATACGTTGCGCTGCACTTTTCCCGTCGTCGTCATCGGCAGCGCATCGATGAACTCGATTTCCTTCGGGTATTCGTACGGCGCGAGGAATTTCCGTACATGCGCACGGATCTCGTCTTCGAGCGCGGCTGACGCCGAATGTCCGGACGCCAGGACGATGAATGCTTTGACGACGTTGCCGCGCACGTCGTCGGGTGAAGGCACGATCGCGGCATTCGCGACGGCAGGGTGCTTCACCAGGCAGTTTTCGATTTCCGAAGGACCGATCCGATACCCAGCGGCCTTGAACATATCGTCGGAGCGGCCCTGGTACCACAAGTAGCCGTCGTCATCGACGCTTGCCATGTCGCCCGTGCGACACCAATCGCCGGTGAACTTTGCGCGCGTTGCCTCCGGATTCTTGAAATACTCGAGAAAAAATACCGGATCGGGCGTGCCGTCGGGCGCAATGCGATTGACGGCGACGTCGCCCGCTTCGTCGGTGGGCACTTCGTTGCCGGAGTCGTCGATGACCGCGATCCGATGCCCCGGATACGGGCGCCCCATCGAACCGGGTTTCGCCGGCCAGTTCGCATGCGAGTTGCCGACGATGTAATTCATCTCGGTTTGTCCGAACATCTCGTTGATCGTGACGCCGAGCGCGTCGCGCGCCCATTCGAACACCGTCGTTCCAACCGCTTCGCCGGCGCTCATGATGCTGCGCAAATTGACGTCGAACGCGTCGCGCGGCCGCGGATACGCCTTCATCATCATCTTGAGCGCCGTCGGGAAGAGGAACGAATTGCGGATTTGATACCGCTCGATCAACCGCAGTGCGCGTTCGGGCTCGAAGCGGCCGTGATAGCCGACGATGGGCTGGCCGAAATAGAGCGCCGGCAATAGCGCATCCATCAAGCCGCCGGTCCATGCCCAGTCCGCCGGCGACCAGAAGAGATCGCCGGGTTGTGGATAGTCGTTGTGCGAATAGACAAAGCCCGGCAGATTGCCGAGCACGCAGGATTGCGGCATCAGCGCGCCTTTGGGCGGTCCTGTCGTGCCGCTCGTATAGACGAGAAAGGCCGGATCGGATGCGCGCGTCGTCGCCGGATCGAAGTATCGCGATGCTTGCTCCTGCAGCGATTCCCATGACGTGATCCAGCTTTCGCGAGCGCCGGCTGCGCCGATCACGTGCGACAGGTGCGGAAGGCAGTCGCGGATCGGCGCAAGATTTCCCAGTGACTGCGGATCGACGAGCGCGATTTTTGTCTCGGAATTTCGCAGGCGATATTGAAGTGCCTCGGGACCGAACAGGAAAGACAGCGGTACGGCGACTGCGCCGATCTGGTTGATCGCGATATGTGCGATGGCGGTCTCGGGTCGCTGCGGCAGCATTAAAGCGATGCGATCGCCGCGCGCTGCCCCCATTGCAACGAGCGCATTCGACAGCCGGTTCGCCTGCTGCTGCAAATCGAAGAACGTCCACGCATTGCGCTCGCCCGATTCGTCCTCCCAGTACAACGCAAAGCGCGCCCGATCGCCCGCCCACCGCCTGCAGCACGCGTGGGCAACGTTGAAATCGCGGGGAACGTCCCAGCGGTGCGCGCGGTGGAGCTCGGCGTAACGGTCTGCCGATACGGTATCCATACGCTTGGGAATGACCAGCTCGACGGAGCTTTAATGGCCTGTTGCAGGCGACTAATGCGAGCTGCGATGTCCTGCGGATGTCGGCGCGGCCGTGCGCGTGCCGATTTCCTGCGGCTCAACCGCGGTCCATACCCATTCGCCTTGTTGCTCGATCGGTCCGCCGAGGACGACGCGATAGATCGACTTCGAGGTGATAAGCGTCAGCCGTTTCGACGGTTGATATTCGCCGGCCGGGACGATCAACGATTTGACGCCCTGACCGCTATCGCCTTTCTTCAGAGTAAGGAACAACGCGACGAAACTGCGGCCATTGATGATGCCGTCTTCGCCGTCGACCAAGTAGTCGGCTTCGGCATTTCTGCGCTGCTCGACGAGGTCGACGCCGACGAGCGTGCTCACAACGATTTCTAGGCCGATCTCGGTACGCTCCGACGTATGGCGCCGCATTCTGCGCACGATTCCCAGCGTCCATTGCGAACCCGATTGCGGACGGATGGCGACGAGCGTGCCGATTGGAAGATCGCTCGCGGCTTTCATCGGCGCCATCAGGCGGAACCCGGTTAGCGAGACGTCCTTGATCTCCCAGGGTCCCCCGGCAGCTACGTACTGCGAGAGGCGATGGCGCGCGAGCTCGACGCGCCGGTCACTGTCGTTGCGTATGCGACCGAATACGGCGAGCTCGAGCGTGCCGCCGAAGCTCTTGCCGGCGTAGAGCTGGAAATCGGGATCGCGATCTTCCTCGCGCAGATAGCCGGCGATCTTGGTCAAGCCGACGATCGCGTCGACATCGCCGTCCGCAATCGCGCGGTCACCATGGCGGGCGAGCAACCTGAGCTCAGGATCGACCTTGGCGGTGAAACGCCTCAACAGGCATAACAGCTCGGAGAGCCGCGTGGTTTCGTCCGAGCGGGGCTTCGTCCTGATCGCCTGCTCGAGCGAAAGCTGCTGGTGCGAGAGTACCGCGTGCAATGGCTGCGTGTCGACAAACAGCACGCTGCCTTCGAGGGCGCCCGTCGTTCGCCGTTTCAAGCCGTCGCGGCTTGTGAGATCAACGAAAAACGACGTCACGGTCTTGGGCTCGAGTGACAGGCGGAGCGAGGCACACCACCCGTCGAGCTCCGACCACACATGTTCGAGCTGGCGTGGCGTCAGGTTTCCCGTGTCGATCAGCTGCAGCACGACGATCATCAGATATTGATGTTCGATCGTCGTCGACGGGCGGTCGCCGACCAGTTGCACCGGACTGCGCTCGAATTGCCGCGCGGCGGCCATCGCGAACAATTGATGAAGTTCCGCCCATTTGCCGGGAATCCAAGATTCGTAGCGATAAAGACGCGCTTTCGCGTCGCGTCCCAGGTGAACGATCTGACGGCACACGAGTTCGGGCAACAACTGCTGCCATCGTCCGCTGTGCTCGTTCTCGAGCGCCACTTGCTCGTAGCTGCGGAAGGCCGCTTGAAACGCCTGCGAAAGATCGAACAGCGCGGTCCACAGCTGCCGCTCGATTTTCGCGCTGCGGTTCGCGTGCTCGACGTACTGCGCGGTCAGCGCTCGGAACAGCTGTTCCGCATGCGCATCCATGACGAACAGCGCGCCGAGCCTCCGCGGCGTCAGCTTCGCGGTGGGCGCGGTAATGCGCCCGAGCGCCGCGATCAGTTCTTGCTTTCGCGAGAGCGTGTCGGTGGCTACGGGCGCAGCGAACCAGCGCTCCGCAGATCTGGCGTCCGCCAGAGGATCCTTGCGGGATCTCAGAAACCCGAACATCGCATCACGTCCCTAGTCGGTCCAAGCATAGCGCAACAACGAGACCGATTCCGCGGCCGCTCATCGGGCGACGCGGCATTGCGGGCTGGGATATTGCGCTGCCTTGTTTGCCACTAAATGCTTGTTTTGCTGCATGGCAATGATCGCGCACGGGCTGTCGGCTTGGCAAGCACGAATAATCCCACTGGCATACATCGTGCATGTTACCGGCCGTGGAGCACAGCCTGAAACGGGCTGGACTCGCCCGGCGTTTTTGGGAGCCGTCGCACTACTGGGCCCCGCCGGCTTAGCTGTCCGAACTGACGCACAACGCGCAAGGAACGACATAAATGGGCATCCTGATCAAGGCGCCTGCGCGCCGCCGCGAAGGCCCGCCGCCGGTCAACGTTCTCGCGGAAAAAGGCGAATCGGCCGAAGCGTTGCATATTCGCGAAGTGGTCCGCATCACCGGATTGCGGCGTGAGCAGCTCTACATGTGGCAGCGGCGGTATGGGTTTCCCGCGCCGCTACGCGATTCATTTGGCGACCGCGTCTATCCTCCGGATCAGGTCGCGCGACTGCGCCTCATCAAGCAGCTGTTGTCCGAAGGTTGGCGCGCCGGCGCAGTGGTTCCATTGGCCGATACCGCGCTGCAATCGATGCTGGGCCTGACGGTCGAAGAGCCGGCCCCGCTGCCGTCGGAAATCGAGTCTGCCGTGCGCATGCTTGGTTCGCATCGCACGGTGGATCTGCAAAATCATTTATCGAAGATGCTCGCGGCACAGGGCTTGCGGAAGTTCCTCGAGCAGACATTGATTCCGCTGAACGAAGCGGTGCACGAGCGCGTGGTGCGCGGCGAAATGCAAACGTTCCAGGAGTTGCGCTTCGCGGATCTCGCGCAACGGCTGCTACGCGAGATTCGCGGCCTTGCTCGCCCTTCGCGCGACACGCGCCAGGTGTTGCTGGCCACGCCGCCCAACGATCCGAACCAGCTCGGCCTCGCGATTCTCGAGCTTCTTCTCTACACCGAAGGCGTCAGCTGCCTCACGTTGGGTGCTGGCATCCCGGCGCAGGAAATCGCCGGCGCGGCTAAGGCGTATCACGCCGCGCTCGTACTCTTGCTGTTCGATCGCGGCATCTCGGGCAAGATTGCAGGACAGGAAATCCGCGGCTTGCGCCATGTGCTGCCCGCCGACGTGCCGTTGATTGTCAGCGGACGCGCCGTCAATTTGCTCGCCAAACCGGTTGAACATACGCACGCGGCGGCCGATTTCAGCTCCGTCATCGCGAGAATGCGCGCCGAAGGGGTACTGCCCGTCAGTGGGGGTGCGCGCGCCGAAAGCTTGCCGCAGGAGACCGAACGGGCGTAAATTGGGCGCGTGAATTGGTGGTCGCGTCGCCTCGTTTGGCACTCCCTTGGATTGATCATCGCCGTGCTGGTCGCATGGCTGGTATTCCGCGGCTATCGACAGCCGGAATTGCTGCTCGATCTCGCGGGCATGCGGTTGTGCTGATTGTGGGGTCGTTCGCGCCGTAGGGCCGCCCCAAGGCGCGAACCGCTCCCCCTTTGGCGGCAGAGGGCAAAGCGTAGTGGCGAAGCCACGAGCGTGGGGGTCGTCTAAGGCTCGTTCAAAAAGTCCTCGAGCTTGCGCCGCTCCCGCTTCGTCGGCCGGCCGCTGAAGCGCGTTTCGGCGGCGAGCGCCGCTTTGCGCTGCTGCAACGCTTGTTCGCGCGCCTCAATGCTCTGCACAGTCTCGCGATAGAGCAACGCTGCGTCGGCAGCGCCGCCCCGGCGATCGGATAACGCCGTAACTTCGACTTCCCAGACGAAACCGCTTTTGCGCACGCTGATGCGTTCGCTCACCCGCACAAAGTGCGCGGGTTTGACCCGTGTTCCGTCAGCACGAACGTGGCCGGCGTCAATCGCTTGCGCGGCGAGACTGCGCGTCTTGTAAAAGCGCGCCGCCCACAACCATTTGTCGAGACGCTGCCGGCTCGGACGCGGCGCGAGGCCGGTCGATTTCGCGGATGTGTCAGCGCGTGGGTTCATCGCCAACGCCGGCGTACGCTTGCATCCATCCGGCAGTCTCTGTCGCCTCGGCATAACCCTCTGCCTTCAACGCGGCGATGACGCGAACGCGGTCGTCGCGCGGCCGGTTCTGCGATAGCTTGAATTTCGAATCGAGGCGCCGGATCGGCAACTTGAACGCGACGATGGCGCCGACCAACGCGTCGCGTTGCTGCCCGGACATCGCGAACTTCCAAGGTGCGGAACGAACACCTTCGAAGCGCTCGATCAACGCGTCGAGAACGCCGCGTTTGGCCGCGGGATCGTCAGAAATCTCGAGCAGTCCATGCACGTGGACCGCGGTAAAATTCCACGTCGGCACCGCTTGAGTAGGTTCTCTATACCAGGACGGTGACACGTAGGCGTGCGGTCGGTGAAAGATCGCGACGGACTGCGCGTCGTTGGCGTGCTGCCAATGCGGATTCGCTCGCGCGAAATGTCCGATCAGCGTGCCGTGGGGTTCTCCGGCATCCGTCATCAGCAGCGGTATATGGCTGACCCATGGCTCGGGCGCTGATGGCGTGACCAACGTCGCGAATGGATAGGCGTGGATCAGTCGCGCGATCGCGGCACGGTCTTTGGCGGCGAACGACGGAGGTGTGTAGAGCGCCATCGTAGTCGTATTCAGTCAATGGCGCGTGGGCGCCGGCGCATCGCCTGCCGACGAATCGGACGATGAAAAAACGTCGCGCGCTTCATCCGGCGCGAATGTGTAGTGCCGGTTGCAAAATTCACAGGTCACCTCGACATCGCCGCGTTCCGCGATCGCCGCCTCCACTTCGCGGCGGCCGGCGATGCGCAGCGCATTGCGGACGCGGTTGAATGAGCACGAGCAATGGAAACGCGCAGGCCGAGGATCGAACACGCGCAGATCATCCCGCGGGAACAACGTCGACAGCATGTCCATAGGGCTCGCGTTCGCCAACAACGAATCGGGCGCCAGCGCGTCGACGGAAATTTCCAACCGCGCCCACGTAGCGTCATCGTGCGCCGACGGGCCCGGCAGACGCTGCAGCAGAAGTCCCGCCGCAACGCCATCGCGCGTCTGCAATACGACGCGGCTTTGCAGTTGCTCCGACGTCGTCAAATAATGCTCGAGCAGGCGCGCGACCGTGGTTGCTTCGAGTGCGACGATCCCCTGGTAGAGCAATCCACCGCCGCGAGGGTCGAGCGTAATGGTGAATCGGCTTTGCTTTCGATCGCCGGCAAGGTCAACGAGCGTTGCGTCGGCGGCGAGACCTGCGATTGCGGGCTCGTTCCATTGCGCGGTCGCGCGCAAATCGAGCACGTCACTGCATTCGACGACGGCCAGACGCACGGGGCCGACGCCGGCAAGTTGCACAATCAGACTTCCATCGAGCTTCAAGGTGGAAGCGATCAACGCGGAACCGGCGCAAAGCTCGGCCAGCGCGCGCGACAGCGGCGGCGGATAGGGATGGCAGGCAAGAATGCCGCGCGTCGCCTGGTCGAGTGCGACGAACGCCCCGCGTACTTCCGCGGCTTCGAACACGAAGCGCGTCAACGCATCGGACAACCGCAATCGCGATGTCATCAGGCGAGCGGAATGGTGTACACGCTGAGCGGCATCGCGGAATTCTTGTCGAACAGCGTTCCCGCCTCGACGCCCGCTCTCGCAACGTCTTCCGCGGTCTTCAGTCTCGAATAGAGCGCGCTCATCGCGCCGAGCGCGAACTCGCGCCCCGTGCCCGCCGCCCAGAACTGCGTGTACTCGAACACTTCGCGCATCGAATAGACGCCGAAAATACCGCGCACGCTCGCGATCAGCGCAGTCATCTGCGTCGACTCGTAGGGATCGTCCTCTTCTTCCTTCGGGTTCAGGAAGTGCTGCTCCTTCAGGATCGGGTGGAGCATGCGAAACGTCTCGAAAATTCCGGCCCGGTGGCTGAAATCGAGATTGTCGTGCTTCGCGAGAAGGCTTTCGAACACGAGCTGGTGCGCAGCCGAGCCGCACAGGCCGATATACGTGTCCTTATAGCGGACGATCTTGTCGTACGTGCGATCGTGCACGGCGGCGAGGCGCGTGTCGCCGAACGTCGTGAGCGAATCGGCGGCGATCGCGGCGGAGTCGCCCTTGCGGACGATGACAATGGTGGTCATGCAGAACTGTTGGGTGAGCCGGCGCCGGAATCGGCGCAGGAAAATCAAACGGTAATTATACTCGGTGGTGCAGTCTGCTCAGCGGAGGGTCATTGTTTCACTTTGCGAGAGAGCACGCGTGCGCTGCGATCGGTGTCGGAATCGGCCAAGAAGTATTGGTCGGCGTACTTGAACCAGAACTGACACCGGGGTGGAAGAATGAACACTAATCCACCGGGAGAGCTAATTCGCATGCTGGTACAAATCTTTCCAGTGTTATCAATTGTCCACTCGCCTGCTATCGGCGCCACGTTTTGAAACGTTACTCCCGGCAGGTTTGCCGGATTGCCCTTCCCCTGCATGGCCCCATCGTCGGTGTATACGACTTCAAGAGCGGAACCCGTCGGAGATAGCCCGACGAGAACACGCTGCACGATTTCCCGTCTGAATTCCTCGGCAGACAAGAGTGCGGCCCCCGCGTCCAGCAATTCGCCGACGTTCTTCTGAGCAACGGCGAGCGGGGCGGACAGAAGCAGGACGAACGCCAGTGCCATTTTCATCGGTCGCACGATTGTTCCCGTCGCTATTGGATCACTTCATCTGCAAGCACGATGAGCGTCGGGGGAATCGTGACGCCGATCGCCTTGGCGCTCGTCGCGTTGATCACGAGATCGAACTGCGTGGGCCGTTCGACCGGGAGGTTCTCAGGCTTGGCGCCTTTCAGAATCTTGTCGACATAGTAGGCGGCGCGTCGCCGCTGCGTCGGAAGGCTGGTGCCGAGCGAAATCAGCGCGCCAGCTTCCACGTATTCACGCAATGGCGCCACGGACGGCAGACGATGCTTCAGCGCAAAATCGGCGATGAGCTTGGCGTTCGCCAGTGTCACGCTGTCCCAACATGTAACGAGTGCGTCGGGCGGTTCTCGCGCAATCAACGGGAACGCGCGCTCCAAGGCGCCGACGTCGCGCACCTCGAACAGGCTTGTTTGCATTCCGAGCGCCGACGCTGCCGTCTTGATCTCCTCGACACAGTTTGCATTGCCTGGATTCGCCGGGTTCCAGAGCACATCCACGCGTTGGGCCCTCGGGACCACTTGCTTGAGCAGCGCCAATCGTTTCTGCCACAGCTCTTCGCTTTGCGTCGCCAACCCCGTAACGTTCCCCTCCGGCCGGCCCAGACTCGCCACGAGCCCGGCCTTGACGGGGTCCAACCCGAGCTCCGTTACGACGACGGGAATCGTCCTCGTTGCGCGCTTGGCGGCGAGAGCCGCCGGCTCGCCGGACGTCACGATGACGTCGACCGGAAGGCGCACGAGCTCGATCGCGAGGTCGGGCAGGCGATCCACGTTGCCCTCTGCGTAGCGATAGTCGATCGTGAGATTCTGGCCTTCGATGTAACGGAGGTCCCGCAAGCCCTGTCGAAAATCTGCTACGCTCGGATTCGCAGCGCTACCGCTGCCGTGGCCAAGCCAGCCGATCCGATAGGCCTTGGTCGACATCTGCGCGGTCGCGAGAAGCGGCGCGGTGAGCACGACCGCGGCGATGATGCAACTCGCGGACCTTCGCCCCATGGCATTACGCCACATTGCGCTCCTCTCGGTTCTCTTGCTTCCGTCACGGCAAGCTCGGCGATCGCTGCACCGCCGGCTCGCTGACCTTCGACGTATACGCTCCACGGCATGCGCTGGCGAGCGAATAATCCTTTATGCGCTGTCGAGCCGTACGGGCCCCGGCCGTTCATAGGCAACCGGCGCGGGAAGCATCGGAACCGGCGGCAAACTGGCAGGCGACCATCCGTCTTGCGCGGAGCGCCAGAATTGTTCTACCGATGTTGGTAATTGGGCAGGCAACGGTTGATCGAGAAAACGCCACGCCGCGAGAAGGGTCGCCAGCGGATTGTCCGGCAACGGCGCGGCGCGCGTTTGTTTGGAGAGCTTTTCGCCGACTGCGTTGAGCGCGACCGGAACGTGCAGATAGGCGGGCTCGGGAAAGCCGAGCTTCCGCTGCAGAAAGATTTGCCGCGGCGTCGACGCCAAAAGATCGGCGCCGCGCACGACATGCGTGATGCCGCAGTCCGCATCGTCGACGACAACGGCCAGCTGATAGGCAAACATTCCGTCAGCACGCTTGACGATGAAATCGCCGATGTCGCGGGAGAGGTGTTGCTGCTGCAGCCCCTGCAATCGATCGCGAAATCGCACGGCCGTTTCGTCGACGCGAACGCGCCATGCGTAATTGCTGCGAAGCGCGCGGTCCGCCGGAATGCCGTTGCGGCAGGTGCCCGGATACACGCGTTCACCGCCACTGCCAAGCGGAGCCGCTTCAAGGTCGCGTCGCGTGCATGCGCATTCGTAGATGGCCTCCATTTGGCGCAGCGTTGCGAGCGCGGCCGCATAACGGGCCATGCGTTCCGATTGGCGCACGATCTCGCCGTCCCAAGCAAATCCATACCGTTCGAGCGTGCTGCGGATGTCGACCTCGGCGTCCATGCGAACGCGCGGCTCGTCGATGTCATCGATGCGCAAGTACCACTCGCCGTCGTGTGCGCGTGCGTCAACATAGCTCGCGAGCGCGGCAATCAACGAGCCGAAGTGAAGCGGTCCGGTCGGCGAGGGTGCGAACCGTCCGCGGTAGCGAACAGCGCGGGACAATCGGTCGGCGGTTCCTACGGCGATGCGCCAGTCTGTAGCACCGTTACGGCCGGTGAATCGAGCCGGTAGCGGAGCGCGGCGCCGATGACGGCGTTCGGATAGTCGGGACGCCCGAGGCTGCCGTTGTAGCGCCCGAGCGCGCGATAGTAATCGCCATGCTCGATATCGAGATAATGGCGGAGGATCACGCAACCGTAGCGCAGATTCGTGCGCAGGTTGAAGAGATTGTGGTCCGACGAACCGATCTGACGAATCCAGAACGGCATCACCTGCATATAGCCGCGCGCGCTGGCGGTCGAGATCGCGTATTTCTTGAAGCCGCTTTCGTGATGGATGACGCCGAGCACGAGCTGCGGATCGAGTCCCGCGCGCGTGGCCTCGTAATAGACCGTCGCGAGGAACTCGCGGCGCTCACGCTCGTCGGTGACCCTGGTCGCAAGCCGGCGCGACATCTCGGCGACCCACGGCACAATATTGGTTCGGTAAGCGTAGTCGCCCGGCACCGGATTGTCGGCGATCGATCGTGCGAGACCCGCGACAACGGAAGGCGCGAGCCGTTCCTCGACCTGCGCGCCGGCGAACGCGCGCGCCGCGCCGACCGCAAGCGCCCATCCCGCACATACCACGAGTGCCCAGCTGTGTCGCACTACCCCATCTCCCTTTGCGGACCGTCGTTGACGCCGCGCCGTCATTGTCGCCCAAGGCGACGATTGATC
>VBCG01000152.1 GCA_005881895.1 Betaproteobacteria bacterium
AACAAGGGCTCGAAATCGCCGATATGCTGGTCCGCTCGGGCAGCGTCGACATCATCGTCATCGATTCCGTCGCGGCGCTCGTGCCAAAGGCCGAAATCGAAGGCGAGATGGGCGATCAATTGCCCGGACTGCAGGCGCGGCTGATGAGTCAGGCGCTGCGCAAGCTCACGTCGAATATCAAGCGTGCCAACGTTCTGGTCGTCTTCATCAACCAGATCCGAATGAAGATCGGCGTGATGTTCGGCAATCCGGAGACAACGACGGGCGGCAACGCGCTCAAGTTCTATGCGTCGGTGCGGCTCGACATTCGCCGTATCGGGTCGATCAAACGCGGCGAGGAGGTCGTCGGCAACGAAACGCGCGTGAAGGTCGTCAAGAACAAGGTGTCGCCGCCATTCCGCGAGGCGCTGTTCGATATTCTCTATGGCGAAGGTATTTCGCGCGAGGGTGAAATCGTGGAATTGGGCGTGACGCACCGCGTGGTCGAGAAGTCCGGCGCGTGGTACGCATACAAGGGCGAAAAGATCGGCCAGGGCAAGGACAATGCGCGCGATTTCCTGAAGGAGCATCCCGACATCGCTGCGGAAATCGAAGCCAAAATACGCGAAACGGTCGGCGTTCCGACGCCATCGCGGATCAAGATTAGCGGCAACGGCGCCGACACATAGTCCGTCGTGGCGGGTCGGGCGACGTTGGGAAAACAGCAACTGTCGCTCAAGGCGGCCGCGATCCGCCTACTCGCGCGCCGCGAATACGCGCGTGCCGAGCTTCACGCGCGCCTCCTTGCCCGCGGCGCGACACGCGACGAAGTCGAGCGCGTGCTCGACGAGCTGGAACAAAACGGCTATCTATCGGACGCCCGCTTCGCGCAAGCATTGGTCGCGCAAAAGGCGGGTCGTTATGGCCGGCGCGCCATCGCGCATCAATTGAGGCAAAAACAGGTCGCACCCGCCGCGGCCGTCGATGCCCTCGCATCGATAGCGCTCACGGACGAAGTGGCTGACGCGACGGCGCTGTGGCAGCGACGCTTTGGGGTTTTGCCTAAAGATGATCGCGAAAAAGCTCGCCAGGTGAGGTTTTTGCAAGCGCGCGGCTACAGCATCACGATAGCACTCAAGGTGCTACGGCACGTGGCCGCAGGCGACGAGACAATGGAATAGCCCCACATACCGCTTCATCTCGCGCGTGGTCGTCTTTTGAGCGGAACGCGCCAATCGCGTTAAAATCCAACGTTTTGATTTCTTTAGGTACGTTTGGTCGCCGGACGCACGGCTGCCGGGTTCGCGTATGAAAGTCGCCGCAATTCGCCGCAAGTTCATCGAGTACTTCGTCTCGAAGGGGCACACGCACGTCCCCAGCTCGCCGCTCGTTCCGGCGAACGACCCAACGTTGCTCTTCACCAACGCCGGGATGGTCCAATTCAAGGACGTATTCCTCGGCATTGACAAGCGATCGTACGTGCGCGCGACGACCGCCCAGCGTTGCGTGCGGGCGGGCGGCAAGCACAACGATCTCGAAAACGTCGGCTATACGGCGCGGCACCATACGTTTTTCGAGATGCTCGGCAATTTCAGCTTCGGCGACTATTTCAAGCGCGACGCGATCCATTACGCGTGGGAGCTTTTGACCCGGCAATACGGCCTTCCGCCGGAGCGTTTATGGACGACCGTCTACATCGACGACAACGAAGCGTACGACATCTGGACGAAAGACATCGGCGTCCCACCCGAACGATGCGTGCGCATCGGCGATAACTTGGGCGGCAAGTTCGCCAGCGACAATTTCTGGCAGATGGGGGACACCGGTCCCTGCGGTCCATGCTCCGAGATTTTCTACGACCACGGTCCCGGGGTTTTCGGCGGCCCGCCCGGATCGCCCGATGCGGAAGGCGATCGCTATATCGAAATCTGGAATCTCGTGTTCATGCAGTTCAACCGCGATGCAAGCGGGGCAATGGCGCCGTTACCGCGGCCCTGCGTCGACACGGGTCTCGGCCTCGAGCGCCTTGCCGCGGTACTGCAGCACGTTCATTCGAACTACGAGATCGACCTCTTTGTCGATCTGATCGCCGCTGCCGCGCGCGAAACGCGTGCGAAGGATCGCGACAGCGCGTCGCTCAAGGTCATCGCCGATCACATCCGCGCGTGCGCGTTCCTGATCGTCGATGGCGTCATTCCGGGCAGTGAAGGTCGCGGATACGTGCTGCGGCGGATCATTCGCCGCGCAATCCGTCACGGCTACAAGCTGGGGCAAAAAAAACCGTTCTTCCATCGGATGGTCGACGATCTCGATTGCACGATGGGCGATGCCTATCCGGAGCTTACAAAGAACAAAGACCGCGTCGCGCAAGTGCTCCGGACCGAAGAAGAGCGATTCGGCGAAACGATCGAGAACGGCATCCGGATTCTCGACGAGGCGCTCGCCAAGCTCGCCGCTGGCGGCAACCAGGTTCTCGACGGCGCAACGGCGTTCACGCTCTACGATACGTTCGGTTTTCCGCTCGATCTCACCGCGGACGTGTGTCGCGAGCGCGGCGTGACGGTCGACGAAGCGGGATTCCATCGTGCGATGGAGGCGCAACGCGACCGCGCGCGCGCTGCGTCGCAGTTCAAGGCCGGCGAGTCGCTTACCTATGCGGGACCGAAGACGCGTTTTCGCGGCTATGAGACGCTGTCCGATGAAGGGCGGGTCGTGGCGTTGTACGAGGGCGGCGCTGCCGTCGACACGCTGATCGCCGGTGAGCGCGGGTTTGTCGTCCTCGACAAAACGCCTTTCTATGCGGAAGCGGGCGGTCAAGTCGGCGATCGCGGCGAGCTCACCAAAGGCGGCGCGTGCCTGACGCTGTTTAGCGTCGAAGACACGCAAAAAATTCAACCCGATGTCGTCGGCCATATCGGGGAAATCAAGACTGGCGAGCTGAAAGTCGGCGACACGGTCGCCGCTACCGTCGACGAGGACGCGCGCGGACGAACGATGCGCAACCATTCGGCGACGCATCTGATGCACAAGGCTTTGCGCGACGTGCTCGGTCCACACGTTCAGCAAAAGGGATCACTCGTCGATCCGGAACGTACGCGCTTCGACTTCGCGCACAACGCACCGTTGACCGACGAGCAAATTCGCCGGATCGAAACGCTCGTGAACACCGAGATCCTCGCGAACGCGCCGACGACGGCGCGGGTGATGCCGATCGACGACGCGCGCAAGCAGGGTGCGATGATGCTGTTCGGCGAAAAGTACGGCGACGAAGTCCGCGTCCTCGACATTGGCACGTCGCGCGAATTGTGCGGAGGCACGCATGTCTCGCGCACCGGTGACATCGGATTCTTCAAGGTCCTGAGCGAAGGCGGCGTCGCATCGGGCATTCGCCGGATCGAGGCGACGACCGGCCGCGGTGCGCTTCAATATGTGCAGGAACAGGAGGCGCAGCTTGCCCGCGCAGCGCAGTTGCTGAAGGCGCCGGTCGCCGAGCTCGAGGCACGCATTGCGCAATTGCAGGAGAGCGCGAAAGCGACCGAAAAGGCGTTGGCGCAACTCAAAGCCAAATCGGCGGCCAGCATGGGACAGGATTTGGCGGAGAACGCGGTCGACGTCAAGGGCGCGAAGGTGCTTGCGGCGGCGCTCGACGGCCTTGATGCCAAGGCGTTGCGCGAAACGATGGACAAGCTCAAAGACAAGCTCGGCAGCGCCGCGATCGTGCTCGGCAGCGTTGCCGACGGCAAAGTCACGCTGATTGCCGGCGTGACACAGGACTTGACGGCGAAAGTGAAGGCCGGCGAGCTCGTCAATCATGTCGCGCAGCAAGTCGGCGGCAAAGGCGGCGGCCGTGCCGATATGGCGCAAGCCGGTGGCACCAATCCGGCTGCGCTTCCCGCAGCGCTCAATTCGGTCCGCGACTGGATCGCAGAGCGCCTGTGACGGCGGACGCGCAGTCGCCGCAATTCGCGAGCGACAACAACGCTGGCATTTGTCCGGAAGCGCTCGCTGCGCTCGTCGAAGCGAATCGGGGCCACGCTCCCGGTTACGGCGACGACGACTGGACACGCGCCGCGGCCAACGCGATCCGCGCCGCGTTCGACACCGATTGCGATGTGTTTCTCGTGTTCAACGGCACGGCCGCGAACTCGCTCGGGCTCGCGTCGATTTGTCACAGTACCGACGCCGTCATTTGCCACGCCAATTCTCATGTCAACGTCGATGAGTGCGGCGCGCCGGAGTTTTTCAGCGGCGGCGCCAAGCTGTTGACGGCACAAACGCCGCACGCGAAGCTCATCCCCGACGCCATTGCGGCACTCGCAACGCCTGCGCACGATGAGCACGGATCGCGACCTCGCGCGTTGGCGCTCACGCAAGCGACCGAGTTCGGCACCGTCTACACGCCGAAAGAGCTCCGTGCACTCTGCGAAATGGCGCACGCACGCGGATTGAAAGTCCAGCTCGACGGCGCGCGCTTCGCCAATGCGGTCGCGTCTCTCGACTGTGCGCCGGCGGACATCTCTTGGCGTGCCGGCGTCGATCTGCTGAGCCTGGGCGGCACGAAGAACGGTTTGCCGTTCGGTGAAGCGATCGTGTTTTTCGATCGCGCGCTCGCCGACGAATTCCTGCGCCGCCGCAAGCAGGGCGGTCAGCTCGCGTCGAAGATGCGTTTTCTCGCCGCGCCGTGGTCCGCGATCATGAACGACGGCGTGTGGCTCAAGCATGCCGCGCACGCTAACGCGATGGCCCGCCGACTCGCCGTCGCAATCGAAAACCTGCCGGGTGTCAAATTGATCGCACCGGTCGAAGCCAACGGCGTGTTCGTCGACCTGCCGGTGCGTGTCATCGAGGCGGTGCGCGCCAAAGGGTGGCGTTTTTACAACTTCGTCGGCGCGACGGGCGTGCGGTTCATGTGTGCCTGGGATACGCCACTCGAGGCCGTCGATCGCTTCGCCGCCGACATCGCGCAGGCGGTTCGGGGATCCGCTTAACAACAACAGGAGCTCCGGATGGCACTGCGCGACGGCGTTACGCTCGACATACTGAATCAGCGCGGTACCGGCCGATTGCCGGGGCTGGTTGGATTTCGTGTTACGGCATTCGACGAAGGCCGGATCGACGCGGAGCTGGACATACGCCCCGATCTGCTCGCCCCCAATGGTTACCTGCATGCAGCGACAGTGATTGCGCTCGCCGACACGGCCTGCGGTTACGGGTGCGTCCTTAACCTTCCCGAAGGCGCGACCGGGTTCACCACCGCCGAGCTCAAGAGCAATTTCATCGGGACGGCGCTCGAGGGCACAATCGCGACCGTTGCCCGTGCAGCGCACCTGGGGAATTCGACCCAGATCTGGGACGCGGTCGTGACGCGCAAGACCGATCACAAGACGATCGCGTTGTTCCGCTGTACGCAGCTCGTGCTGTACGCCAAGCGCTAAGCATACTGAGCCCATCGCAATCGGCCGAACGGTGAATGGCCGCGGCGATCATCGAGTCGTAAAGTCAGCAGCTGCCGCCGCGAGCGCGTTGCGCTGGGCGGCCTCTGATGCGCTCGCCCGTTACTCCGTTCCTCGCGTTCTTCGCCGCCGGTGTCGTAGCGCTACAAATGTGCGCGGCGCTTCCCGCGTACCCGTCGGCGTTGGCGACCGTGTCGGGAGCCGCGTGGATCGTCGCATTGGCCGTGGTTCGGCGAAACGACTGGCGGCGATCGCTCGCGCTCGCCATCTGTGCAGCGTTGTTCGGATTCAGCTATGCCGCTTGGCATGCAGAGATGCGGCTCGCCGATGCACTTCCATCGCAATGGGAGGGCGTCGATCTCCGCGTCATCGGGATCGTCGACGACCTGCCGCAGCCGGTTGACCGCGGTGCGCGCTTCACGTTTGCAGTCGAGCGCATTCTGACCGATGACGCGATCGTTCCCGCGCACCTCTCGCTCGGTTGGTACGCGCAACGCGCCAAAGGCGACGAAGCGCAGGATATTCCGGCCGTGCATGCAGGCGAGCGCTGGGCGCTGACAGTTCGCCTCAAGCGGCCGCACGGCAACGTCAATCCCGCGGGCTTCGATTTGGAAGCGTGGTTGCTCGAGCACGATCTTCGCGCGACCGGATACGTACGTCCCGACGTCAACAACGCGCTCGTCGACGCATTCGTCGGCCGACCCAACGATTACATCCAGCGTGCGCGCGAGTCGGTACGCACGCGGATCATGACAGTTCTCGATGGGCAGCCCTATGCCGGCGTGCTCGTCGCGCTGGCAATCGGCGACCAACGCGCGATTCCGGAAGTGCAATGGCTCGTGTTCAACCGGACCGGCATCGCACACCTCGTCAGCATTTCGGGGTTGCACGTGACGGTGTTCGCCGCACTTGCCGGCGGCCTGGCGTTCCTTCTCACGCGACGGAGCATCCGAATCACGACGCGAATCCCGGCGCGCAAGATCGCGGCGGTCGTGGGTGCGACGTTCGCGTTTGCCTACGTGCTTCTTGCGGGCGCCGAAGTACCCGCCGTGCGTACGCTGTTGATGCTGTGGGTCGGCGCTTGCGGGCTATGGCTCGGCCGTCCTGGCACTGCGGCCGTCGTATGGCTGTGGTCGCTCGTTGCCGTGTTGCTTTGGGATCCATGGGCGTCGCTCGCGCCGGGGTTCTGGCTGTCGTTCGGCGCCGTCGGTTTATTGCTCTTCGCCGGTTCCGGGCGATTGGCATCGAAACCTGCGTCGTCATCGTTGGAACGAGTCAAACGGACGTTGCGCGAAGGCACGCGCACGCAATGGGTCGTGACGATCGGCCTCGTACCCGCGACGCTCGCGTTGTTCCAGCAATTCTCGCTCGTCTCGGCGCTCGCCAACGCCGTTGCGATCCCGGCGGTCACACTCGCGATCGTCCCGCTCGCGCTTTCCGGCATCGTGCTGCCTCTCGACGCTATCTGGCTTGGTGCGCATGCGCTGCTGTCGTTGCTGATGGCATTTTTGCAGACGCTGGCCGCCTTGCCGTCGGCCGTTTGGGTCCAGCACGCGCCGGCCGTGTGGACCGTGGTCGTCGGTACGCTCGGCGTTGTCCTGCTGGTTGCCCCGCGCGGCATTCTGGGACGATGTCTTGGCGTCGTCTGGTTGTTACCCGTTTTTCTCGTACGGCCCGCGCCGCCGCCGGCAAACGCCTTTCGTCTCACGACGCTCGATGTGGGGCAGGGGCTTGCGGTCGTTGTCGAAACGGCGCGACATGCGCTCGTCTACGACACCGGACCGCGCGTCGGTGACACGATCGATGCAGGAGGACGCATCGTTGCGCCTTATTTGCGCGCGACGGGCATCGGCGCGCTCGACGCGCTGGTGGTCAGCCATCAAGATCTCGATCACGCCGGCGGCGCATTGTCATTGCTGCAGACCGTTCCGGTAAACGTACTGTGGTCGTCACTTCCGGTCGAGAGCGCAATCGTTACGCGCGCGTCGCTGCGAGGTACGGCATGGCGCTGCACGGCCGGACAATCGTGGCACTGGGATGGCGTCACGTTCACCGTTTTGTTCCCGCCGATGTCGCAATACAGCGAGCGGGGCGTGAAGACAAACGATCTGTCGTGCGTGCTGCGCATCGATTCGCCCTATGGCAGTGCGTTGTTGACCGGCGACATCGAGGCAGTGAGCGAGGCGTGGCTGTTGCGCGAGAATGCGGACGCTTTACGCGCGGACGCTTTGGTCGTTCCGCATCATGGCTCGAGGACGTCATCGACGCCCCCGTTCGTCGCCGCCGTCGCACCGCGCATTGCCGTATTCACACCGGGTTACCGCAATCGCTTTGGGCATCCGCGCGCTGAAGTCGTCGCCCGTTATGCGCGCACGGACGCACGTCTGTTCCGCACGGATCTCGATGGCGCGGTAATCCTCACATTCGCGCCTGATGTGACGCAGGAAGCGATCGTCCAGCGGGAAATCCAGCGTCGCTATTGGTACGACCCGCCGCGAGTGTCGGCTACGCCGCTTCAGTAGTCTCAGGCAACAAAACGGCCCAGCCGTACGGCCGTCTCGCCGCGGCGCGGGCGTCGCGCAGGCATGATGAGCACGCACTCGTCATAGGGCGTGCGGATTTCGCGTTCCCCGTCCCGCGCGAGCAGCGTTCCTTGCTTCGCGACAACATCCAATCCCGCGACCGGAATCACGAAGCCGAAATCATCGGTAGCAATGGTCACGACATCGGTGACTTGAATCGCGCGTTGCGCCGGCAACGGCTCTCGATCGAGCCGCTCGTCGAGAAATTCCGGCGACGCTATGCCGAAGTGGCGCAGGAAACGCAGCGCCGCCTGCATCGCAACCGCGGGGGACGCGTGCTCCCAATGCTGACCGCATTCGATCAACAGCGCGCTACGCGGATCGGCGGGATCGTCGAAAAAAGCATAATCGCGCAAGCGCCGACCGGCCCTGTGTCCCTCGTCGATCACGATGTGCTCGGGCAGCGCGACGCCGTATGCAAGCTCGAGACCTTTCCGTTGGCGGCCGGCCAGGCCGAGCGGCGGACAGGGATCGGTCATCGAGTGCAAGTCGAGCAGAAAATCGGTCGCGTCGTAGCACGGCCGCAGCGTGCGTGCACGGGTAAGCTCACGCGATTGCCGTGGTCCATCGAGCACGTCAGGCGTCCACAGCCGATTCAGATCTTCATCGATGCAGCGCGAAGCAAACGGATCAGCGGCATCGAACGCGAGATACGCTTCGACGTTCGCAAAAATGAGCGTCAACGTTCCGCGGACCGGCCGAAACGCCCATTCCAGCAATTTAGCGAGCGCGATCGCACCACATACCTCGTTACCGTGCGTCAGCGCCTGGAGCGTGACCTGTGGGCCGGCTCGCTTGGACTCGAAGCGCCAGGCGTAAGGAATGCCCGTGTTTCCTCTCTCCCAAGGCGAAAGATCGGGGAAGCTGATCTCGATGGTGGGCGGCGCCGTGGGCGGGCGCATCGTTCGCTCGGTGTCGAAAAGCGCCGCAGTTACGCGACGCAGATATGGT
This sequence comes from Betaproteobacteria bacterium, assembly GCA_005881895.1. Taxonomy (GTDB): domain Bacteria; phylum Pseudomonadota; class Gammaproteobacteria; order Burkholderiales; family Casimicrobiaceae; genus VBCG01. The sequence goes on from VBCG01000152.1 coordinate 8,966, forward strand.
CGGCAAGCCGACGCATGAACGATTCACAGCGCGCGAGTTGCTCGACGCTCACCCATTCGTTTGGCTGATGCGCTTGCGCGATGTGTCCGGGTCCGCAAAGCACGGCAGGAATTGCAGCGGCATGGAACAACGGCGCTTCGCTTCCGAATGACACCTTGCCGAAGTCGTGACTCCCGTTGCACGCGCTGCCGAGCGCGATGATTTCGCTCTCACCCTGAGTGTCGAGACCGGGCATCGTCGACATCGGATCGAACGCGATGTACGTATCGGGATCGACCGCATGCATGCAAGGAACAAGCGTTGCCGCAAACGCCTTGACATCGGCGAAGAACGCCGTTGGGTCGTCGAACGGCAAGTGGCGGATTTCAAAATCGAACGAGCAGTCGCGCGGGACGATGTTGAGCGCGGTGCCGCCGCGGATCACGCCGACGTGCGCCGTCGAATACGGTACGTCGTAGGCATCGTCGCGTCGTCCGTCGCGGAATTGGCGCGCCCGCTCGCTGATGTACCCAACGATCGCACATGCGATCTCGACTGCGTTGACTCCGTGCGGCGTGAGCGAGGAATGCGCTTCGCGGCCGCGCACGCGGCAGCGCCAGCTCATCTTGCCCTTATGTGCCACGACGAGTTGCATGCCGGTCGGCTCGCCCACGATGCAGCCCGCCGGTGTCCAGCCTTTCGCGACGACATCGGCGATGAGCCGGCGCACACCAATGCACCCGATCTCCTCGTCGTACGACAGCGCGAAATGCAACGGCCGCGCGAGTCCGCGACGTACGAACTCCGGCACGAATGCCAGCCCGATTGCCGAAAAGCTCTTCATGTCGGCCGCGCCGCGGCCGTACAGACGTCCATCTTTCAGCGTTGCCTCGAAGGGCGGCGTATCCCATGGCTGGCCGTCGACGGGAACCACATCGGTATGACCCGACAACACGATACCGTTGGTCGTCGCATTGCCGTCGCGGGCGGGCAGCGTCGCGAACAGGTTGGCCTTGCGGCGCGAATCATCGAACGTGAGCGCCGCTGACGCGCCGAATGACTCGAGATATTTCCGCGACCACTCGATCAGCGCGAGATTGGATTCACGACTCGTGGTGTCGAAGGCGATCCATTGCCGGATCAGCGGTAGTCCAACGAGCGCATCGACGTCGACATCGGCGTCGGACCATCCGGCATCCTTCGTCACGAGGGTATCCACTGTTGGCGCGTACCTAGCGCGATTGTAGCGCCGTTTGTAATAGACAGCTGTAAGGATTACCCGAGCAAGTTCTTCCTCTAGAAAACCACCGAACGACCGGCCGCAGGCGGCGTCTAAATGTGTCGCGCCATCAATAGGTCCTTCGAACATGGAAGCCCCTCAACTGGTCCGGGAACTCGATCGCTTCGACGTGCGGCTTTTTACACTGGGCGGCACGCCGATCACGCTGTGGGACATCGGCTTCGTCGTGGTCGGATTGATCGTCTTGTTCTGGTTCAGCGGCTTTCTCACACGCTGGCTCGATCGCCGCCTCGCCGGACATACGCATCTCGAAGCAACGACGCGACATACGATCGGCTTGCTGGTTCGCTATACGACGCTGGTGATCGGATTCATGATCATCATGCAGGCGGCCGGCATCAATCTGACGACTTTCACCGTCATCGCAGGGGCGATCGGCGTCGGCGTCGGTTTCGGCCTGCAGAATATCGTGAGCAACTTCGTCAGCGGATTGATCGTGATGTTCGAGCGGCCCGTGAGGCTCGGCGATCGCGTCGATATCGGCGGCATCGAGGGCAGCGTGGTCGAAATCGGCGCCCGTGCGACGACGGTGCTGACAAACGACAACGTCGCGGCCATCGTGCCGAATCAGAAGCTCATCACCGAGACCGTGAAAAATTGGCGGCACGGCCACGGCGTTGGGCAGCTTCGCCTTGCCATCGCTGCGAAGTACGCTAACGATCTCAACACGGTCCGTGACGCGATGCTGACCGTTGCGGCAGCGAATCCGGACGTTTTGCGGGACCCGGCACCGGTCGTCAGACTGACAACATTGAGCGGAGGAGCGATCGGGTTCGAGCTTCGCATACACACGTCGCTCGGCATCCCCAGCCATCCCGACTTGCTGAGCGCATTGCAGTTTGCGCTGATGCAGGAGCTCGCTAGCCGAAAAGTGGCGCTCAAGGAGTGAGCCGGCATGCGTTTCGACTTCACGAAGAAATCATGGCGCTTTATTGCCGTCGTTGCGACTCTCAGCGTCAATATTGCAGCAAGCCAATCATGCGCTGCCCAATCGCCCACGCTGGATCAGATCAAGCTTCCTCCGGGGTTCTCGATCGAGCTCGTTGCACGCGTACCGAGTGCGCGCGCGATGACATGGGGTGACCGGGGCACGCTGTTCGTCGGATCATCAGCAGGGAACGTTTACGCACTCACGTTCGCGGCGCCAAACGCCGGCGGCCAGGCGAGCGTCCATACGATCGCATCGGGATTGCGCGATCCCGGAGGTGTCGCGTTTCACAACGGCGCGCTATTCGTTTCCGCCGTCAGCCGCGTTCTGCGTTTTGACGACATAGAACATCGGGTGCAATCGCCGCCGGAACCGGTCGTCGTAACGGACAAGCTGCCGTCGGACGGACATCACGGGCGCAAATTCATCGCCTTCGGCCCCGACGGCAAGCTGTATGTGAATGTGGGCGCGCCGTGCAACATCTGCGAGCCCGACCCCGAACGCTACGCGCACATCGAGCGAATGAATGCTGACGGCTCCGGCCGCGAAACCGTTGCGCGAGGCGTGCGCAATTCGGTGGGCTTCGATTGGGATCCGCGCACGAAAGAGCTTTGGTTCACCGACAACGGCCGCGACATGCTCGGCGACGATGTGCCGCCCGACGAGCTCAATCATGTCACGAAAGTACCGCAGCATTTCGGCTATCCGTATTGCCATGGCGGCGATATTTCCGATCCGGAATTCGGCAAGCAACATCCGTGCAGCGAATTCGTGCCGCCGGCGCGAAAGCTGGGTCCGCATGTCGCATCGCTCGGCATGCGGTTCTATACCGGGACGCAATTCCCGACCGCGTTTCGCAATCAGATTTTCATCGCCGAACACGGATCATGGAACCGCAGCCAGAAAATCGGCTATCGCGTCACGCTGGTCCGGCTCGACGCAGCCGGCAAAGCGGTCGCATACGAACCGTTCGCGGAAGGCTGGCTGCAGGGTGATCGCGTCTGGGGGAGACCGGCAGACGTGAGCGTCGCGCCGGACGGTTCGTTGTTCGTATCGGACGACACAGCCGGGGCGATTTACCGGATTCGATATCGCGGGTAGCGCATGACGTCTCTTCTAAGAGCGGCGTGAGCCGCTGCGCTCAGGGCTTCGACGTGGCGCAAATCACGTCGTCGAAGCGGGACAGCCCGCCGCGGCCGTGAGCGTCGACCCAACGCCGCCGACACGGCCGCGCCGCCCGCGCCGCCCGCTTCGCCGACTGCGCCATAGGCGCCCCTCGCGCAGCAGCTCACCCCGCTTCGACGCGCTGTGTGATCCGCTGCGTTCGACACAAACAAATGACACAAAAAATTCGCCGGCACGAAGCCGGCGAATTCACGTGAAAAAGTTAACGGTTGGCTCACCAGCGGTACCCGTAGTAGGCGGGACCGTAGCCGTATGCGTACGGCCTATAGACTGGTACCGGACGGTACACGACCGGAGGTGGCGCGTAGTAATACGATCGGTAATAAGGCCTGTAATAGGGCCTGTAATAAGGACCATAGTAATACGGTGAGCCCGCGCTTATGGCGACGCCAGGGACACCGATCGAAACGCTCCATGAATCACGCGCCGACGCAGCAGGTGCGACGGCAAGGCCCACTGCCAACGTGCCGGCAAGGGCGGATGCAAGAACAATTCGTCGGAACATACGTGTCTCCTTTCCCATTATTAATAGACAAGCGCCCGTTGGGCAGGTTCCGGTGTTTTTTGGGGCGTAGTCTGAACCACGAGCCCAAAAACGCCCCATGGAAGCAGGGCGTTGACGGCCGATGGCGACGTTGCTTTTTGTTACAACCGCGGCCCATGCGCTATTCTTCCGATAGGCATCGACAAGCGATAGTGCGATGCTTCATAACCGGGCGCGCTATCCCGAGGTAATACCCATGCTTTCCATGCTCCGCTTCCTGGCCGGTCTCGGCACGTTCGGCGTCGCGCTCGCTGCGGTCGCCGCCAACTTGACCATTGGCCTCGGCACCGATGTCACGGCAATCGACCCCCACTATCACAACCTGACGCCGAACAATAATGTCGCGGCGCACATCTACGGTTACCTGGTCGAGCGCAATGAAAAGTCGCAGCCGATCCCGGGCCTGGCTACCGAATGGAAAACGCTTGATCCGACGACGTGGGAATTCAAGCTGCGCAGAGGGGTCAAGTTCCACGACGGCAGCGAATTCACCGCCGCCGATGTCGTCGCGTCGATTGAGCGCGTGCCCAAAGTTCCCAACAGCCCTTCGCCGTTCACTGCATACACCAAACAGATCCAGAAAATCGAAGTCGTCGATCCCTACACGATCCGCTTCAAGACCGCGACGCCTTATCCGTTGATGCCGACCGACTTGACGCAGGTCGCGATCATCTCGAAGCAGTTCGCCACCGCATCGACCGAAGACTTCAACAGCGGTAAGGCAGCGATCGGGACCGGTCCGTACAAGGTCGTCAAGTATGTGAAAAGCGACCGACTCGAGCTTGCACGCAATGACAATTATTGGGGTGTCAAGACGCCGTGGGAAAAAGTGACGCTCCGGATACTTCCCAACGACGCGACGCGCGTTGCCGCATTGCTGTCGGGCGATGTGCAGGTGATCGAGAACGTTCCGACGTCCGATGCGGCGAGGATGAAGTCCGATAAGCACGTTTCGGTTTTCCGCGTCGTCGCCGATCGTCTGATTTATCTTCACTTGGACAGCGATCGCGACGTCTCGCCGTTCGTCACCGATAGGGCTGGCGCGCCGCTCGCGAAAAATCCGCTCAAGGATCCGCGCGTGCGCAAGGCCTTGTCGAAGGCGATCAACCGGCCGGCGATTGTCGAGCGCGTGATGGAAGCCGAGGCACTTCCTTCTGGACAGCTCGTGGCTGATTTTCTGTTCGGCTCGACAAAGAATCTTCAACCGGAAAAGTACGATCCCGAAGGTGCAAAAAAGCTGCTCGCCGAGGCAGGCTATCCAAACGGCTTCGGCATCACGATCCATGCGCCGAACAATCGCTACGTGAACGATGCCAAGATCGCGCAGACCGTCGCGCAAATGCTGTCGCGTATCGGCGTCGACACCAAAGTCGTCACGATGCCGTCGGCAACCTACTTCACGCAGGCGACCGACCTCAAGTTCAGCTTCATGTTGCTCGGCTGGAGCACGGGCACCGGCGAAGCGTCATCCGCATTGAAGGCGCTGTTGATGACGTACAACCGCGACAAGGGATATGGCACCGCCAACCGCGGCCGCTATTCGAACAGCAAGGTCGACGCGCTGACCGAAGACGCGCTGCAGACCGTCGATGACGTCAAGCGCGAAGCGTATTTGCAGCGCGCAACCGAGCTCGCGATCAATGACACGGGGATCATTCCGCTGCATTTCCAGGTGAACCTGTGGGCGACGCGCGACGGCATCACATATACCCCGCGCGTGGACGAGCAGACGCTCGCGTGGAAGTTCAGGCCGGCGGGCTCGAAGGACGTGCTGGCGGGACGCTGAACGACATTAGGTCCGGTAAGCAGTTCTTTCCACGCATTTCTGCAACCTAACCATCATCCTGCGGCACGGCTAGCAATGCGGCTCGCCGATAAGATCGCGATCGTTACCGGCGCCGGCTCCGGGTTCGGGCGCGGCATCGCCACGCGATTCGCCGCCGAGGGCGCGAAAGTCGTCGTCAACGACATTCATCAAGCGCATGGCCGCGAAACGGTCGACGCCATCGTCGGCGCGGGCGGCGTCGCGAAGTTTTTCGCCGGCAATGTTGCGGTCGACGCAGACGTCAAAGGCTTGGTCGATTTTGCATTGGCCGCTTTCGGCGGGCTGACAACGATCGTCAACAATGCGGGAACGACGCACCGCAATCAACCGATGCTCGACGTCACCGAGGCGGAGTTCGACCGCATTTACGCCGTCAACGTGAAAAGCCTGTACCTGACTGCGCGACACGCCGTTCCGCATTTTCGACGTCAGCGCGATGGCGCCTTCATCACGATTGCATCGACCGCCGGCGTACGCCCGCGTCCGGGTCTCACCTGGTACAACGGCAGCAAGGGCGCTGCAATCGTCACATCGCGTTCGATGGCAGCGGAGCTCGCGCGCGACAACATCCGCGTCAACGTCATCAATCCGGTGGCCGGCGAAACGGCGATGCTCGCGGACTTCATGGGCGAAGACACACCGCAGAAACGCGCGCAATTCATCGCGACGATTCCGCTCGGCCGCTTGTCGCAACCGTCGGACGTCGCAACGGCTGCGGTGTTTTTCGCGTCCCATGAAGCGGCGTTCATCACCGGCGCCTGTCTCGAAGTCGACGGCGGTCGTTGCGTGTAATTGCCAATGCTAAAGCCCGATTCACCGGCGATCCCGCTGATGCTGGGCGCGCTCATCGCGATCGCGCCGCTCGCGATGGACATCTATCTGGCGTCGATGCGATCGATGTAGGTCAAGTCACGCCGCGCTGCCTGAGATCCGCGAGCGCCGCGTCGTCGTAGCCGAGCGAGCGCAAGACTTCGGCGGTGTGCTCGCCGAGTTTCGGACCGCCATCATCGAAGTCACCCGGCGTATCCGACAACTTCGGCACAACGCCCGGCACTTTCAGCCGAGAGCCGTCGGCCAGCGTAATTTCGCGGATCATTGCGCGCGCGGCATAGTGCGCGTCGGCCACGATATCGCGAATCGAATAGATCTTCGACGCCGGCACATCGGCTTTGTCCATCGCCGCCAACACTTCGTCCGGCGAACGGGCGCGTGTCCATGCCTCGATTTCGCCATCGAGCCACTGCTGGCGGAGCGCACGACCGTCGTTCTGCGCCAACGATGCGTCGCCGGCGAGATCATCGCGCCCCATCGCGAGACAGAGCCGCTTGAAAATCGAGTCGCCGTTCCCCGCGATCAGCACGAAGCTGCCATCGCTGCATAGATACGCGGACGTCGGCGCGATGCCCGGAAGAATCGAGCCCGTCCGCTCGCGCACCACGCCGAACGCGTCGAATTCCGGCAACATCGATTCCATCACGGAAAACACCGACTCATAGAGCGCGACATCGACAACCTGACCCTTGCCGGTTCGATGACGCGCCTCGATCGCGAACATCGCGCCGATCACGCCGTAGAGCGCCGACAGCGTGTCGCCGATTGAGACGCCGACACGCGACGGCGGCCGGTCCGGTGTGCCGGTCACGTAGCGAAGACCGCCCATTGCTTCGCCGATCACGCCAAATCCCGGCCGGTGTCGATAAGGCCCCGTCTGCCCGTACCCTGATATGCGCACCATCACCAGACCCGCGTTGACGCTCGACAGCGATTCGTAATCGAGCCCCCATTGCTCGAGCGTGCCCGGGCGGAAATTTTCGACCAGGATATCGGCGCGCTCAATCAACTTGCGCGCGATCGCCTGACCTTCGGGCTTGCGCAGATCGAGCGTCACCGAACGCTTGTTGCGCGACTGCACGTGCCACCACAACGACGTGCCGTCTTTCAGGTAGCGCCATTTGCGCAGCGCATCGCCGACGCCGGGCGGCTCGATTTTCACGACATCGGCACCGAATTCCGCCAGGATCTTGGCGCAGAACGGCCCGGCGATCAGCGCGCCCATTTCGACGATTTGCAAACCTGCCAGAGGGCGGCCTCGATCGGGCCGGGACGCTGTCACTGCCGCACTATGATCTGTTGCTCGATTTCGGACACGATCGGCGTTGCGCCATCGATACCCATACGCTTCACGAGCACCGCCGCGACGTCGCGTAACAGGTCGTGTAGTTCGTGCAAGTTCGCGGCTTTTTGCAGACGCATCATAAGGCCATAGCCGCGAAAGCCCAGATGGCTGTTGATTGCGTCGCTCATCATTTGCTGCGCTCGGAGGTAGCGCTCGACGTCGGCTTCGCTGCGCTGCGGCTCCATCGCGCCGTTGACGGCAGCGCTCGGCGCGGAGAACTTTGGCGCAACCAGCCCCTGAATCGCGAGCGTTTCAAAGGCTTGATCGTCAAGCCCCAATGCGCGTGCCTTTTCGAGCACGTTGGCAACCGTGCGATTGCCGTCGATCATGATGAGGAGACTCCGCAGCGGAAGCGGGAGGTTCAGGTGGCGTTCCCTGAGCTCGCGCACGCCCAGCTCGGTCTTGGTGTAGATGTCGCTGCTGTGCATCGAAATAGAGTCTCGTGGGGGCCGAGAGGCCTTTCACGAGAATAAAGCAATACTTATACCAAAAAAGGAAGAGAATCGGCGCGGCCATGCCCATCGAGCGACCCTCCGGCGGACGTTTAGCGCGATTCGACGCGGTTTTCCTGCGCGCCAATCGCGCTTTGCTGATCCTGTTGCTCGCAGCGATGGCGCTGATGGTGTTCGCGAACGTCGCGCTGCGTTTCCTCACGAACCACTCGATCCTGTGGGTCGAAGAGGTGTCGCGTTACGCGATGATCTGGCTGACTTTTTTGGGCGCCGGGCTCGTGCTTCGTCACGGCGGGCATATCGGGATCGACACATTGCAAGAGCGACTCCCAAAGTGGGCGCCAACGCTTCGCGCAATGATCTTTGCGCTGGTGCTCGGCTTTTGCGCGTTCATGGCATGGATCGGCGCGCGGTACGCGACGCTCACGTGGCACCAAACGACGCCCGTGCTGCAAATACCGGTCGGTTTCGTCTATCTCGCGCTGCCGGCCGGGTTCGTGCTGCTGATCATGCACCTGTTGCTGATGGCGGCACCTTATGTCCGCCGCAGCGAATTCATTGTTGACGCCGAATTTGATCCGGACGCGGCGAAGCTGTGATCGCCGTTCTGTTCATATCGTGTATGGCGCTCCTCGCGCTGGGCGTGCCGGTGGCGTTCAGCTTGGGCGGTGCGACAATCGCGGCGATCGTCTACGGCCATTTGCCGCTGATCGCGTTGCCGAAATATCTCTTTTCCGGCATCGACGTGTTCGCGTTGATGGCGGTGCCGTTTTTCATTCTGACGGCGGAGTTGATGACCGGCGGATCGCTTTCGGAAGTGCTGCTGCGTTTCGCGTCGCAATTCGTCGGACGTTTTCGCGGAGGCCTCGGCCACACGAACATCCTGACGATCACGTTTTTCTCGGGCATCAGCGGATCAGCGCTGGCGGATGCCGCGGGTCCCGGCGCGATCATGATCCGCATGATGAAAAAGGACGGCTATCTCGCCGAATACGCCGCCGCGCTGACGGCCGCGGTGTCGATTCTGGGGCCGATCATTCCGCCGTCGATCAGCATGATCATCTACGCGATTGCGTATCCGGATATCAACCTCGTCGGCTTGTTGATCGCCGGTATCGTCCCGGGCATCGTCATTGCCATTGCCATGGCCGCCATCAACCATTCGATATCGGTGCGGCGCAACTATCGCGGCCTGAACGAACGCTTGTCGGCATCCGATTACCTTCGCAACACATGGCGCGCGCTGCCCGCGCTTGTGCTGCCGGTGCTGATCCTCGGCGGCATCGCTTCGGGGGCGTTTACGCCGACGGAAGCGAGCGTCGTGGCGGTGTTCTACGCGCTGTTCGCCGGCCGCGTGATCTACCGGACGCTGACGTGGCCGATGCTGCCGTCGATTCTCGCGCGCTCGGCGCTGATGACGGCCGCCGTGCTGATCATCGTCGCGATGTCCGCCGCTTTTGCATGGGTATTGACGATCTCCCGTGTGCCGCAGGAGTTGACGGCATTCATCGTCGACTTGAAATTGAGCCCGATCGCGTTCCTGCTCGCCGTCAATCTGCTGCTGCTGGCGTTCGGCATCTTCATCGAGCCACTGCCGGGAATTGTCGTGCTCGTGCCGATTCTCGCGCCAATCGCGCATGCGCTCGGCATCAACGATCTTCAGTTCGGCATCGTCGTGATCGTGAACCTGACGATGGGCATGATCACGCCGCCGGTCGGCGGGCTTTTGTTCGTGACGTCCGTCGTCGCCAAAGTGCCGCTCACGCGAATGGTGCGCGAGCTGTGGCCGTTCATGTGGGCGCAGATCGCCGTGCTGATCGTGCTGTCGTTCATTCCTGCGCTGTCGACGTGGCTGCCCGGCGTGTTCGGCTATTTGTAATTCTTGATCTTGTCGATGTTCTCTTGCCCGAAGCGTTTCGAGAAATCGTCGTAGACGGGCTTCAGCGCCGCCTGGAATTTCGTCTTGTCCAGCGTATCGACGACCGCCATCCCCTTCGCCCGCAAGTCGCCGACCGCGCGTTTTTCGTCTTCGTCGATGCGCGCGCGATTTGCCTTGACCGCCTCCCTGGCGGCTGCGGAGAACGCTTGTTGGTCCGCCGCCGACAGCTTGTCCCATTGCGCCTTGCTCATCAGGATCAGCGCGGGAGAGTAGACGTGTCCGGTCAGCGATAGATACTTCTGCACCTGCTCCAATTTCGCGGCGGTGATCACGGAGAGTGGATTTTCCTGTCCGTCGACGGTGCCTTGCTGCAAGGCGGTGAACACTTCGGTGAAGGCCATCGGCGTCGGCAGAATGCCGAACTGCCGATAAGCCTCGATGTGAATGGGATTCTCCATCGTCCGCATCTTGAGACCCCTGAGATCGTCGGGCGTATTGACCGGATGCTTGTTGTTCGTCATGTGGCGAAAGCCGTTCTCCCCCCACGCGAGCGCTTTGATGCCTTTCGCATCGAATTTGGTGAGCAGATCCTGCCCGATCGGACCATCGAGCACGGCACGAGCATGCGCGTAATCGTGGAACAGAAACGGTATGTCGAGAATGGCGACTTCCGGCACGAAGTTCGGCACCGGACCGGTCGATGTCATCGTCAGATCGAGCGTGCCAAGCTGAATGCCTTCGATCGACTCACGCTCGGCGCCCAACGCTCCGGCATAGAAATTCTGGATCTTGTAGCGGCCGTTGGTTCGCTTCTCGACCTCGCGCGCGAACGCGTCGATGGCGACGCCGTAATGCGAATTCTGAGCGACGGAGATGTTCATCTTGAGCGCGGTCTGCGCGTACGCTCCTTCCGCTGTCACGATGGCCATCATCAACGCGAGCGCCCATCGGTAAAACGTACGCATGAATCCTCCGGATGCGTCAAAGTCGCGCGATTATAGCCAGTCAGGCACGGGCAGACAGTGGAATAGGGACGGTGGCCCGCATGTTTACCATCACCCGTCGTCGCATCTCTGGAGGATAGTCATGACACGTGCCGGCTGCGCCGTTGTTGCATTCATCGCGTTCCTTGGATTCGGGATTGACGCCGGCGCGCAGTCGCAGGCGGCGAACATGAGCTTCTTCGTCACCAGTGTTGGATCGGGCAAGGGCGCCGACTTCGGCGGCCTCGAGGGCGCCGACAAGCATTGCCAGGCGCTCGCGACCGCGGCAGGGGCAGGTAGCCGGACGTGGCACGCCTACCTCAGCACGCAGGGGGCGCAGGCCGTCAATGCGCGCGACCGCATCGGCAACGGCCCATGGCAGAACGCCAAAGGCGTCGTCATCGCGAAAGATGTGACGGAGCTTCACGCCACCAACAATCTGAACAAGCAGACCGCGCTCACCGAAAAGGGCGAAATTGTCCCAACGAGCGACGAAGGAACGAACAAACATGACATCCTGACCGGCACGCAACCGGGTGGCACGGCGTTCCCGCCCGGTGAGGACAAGACTTGCGGCAACTGGACGAAGAGCGGCGAAGGATCCGCAATCGTCGGTCACCACAATCGGACCGGAACCAACCCCGATCCGGTTGCGAACGTCTCGTGGAACTCGTCGCATCCGACGCGCGGCTGCAGCGACGACGGGCTGAAGAGCACGGGAGGCGCAGGCTTGCTTTATTGTTTCGCGATGAAGTAGCGACTTCGCGCCCTCGCGTTACGGGTCCATCGCCGCCATTCACGACCGTGTAAAGGTCGCGATCCCGCCCCGGAGTAAAATCGATGGTTGATCGCAGCGACCGAGCTGAATCTCTCGGCGGCCGCGGGGCGTACCCATGCTTGATCCGACCGTTCATGCCGCGCTCGCGGCCATTCTTCCACCGTCGGCCTTGCTGACGACGCAGGAGGAAACGAAGCCCTATGAGTGCGACGGGCTCACGCTCTACCGCGAGGTCCCCGGGGCGGTTTTGCTACCCGACAATGAAGGTCAAGTCGTCGCGATTCTGCGCCGCTGCCACGAGTTGTCGGTGCCGGTGGTCGCGCGCGGCGCGGGTACCAGTCTTCCAGGCGGCACGCTGCCCGTAGCGGCCGGTGTCGTTCTTTCGCTCGCCAAATTCAAGCGGATTCTTTCGATCGACCGCGATGCGCGGACAGCCATCGTGCAACCGGGCGTGCGCAATCTCGCGATCACCGAAGCGGTCGCGCCTTATGGCCTTTATTACGCACCCGACCCATCGTCGCAAATCGCCTGCTCGATCGGCGGCAATGTCGCCGAGAATGCGGGCGGCGTTCATTGCCTGAAATACGGTCTCACCGTGCACAACATTCGCCGAGTGCGCGGCGTGCTGATCAGCGGCGACGTGGTCGAATTCGGCTCGGATGCGCTCGACTCGCCCGGTTATGACTTGCTGGCCCTCATCACGGGAAGCGAAGGATTGCTTGCTGTCATCACCGAAATCACTGTCAAGCTCCTGCCGAAGCCGCAGCTCGCAAAGGTGGCACTCGCCGCGTTCGCAAGCGTCGAGCAGGCCGGTTCAGCGGTGGGCGCCATCATTGCGGCAGGCATCGTTCCCGCCGGGCTCGAGATGATGGACCAACAGGCAACGCGCGCAGCCGAAGCGTTCGTACACGCGGGATATCCGCTCGATGCCGCTGCGATGCTGCTGATCGAAACCGACGGCACGCCCGAAGAAGTCGCCGGTGAAATGGAGGAGATCAAGCGCGTGCTCGCGGCCGAGCGCGCGACGGAAATCCGCATCTCGAGCGACGAAGCGGAGCGCGCTCTATATTGGTCTGGCCGCAAGGCCGCGTTTCCTGCGGTCGGCCGCATTGCACCTGACTACTATTGCATCGACGGCACCATTCCGCGCGCTGCGCTTGCGCACGTGCTGCGGCAGATCGCCACGTGGTCGACGGAATACGGCCTTGCCTGCGCGAACGTGTTCCACGCCGGTGACGGGAATCTGCATCCTCTGATCTTGTTCGACGCCAACAAGCCCGGCGACAAGGAACGTACGATCGCATTCGGCGATCAAATTCTGGCGCTCTGCATTGAAGTCGGCGGCACGATCACGGGCGAGCATGGCGTTGGCGTGGAAAAATTGGGTGGCATGTGCGCGCAGTTCGCGCCGGCGGAGCTCGAACGCTTTCGCAGCATCAAGACTGCGTTCGACCAACAGGGCCTGCTCAATCCCGGCAAGGCCGTACCCACGCTCGCTCGCTGCGCCGAGTTCGGTCGCATGCACGTTCATCACGGCAATCTTCGCCATCCGGATCTTCCACGCTTTTAGGAACGCGCAAACAACATGAGCACGATCGTAGAACGCTCCGGCCGACCGGAACCTGAAGCCGTTGACGACATCGTTCGGATGCTCACGCGCGACTACGGCGAGCGCGCAGTGGTGAATCGGGCGATTCGCGAGCAGCACGCACATGGTGAAGGGATGGCTGATTCGGGATTGCCGGACGTCGTCGTACTTCCGCATTCGAACGTGGAAGTCGCAGCGATCGTCCGCCAATGTCATGTCGCGCGGATTCCCGTGATCGCGTTCGGCGTCGGCACGTCGCTCGAAGGGCATGTTGCGGCCGTCTACGGCGGGGTTTGCGTCGATCTCACGCAAATGAACCGTTTGCTCGAAGTGAATGCGGAGGACCTGGATTGCCGCGTGCAAGCCGGCGTGACGCGTGAGCAGTTGAACGCCGACCTCAAAGGCACCGGACTGTTCTTCCCCATTGATCCCGGCGCGAACGCGACCATCGGCGGCATGACGTCGACGCGCGCATCGGGCACCAATGCCGTTCGCTACGGCACGATGCGCGAAAATGTTTTGGGCCTCACGGTTGTGACCGCCGATGGATCAATCGTGCGCACGGGCGGCCGCGCGCGCAAGTCGAGCGCCGGCTATGACTTGACGCGTCTGTTCATCGGCTCCGAAGGCACGCTCGGCATCATCACCGAGATCCAGCTCCGGTTGTACGGCATTCCAGAAGCGATCTCCGCCGCCGTCTGCCAATTCCCCGATCTCAAAAGCGCCGTCGATACGGTGATCATCGCGATGCAGGTCGGTATCCCTGTCGCGCGGATCGAGTTGTTGGACGACGTGCAGATGGACGCATGTATTCGCTATTCGAAGCTCGACAAATACGAAGCGAAGCCGACACTGTTCTTCGAGTTCCACGGCACCGATGCGGCTGTGCGCGAGCAGGCCGAATCGATGCAGTCGATCGCCGCCGAGCACGGCGGCAGCGCGTTCGAATGGGCGACGAAGCCCGAGGAGCGTTCGCGGCTGTGGAAGGCGCGGCACAACGCCTACTACGCCGCGCTTGCGCTGTCCCCTGGCAGGCAAGCATTTGCGACCGACGCCTGCGTTCCGATTTCGCGGTTGACCGAATGCGTGCTCGCAACCCGCGCGGATGTCGAGGCGTCCGGATTGACCGCACCAATCGTCGGACATGTCGGCGATGGCAACTTTCATCTCGTCGTCCTGTTCAATCCGAACGATCCGCTCGAGCGCGAAAAAGCCGAAAGCCTTGCGCAGAAAGTGAGCATGCGCGCGATCGCGATGGGCGGCACATGCACGGGCGAGCACGGGATCGGCATGCACAAGCTCGATGCCCTCGTCGCCGAGCATGGCAATGCGGTCGAGCTGATGAAGACGCTCAAGCGCGCGCTCGACCCGCGCAATATCCTGAATCCGGGCAAAACGGTTCCGTTGGCGAATAGCTGACCTTCAATTACTCGTCACTTCTCCATGTATACGCTCTACATCGGCAACAAAAATTATTCATCGTGGTCGCTGCGGGGATGGCTCGCGACCAAGCTGTCGGGCGCGCCGTTTCGCGAAGTTCTCGTGCAGCTGCAAGGTGTCGGGCCCAATCCGGCACACGCCGCGTATTCGCCGTCGGGCTATGTGCCGTGCCTGCACGACGGCGACACGGTTGTCTGGGACACATTGGCGATCGCCGAATACCTTGCCGAGCGGCATCCAGGCATGTGGCCGTCCGATCCAGCCGCGCGTGCGTGGGCGCGGTCGATCTCTGCGGAAATGCATTCGGGGTTTTCTACGCTTCGCAACGATATGACGATGTGCATCCGCGAGCGACTCGATGTGCGGCCATGGTCGGACGCGCTTCTATCGAGCATCGAGCGCGTGGAGTCGATTTGGAACGAGTCGCGGCGGCGCTACGACAACGCCGGCGATTTTCTCTGCGGCCCATTCTCGCTTGCCGATTGCTTTTACGCGCCGGTGGCTTTTCGTTTTCAAACCTACGGCGTCGAACCGAAGGGGGCTGCGTCGGCTTACCTGGAAACGTTGCTGGCGCATCCCTTCGTACGCGAATGGGAAAAGGCGGGGCTCGCGGAAACGACGGTCATCGAGCTCGACGAGCCACGCGTCATTTATCGCGACAAGCTGGCCGCGCGACCGATCTGATTCGGATGGCGGATCAGGCACTGGCCGCGTTGCAGGATCGCATACGTGCGGCCGCGGCGGCAATGCAGCCGCTGGTCATTTGCGGCGGCGGCACGAAGACATTCTACGGTGAAGCCTGCGTTGGCGAGCGAGTGGAGACGACGACAGTTGCGGGCATCGTTGCCTATGCTCCCAACGAGCTCGTGATCACCGCACGCGGCGGAACGCTGCTCGCCGAAATCGAACTGGCGATGGCGGAGCATCAACAATACCTCGCATTCGAGCCGCCGCGCTTCGCCGCCGGCGGAACGTTGGGTGGCGCGATCGCAACAGGTCTCTCGGGCCCGCGGCGCCCGTATGCCGGCGCTGCGCGGGACTTCGTGCTCGGCCTGCGCATTGTTGATGGGACCGGCGAAGCCCTCACGTTCGGTGGCCGCGTGATGAAGAATGTCGCCGGCTTCGATGTGTCGCGGTTGCAAACCGGCGCGTTGGGGACTCTCGGCGTCATCACCGAAGTCTCGCTCAAATGCCTGCCGCAATCGAAAGCAGAAGCGACCGTCGTGCAGGCGTGTGCAGTCGACGAGTCAATACGGCGAGTGAACGTTTGGGGCGGCAAGCCGCTGCCGTTGTCGGCGACGTGCTACTGGAATGGACGATTGTGGGTGCGCCTTTCCGGCGCGGAGTCCGCCGTATCGGCGGCGATGCAGAGCATCGGCGGCGACCGCATCGAGCACGCGCAGGAATTTTGGGAGAGCGTCCGCGATCATGCGCATCCGTTCTTCGTCGCTGCGCAGCGCGAGGACAAGGCGCTGTGGCGCTTATCGGTCAAGTCGACGGCGCCGCATGCTGATCTTGAAGGCGAGCAACTGATCGAATGGGGCGGCGCGCTGCGCTGGCTCGTGACCGCGAAGGATGCGGATCGCGCGCCTATACGCGTGTGGGCGAAGTCATCGGGCGGCCATGCGACGCTCTTTCGAGGGGGCAACCGTTCGGGCGTGTTCACGCCGCTCGATGCGACGATCGCCACACTCCACAAACGGCTCAAGGCGACGTTCGATCCACACGGCATTGTGAACCGCGGCCGTCTTTACGCAGACTTCTGATGGAAACGAATCTTGCGCCGTTCATTCGCGATACGCCGGAAGGGCGCGAGGCTGATTCGATTCTGCGCGCCTGTGTGCATTGCGGCTTTTGCCTGGCCACGTGTCCGACTTATCAGTTGCTCGGTGACGAGCTCGATGGTCCACGCGGACGCATTTATCTGATGAAGCAAGTCCTCGAGGGCGCCGTGCCGACGGCGACGACGCAGCTTCATCTCGACCGCTGTCTGACCTGCCGCGCCTGCGAAACGACTTGCCCATCGGGCGTGCAGTACGGCCGGCTCGTCGACATCGGCCGCAAGATCGTCGACGAGCGTGTCGGCCGCAAGCCTGTCGACGCTGCACGGCGCTATTCGCTGCGCAAGAGTCTGCTGTCGAAATCAGTGTTCGGCACTGCGCTTGCAGTCGGGCGGTTCGCCAAAGGCTTGCTGCCGCGCGAAGTCGGGGATTGGATTCCTGCAGAGCAACCGGCAGGTGCATGGCCGTCGCCGCGCCACACGCCCAAGATGCTCATCGCACGAGGGTGCGTGCAACCTGTGCTCGCCCCGAACATCGACGCGGCGATGGCGCGCGTTCTCGACCGAATCGGCATTTCGGCGGTGCAGATCGAGGCCGGCGGATGTTGCGGCGCGCTGCCGTATCACTTGAGCGAACACGACTATGCGCGCGCGATCGTTCGCCGCAACATCGACGCGTGGTGGCCTCACGTCGAGCGCGGTGCCGAGGCGATCATCGTCACGGCGAGCGGGTGCGGTGTCATGGTCAAGGATTACGGGCACGTCATGGCGCAGGACGCGGCATATGCCGAGAAGGCCGCGAAGATCGGCGCGCTCGCGCGCGATCCGAGTGAAATTGTCGGCGCCGCCTGGGACCAGCTTGCGGCGAAGATCGCACGTACGCATGCGACAACCAAGCTCGCGTTTCACTCGCCGTGCACGTTGCAACATGGGATGAAGATCCGCGGCCAGGTCGAACCGGTGCTCGAAGCGCTCGGATTCAACTTGACGCCGGTCGCCGATGCGCATCTTTGCTGCGGCTCGGCCGGCACCTATTCCGTGCTGCAACCGGAGCTTGCCAATGCGCTCAAGGCCAACAAGCTACGTGCGCTCGAAGCCGGTGGCCCTGCGCAAATCGCGACGGCCAACATCGGCTGCCTGACGCACCTCGCATCCGGCACGCGCACGCCGGTGCGGCATTGGATCGAGATCCTCGACGAGCGATTGGCGCTCAATGCATGACGTGCGACAAGAGGCGCGACAAGAGGTCCGTCCATCGACGCGCTCGCGCGCCGACTTTCCGCATTTCATCGCCATCCCGACGCGATGGATGGACAACGATGTTTACGGGCATGTCAACAACGTCACGTATTACTCGTACTTCGACACCGCGGTCAACGAGCACCTGATTTGTTTCGGTGGTCTCGATTTTGCCAACGCGTCGGCCGTTGGCCTTGTCGCAGAAACGAGATGCACGTTTCGCAAGGCGCTGTCGTTCCCGGACACCATCGATGCCGGGCTCGCCGTGACGAAGCTCGGCAAGTCGTCCGTGGTCTACGAGATCGCGCTGTTTCGCCTAGGCGATGCCGAGCCGGCCGCGCTCGGCCGCTTCGTGCACGTGTGGGTCGATCGTGTTTCGCAACGGCCCGTGCCGATCCCTGCGCGCATCCGCGCGGCGCTCGAACCGCTTGTCGTGCTGTGATTCAACGCGCGCTCAACGATGCGCCGGTTTTGGCGCGTGCGCTTGAATGAACCTCCGCGTCGGCAACGGTTTTGATGCGCACGCGCTGGTCGAAGGTCGCGCGCTCGTCATCGGCGGCGTCACGATTCCGCACGATCGCGGTCTCGCGGGTCATTCCGACGCCGATGTTCTGCTGCACGCGATCAGCGATGCGATCCTGGGAGCGTTGGCTCTCGGCGATCTTGGGTCGCATTTTCCCGCTACCGAGCAATGGAAGGACGCCGACAGCCGCACGTTGCTGCGGCACGTCTTTTCGCTCGCGTCGGATGACGGTTATGCGGTAGGTAACGTCGACGCGACGGTGATTGCGCAGGCGCCGAAGCTCGCTCCCCATATCGACACGATGCGCGCGAATATCGCGCACGATCTTGCATGCGACCCGGCACGCATTTCCGTCAAGGCGACAACGACCGACCGGCTCGGAACGATCGGACGCGGTGAGGGGATTGCGGCGATCGCGATCGTTCTGCTGATCGCTGGTGGCCTGTTACAGGACACTAGCCAGTAATCGGCAACCTGACCCGCGCGACCGTGCCGCCGCCATCGCGCCGCAGCAGGTCGAAGCTGCCGCCGTGCAATCGCGTGATCCGGTCGACGATCGCCAGACCCAGACCGGCGCCCGCCGCGCCATCGCCGCGTGTGCGCGCGGCCGACGCGCGCGTGAACGGCTGCTTCAAGCGCTCGGCTTCGCCGGCCGGAATGCCCGCGCCGCGATCGGCAACATCGAGGACGACATGGTCGCCATTGCGAGTTGTCGACACATCGACCGGCGGCGCGCCGTAGGCGAGCGCATTGTCGATCAGGTTCGATGTGAGCCGCGACAGCGCTGTCGCGCGAAGCGGCATCGGCGGCAACTCACCGGGAGAAAGCCGAACATCGTGGCCGGCATTCGCATAACGATCGACGCATGCGGCGACGATGCCGTTCAAGTCCTTCTGCTCCAGCGCGCTCTGGCTGTCATCGCGCGCGAAGTCCAGAAACTGGCCGATGATCCGATCCATCTCTTCGATGTCGGCGACCATGCCGACGCGCGTCGCTTCGTCGCGCGCGCTCATCTCGACGCCGAGACGCAGCCGCGCGAGCGGCGTTCGCAGGTCATGCGAGACGCCGGCGAGCAGCACCGCGCGGTCGCGCTCGATCTGGCGCAGGTTGCCGATCATCGCGTTGAAGCCGTGATTGACGGCGGCAAATTCCGACGGCCCCGATTCGGGGAGCGGCAGCGGCGTTTCACCGCGGCCGACGCGCTCGACGGCGGCGTTCAACTCGCGCAACGGCCGCGCGAGGTAACGAGCGAAGGCGAATGCCGCTGCGAGCAGAACTGCGATGACGATCGCCGCCCAGGTGGCGGCGCGCCATGGGATGTCCTCGTCGGGCGGGCGCGGCGGGATCGGGAAGCCGACCCAATAGCCCGCGTCACCGGCCTTGACGTGCACGAATAGTTGGCCGAGGCGCGGCGCGATCCGAAGCGATGTTTCCGGGCCGATTTCATCTTGCAGGCGCTTCTCGAGGTCTCGCATCGCCGGCCCTTGCGGCGTCGGCCCGCCGACCAGTGGCCGTTGCGCTTCCGGAATGATTCGAACGCCGTATTCGCGTCCGAGTCGGCTCAACGTTTCGCGCCGTTGCGGCTCGTCCGCGCCTTCGAGCGCAGCGCGCAGCGCCTTAAGCTGCACGATCTTCGTTTCACTAAACTGCTTGGCGATCAACGCCGCGCGATCGTGATTGAACAGCAACGCCGTGGTGAGTGCGGCAAGTCCCACGACGACGATCAGCAGAAGAACGAGCCGCCCGAACAGCGAGCGCGGCCACAACGTCACGGGCTGTCGCCTTCAGCGCTGGTCGCCCCCGTCGCCGTTGCCGCACGCTCGGCGTCGGCGTTGCTTTCATCGGGAACGTACACGTAGCCGAACCCCCAGACCGTCTGGATATAGCGGGGATTGGCCGCGTCCGGCTCGACCAGCTTGCGCAGCCGAGATACCTGCACGTCGATCGCGCGATCGAACACTTCATGATCGCGACCTCGCGCGAGCAGCATCAGCTTTTCGCGCGCGAGCGGTTGGCGCGGGTGCTGGACGAATACCTTGATCAGCGCAAACTCGCCGGTGGTGAGCGACGTCGTCTGTCCATTGCGCTCGAGTGTGCGGGCGGCCAGATCGAGCACCTGCGCGCCGAATCGGATGCGGCCCTCCTCGGTCGGTGCGCCCATCGCGGCGCGCTCGCCGTGGCGGCGAAGCACTGCGTGAATGCGCGCCACGAGCTCGCGTGGATTGAAGGGTTTCGGCAAATAGTCGTCGGCGCCCATTTCCAAGCCGACGATTCGATCGACGTCCTCGCCTTTCGCCGTCAGCATGATGATCGGCACCGTCTCGCCGGCGCCGCGCAGCCGGCGGCAAACGGTCAATCCATCTTCGCCCGGCAGCATCAAGTCGAGGACGACGAGATGCGGCGGATCGCGCTGCAATTTCTTGTCGAGCTGACTCGAATCTGCTAACGCTGACACTTGGAATCCCTGCTCGGCGAGATATCGCGTCAACAGATCGCGCAGCCGCACGTCGTCATCGACAACGAGAATCTTCGGTCCGGGCGGTTTGGCGCTCATTGTCGTTGCTGGGCGAGCTGTTGTTAGCTTAGAGCGCGTCGATTGCAATACAACGGTCGCACGTTGTAACGGATTGTAACGCCCGCCGTCGCGCGCAATGTCCGGTTGCAATGGTGGTTGCTCGATCGCTGAACCGAGCGACACAATGCCACCCTAACGGTTCGAGTCCGCCGGATTCGCTTGGCACGCCGACGGAATTTTTCGAGTTCACTCAGGAAAGGCCTTGCATCATGAACAACTGTTTAAGGAAACGCGTTGCGGTATGGGCGGCTGCCGCGTTCATCTCACTGTCGGGCGCTGCAGCGTTTGCGCAGCCAGGACCGCATGGTCATCATGGCGGCGATGCTTCATTCGGCATTGCGGCGCTCAAAGGAAAACTCAATCTCAATACGTCACAACAGACGATGTGGGATAACGCGGTCGCGCAAACCAAAACCGCGCACGACACGGGCCGCGCCAACATGCAACAGATCAAGGACGCGATGACTGCCGAGCTCGCCAAGGCGGAACCCGACCTCGCCGTCGTCGCCGCCGTCGCCGACAACGTGCAGGCTTCGAACAGCGCGTTGCGCAAGCAAGTACGCAATACGTGGCTCGCGCTGTACGCGACGTTCACGCCGGATCAGAAGGCCATCGTGCGCGATACGTTGAAACAGCGGATGGCGCGGATGGAAAGCTTTCATCAAAAGATGCTCGAGCGCCGCGGCCGGTAAGCGCGGTGCGCCGCATACGATGCGCATAAGGTCGGTTCCTCGAAGGAGCGCGGCGCATAAAGCGTCGCGCTCTTTGTTTTTGGCCGTCTCCCACGGCTGATGAGGCCTTGCCGGTTGAGGAAATCCGGCAGGCAAGTCCGTTCGTCGGAGCAGCTGGCGAGAATTGTGATATGACAAAGGCGGACCTCAAGATGTATGGTCGTAAAAACAGACACTTACCTAGGCCAATCTTGATGTCATCCGCATTAAACGCCCTATTTAGGCACCGCTCGTCGACGATAGATAAAAACGAGTTGTAAGTCCAATCCTGAACCGGAATAATCCCCGATGGCGATATCGAGGTAACCGCCCTTCATGGGCCAAGCCGCCGATCGACGCCAGGAGCCCCGGGGAGCTCCAACGGAAGGGCTAGCGAGGGGAGCGATGGGGGCGCACACGAAAGCGACGACGATGCTGGGCCGGGTGCAACGCTGCGCCCGCGCCGGGCAACGCTTCGTGTTCGCAGCGGTTCTGGTCGCGCCGTTGCTGCATGCAAGCATTGCGTGCGCGGCCGACGCGTCCGCGGTCTACCGCTTCTACAACACGCGCACTGCGACGCACTTCTACATGATCTCCGCCAGTGAACGCGACGCGGTGATTGCGCAATATCCGTGGTTCACCCCCGAAGGCGTCGCGTTTTACGCCTATACCTCGTCACAGCTTGACACGTCGCCCGTTTACCGCTTCTTCAACAGCCAGCTCGGCACGCACTTCTACACGATCTCCGAGGCGGAAAAGAATTCCGTGCTCGTGAACTACCCGGTGTTCACCTACGAAGGCCCGGTGTATTACGCGACTACGACAACGGGTGATGGACGAGCACCGCTTTATCGCTTCTACAACACCCGGACCGGCGCGCATTTCTACACTACCAGCGCCGAGGAGCGCGACCACGTCGAGCTGACATGGGCATGGTTCACGTACGAAAGTATCGGGTATTACGTCTACACGAGCAGTACGCCGTCGATGGGTAATCCCGGCCGCGGTAGCGTCGCAACGGCGGATGCATGGCGACTGCTCGATCAGGCGACCTTCGGTGCGTCGCAAGGTGAAGCGGCGCGCGTACCGAGCCTCGGCATCGCGGGTTGGATTGATGACCAGTTCGCCCAGCCGGTCTCCGGCTACCCGGATTCGAAGTACAACAAGATCCAGCTCACCCGAACACCCGACTGCACGACCACGGCGCCCGACGGCACCACCTATCCGGCGAGCTCAGCGGAAGCGATTTGCGTGCGGGATCATCTGACGCTCGCGATGCTCCAGCGCGATTTTTTCACCAACGCCGTGAACGCGCCCGACCAGTTGCGGCAACGCATCGCGTGGGCGTTGCGTCCGGCGTCGAGGGCGACTTGTCATACGCGTACGTGATGTCGCGCTATCAAGGGTTGATGTTCAAGCATGCGTTTGCCGTCGATCAAGTGGGCGCAACGCTCGGCAAATGGTTCGGAATCGCCGGCGTCGATCTCAACACGATTTTTCCCAATCTCGGCCGCTTCGCGACGGCCGATCTCGGATTCATGGCCTAGCGCGTACGCCAACGATCAACGGTCCCGCGGCTGGAATTTTCCGGCGCCGCACACCCCCCCGCGGCCACGCGCGGGACCACCCTTTCCTCCTCCCGCCGCAGGGTCTCCAGTCCAGGAACCTCTGAATAAGCCCCACGCGGGCGCGACAGGATGCTGGCCTGGGATGATGGCGCGAAGCAAGGCGCAGCAAATAGTAGGCGACTATTTGCAAGCGAGATGGTCGACGAAGGTCGTAGTTCGTACTACGAACCGAGGAGACCGGCAAAGCAGACGCCGCATTCTCGCGCCAACCCCTTTGGGAGGGGCTGACCGGGGGCGCTGGCTTTGTCGCTCGGCTTGCAAATAGTCGCCTACTATTTGCTGCGCCTTGCTTCGCGCCATCATCCCAGGCCAGCATCCTGTCGCGCCCGCGTGGGGCTTATTCAGAGGTTCCTGGCGTGCGCAGGCGATCGCCGAGGCGCACAATAGGATGAGCATCATTTCCCCGACGGAGGTCGCCATGGGGAAGACAAAACTTCGGATCGCACTCGCCGCGTTCGTGGCGCCGCTTATCACGCCTTTTCAGGCGACGCCGGCAACCGACGACGACTTCAACCGCGAGCGGCAACGGATGGTCGTGGACATCGCGGCGATGGCGAAGTCGACGAAGCGCGAGACCGGTCGAGAGCGCTTCGCGGATCGTGTCATGGACGCGATGGCGAAGGTACCGCGCCATCGCTTCGTGGCGGAGACGGCGGCACGTTCCGCTTATCGCAACGAGCCCCTCCCCATCGGGGAAGGGCAAACGATTTCGCAACCGTACATCGTCGCACTGTCGACCGATTTGCTCGATCCACGGCCTGAAGATGTCGTACTCGAGATCGGCACCGGCTCGGGTTATCAGGCAGCGGTGCTAAGCGAGCTCGTCAAGGAAGTCTATTCGATCGAGATCGTCGAGCCGCTCGGCCGTTCTGCGGCGGAACGACTGAAGACGCTCGGCTATCGCAAAGTCGAAGTACGCATCGGTGACGGCTATCAGGGATGGCCCGAGCACGCGCCGTTCGACGGCATCATTGTGACGGCTGCCGCGCCCTTCATTCCCGAGCCGCTCATCGAGCAACTCAAGACCGGCGGGAAAATGGTGATTCCCGTCGAAAGCGGGGGCGGAGGACAGCAAATGCTGCTGGTGGAGAAGCGCGCCGACGGCACGATCGCAAAGCGGGTCGTGCTGAATGTGGCCTTCGTACCGATGACCGGAAAGGGTATTCAAGAACGACGGCGTTAACGCCCGATGCGTTTGTTCGCGTACCGAACGACCACGAGCGCCGCGACGCCGGTCATCATCAGCCATAGGGCGATGTGCACAGCGTCGTTGGTGGCTGCGTAGGCGACGCTCGAATAAAACAGGAAAGCGCAGGACACGCAGAACACGAGCGGCGTCAGCGGGTAGAGCGGGACGACGAAAGGCCGCACGGCAACCGGATCGCGCGCACGTAGCACGAATAGCGCGACTCCGACCAGAAACAGGAATGCCCAGAACACGGGTGCCGTGAAATTGACCATCGCCTCGAAGCCGTCGAACTGCATCGCGCCAAATGCGATTAGCGAGAGCGCAATCGCTGCCTGCAGCAGATAGGCGACGACGGGCGCTGCGCGCAGAACGTTCCAGCGGCCGAGGTACTCGAGCGCCGGCCAATCGCGTCCGATTGCATAATCGCCGCGCGCGCCGACAATCATCGTCGCGTTGATCGACGTCAGCGTGGCAATGGCAACGAAAACCGCCAGCGCGTTCGCGCCTGCCTGACCGAATGCGCGCGCCATCAAATCGGCGGCAGGCGTTTTAGATTCGGAGAGCCCCGCAAATCCGAGCCCGTTCAGCAACGCCGCGTTAACGCCGAGGTAACCGACTGCGATGATCGCGAGACTTGCGAGAAGGGCGTCGACGATCGCCCGCCGGCCCTTCAACTCGCGTGCGATGTACGCGGCTTCGCTCCAGCCGCCGTACGTCAACAGCACAAAGATCATCGCGCCGCCGAGCTTGCCGAGCTCAACCGACGTCGCGAACGGCGGTGGATCGAAGTGAACGGTTGAAGGCGCCACGACGCCGGCGAGCACGACCGCGACAAGTCCCGTCACTTCGATTGCGGTAAGAACATTTTGCGTGCGTACCGATACGCGCAAGCCGACGATATTGATCGCCGTCAGCGCGATGACGATCAGCGCGGCCCACCACGCGGTCGAATGCGTCCCGAGCGACACGATCGTCGAGACATAATCGCCGAAGACGAACGCGAGCAACGCGATTGCACCCGTGATAATGACCGTCGCGCGTGCCCATCCATAGAGAAAGGCGACGTCGCGCCCGAACGCGCGCGTGAGGAAATGGTAGTCGCCGCCGGCGTCGGGGTACGTCGTTGCGAGCTCCGCGTAACACAGCGCGCCGATGAAAGATAGTGCGGCGCCGAGCACCCAAACCGTGAGCGTCCATCCGCTGTCGCCGGTGATGCTGGCGATAACGGACGGCGTCTTGTAGATGCCCGCGCCGATGACGATGCCGACGATGATCGCGATCGCATCGACGCGGCGGAGCAGCCGCTGCGGCGTGGCGGACGATGATGATTCATGCGTCACGCGCCAAAGTGTATCGCTGCCGCTAAACGACGAGCGTTTCGACCGCGACGAGTGCAAGCGCAGCGGACTTGAGCGTCGCTGCGACGACCGGTTTAGGCAACAGGGCGAGTCCGGCATCCAGCACGCGGCGCTCCGCCGCGCTGCCGGTGTCGCCGGAGATGATAAGCGCGGGGATGGCGGCACCGAATTCATTGCGCAATCGGAGCACCGCATCGACGCCTGACGCGCCGCCCGCCAGACGGAGGTCGGCCACGATCAGGTCGGGATAACGGGCAGTGTCGCCGCAAGAAGCCAGCAACGAGTCGACGTCGGCGCCGCCGGCCACCGCAGCGCCCCACGCGCCGAACAACACGCGCATTGCGTCCACCGAGGCCGCATCGTCGTCGACGACCGCGATCAGCGCGCCGGCGAGCGCATGACGAGCAGGCGGAGCATTGAGCATATGCCGGCGCGGCGGGGGCCCGATTTGTGGCGGCGCCCGCTGTGCCACGATCGCAAAGCGTGATCCGTTGCCGAGTCGCGAGACGATCGTCACGTCGTGCCGAAGGACATCGGCAAGGCCGCGAACGATCGCAAGGCCGAGCCCCATGCCGCCGTCCGCTTTGTCGGAAACGATATTGTTTCGAACTTGATAGAACTCCTCGAAGATCCGCGTCTGATGCTCGACGGCAATGCCGACGCCGGTATCGACGACTTCAACGGCGACACGCGCGCCGCGCCTTCGTGCGCCGACGACAATCCCGCCTCGGCGCGTATAGCGCACCGCATTGGAAACCAGGTTGCGGAGGATGCGCGCGAAGAGCGCGGGATCGCTGTCGATGGCGAGATGCGTCGGCACCATTGCGAAGGAAAGACCGCGGCCGGCGGCCTGCGGCGCGAATTCGACGGCGATCTGCGCTAGCAGCGGTGCGAGCGCCACACTTTGCCGTTCCGGCCGCAGAACGCCTGCTTCCAGACGCGACAGGTCGAGGAGTTGCGCGAATTGCAGGTCGAGCGTCTCGGCGGCCTGTTGGACGCTGCCGACGAGGCCGCGCCACTCGGTCTCCTTTGCGCGCGCCGCGAGCGCGGCAACGTAGAGCCCGAGCGCGTGCAGCGGTTGGCGGAGATCGTGACTTGCCGCTGCGAGAAGCTGGCTTTTCGCGCGATTGGCGCTTTCGGCGGCACCACGCGCTTCATGCGCTGCACGGGTGTTCTGGCGGAGCTCCGCGATCAGGTCGACATTTTCGTAGCGCATCGCGAGCGATTGCGTCAGCACGTCGTTCAAGCGATGCCCGAATCCGACGACGAACAAGAGCACGACGGCCATTACGAACGCGGTGAACAAATGCACCGAATCGGCGACCAGCGCGACGCGCACTATCAATGGAACCAACGCCGGCAGAACAAAACCGTAGAACGAAG
>VBCG01000032.1:0-445 GCA_005881895.1 Betaproteobacteria bacterium
CAGCGTGATCGAATGCGCGACGGTGAACGCTGTCACGATTTTCGCCACGTCGACGAATGCGGCGCGGAACGACTGCGCCGGCCGCCATTCGCTGTGGCGCCGAACGAGCACGGCGGGCAGCAGAAGCGATACGAGGAACAGAATATGGTCGAAGCCGAGCCAGATGTGCCAGATACCCTCGTCCAAATAGCTGGCGAACTGGATCAACGGCGTGGCATTGCCGCCGACAACGCGGCGCGAATTTTCGGCGCCGAAAACGATGCTCGTGCTGTTGCCGTTCTCGACGAGATTGAGTAGACCGCGATGCTGCGGATCGATCTCGAAGAACAAGCGATAGTCGATCGCAAGCGTGGGGCCGGATTGCGTGCATCGTCCGGTGAGCTTCAGCACCGCGTACGCGCCGTCCGTATGCGTATCGATCGCGTGCGAAGTTACGGCAAGCGGG
>VBCG01000032.1:467-11704 GCA_005881895.1 Betaproteobacteria bacterium
GTCGAGCGCGTACGCCGCAATGTCAGCGTGCTTGGCGCGGACTTCACCCCACGTGATTTCGCCGTCGCCGTTGGCGTCGAGCGAGAGCGCGTTGTCGAGATCGCGCAAGGCGATGTCCCATTGGCCCGACAGCGCAACGCCGTCACGGTCGAGCGTCAGATAAGCGTCACTCGGTTTGTGCGCGAGCACGGGCCCCGCAAGAAGCGCACATAACAGCGTGACGACTAGGCGAATCATCGCTTGGCCTCACGCGCACTGGAAAACGCCACATCGTGAAGGCGATTCGTGGCCATCCAGTTGTCGACCATTCTTATCATCGCAGCGTCGCCTGCGGCGTGCGCCGCTTCGCGCAGCACACGCAGATCTGCCGGCTCGCGTTGCACTTTCCAGTTTTCGCGCGCCAAAGCCAATGCAGCCCGCGCATCGTTCTCGATCGCCAGCCTGAAGCGCGCTTCCTCCCGCTGATGCAGCGAATCGCCGCGCGCCCGCGCCGCCTCGAAACGCGCCGCGAGCTCGCTCCGGTGACGATCGAACGCGGCGCGCTCGTCCGGCAACTCTTGCTCCGCCAACGCGAGTCGCAGCAATAGCGAGTCGTTCTTGGTCCCGTCGCGCACGAGCGGTAGCGCGTCACGCGATCTGCCTTGATCGAGGAGGAAGTCGGCGTACGCGGCGCGCAAATACGCATCGCCCGGATCGAGTGCGAACGCCGCACGGAAGTGCGTTTCCGCTCCAATGGCATCCCCACGTCGCGCAGCGATTTCGGCGGCAAGCGTTTCGCCCCACTCGCGTAGCGACGGCGCCTCACCTGGCCGTTCAAGCGATTGCGTCAGATTGTGATATGCACTTTCGGCATCGCCGGACAGACTGGCCGGCGCGGCATCGCACGCGGCAACGACGAGCGGTGACGCGAGCGTTGTCAGACTTGCGCAATCACGACGCGCCTTGTCGTATTGTCCGGTGACCGCCAACACCGTTGCGCGTGTCAATCGCGCTTGGGCGCCCGCGGGCGCGGTCGCAATCAATCGATCGAGATCAGCGATCGCACCGACGAAATCATGCTGACTTTGTTTGAGCGTTGCGCGCAACAACAATGCCGGCACCGGCGGATCGATCGTCGTCCACCATGGCGCGAGCGCCGCTTGCGCTTGGCCAAGAAAGCGCGGATCACCCGTCGCACGCGCCGCCTCGATCGCGCGTTTTGCCACGGGCACCGCGACATCGAGATTCGACGGATTAACGCGTAGCGCCGCACGCATCCGCTTCAACGTCTTGAGCGAGGGATCGGCTTGCTCGGGCAAGCGCTCGAGCACGATTGCGTCGTTCTCGGGAACGTAAGGCGCGGCGCCTACCGTTCCCGAGTAGAGCAATAACGCAATGAGACAAAACCACATGGACAGGCCCGCTCAGCGACTGGCCGCCTTCGCCTTGATCGCGTTGTCGTCGTTCGGCGAGCCTTTCAGCGGCGCCCGCAAGTACGGGAACTCGTTCGCGAAGAATGCCGAGGTGATGTACGCGCCGTCCGTGTACTTGAGCGCGCCGGCCGGTGCATTAGCTGGAACACAACCGCCGATGTTGAGCGTGCACAGAACGCCCATCGCCACACGAAGCTCGATGTCGACGACGTCGTCACCCGGCCGGCGACCGTTCGGGAATCCCGCATTGTCGCCGCCGAGCACGCCTAGGCGATTTTGCGCGGCGCCGGCAGTCGGCACAATCGACGTGTTGAGACGAACCATTTCCGATCCGACCACGTTGGGCGGCTGATTCAATCCCGCTATGCCCGTCAAAAATGCCGCGACGAGATCGGTGCGCGGAAAATTCGTCGGCGCCTTGACGCCCGCGGAGCCGAACAGCGCCTCGAGCAGCGCCGGCAGCGTCGGATTGGTGACGTAGTCGGCAAACTGCCCGTCATCCTTGGGTTCGCTCGCGTTGAACTTGTTCTTGTCCTTGAGACCGATGACGAGCTCGTTGACGAGCGGCATGCCAAGTCGCGATACCTGGACGAAGCTGCCCGATTGTGTCGTCGGATCGAGTCCCGCGACCGGTGACGCTGTCACGACGCGCGACGCCGGTACGCTTGCCGTTGTCCATCCACCGATGATCGGATTGCTGCCGTTGGTGAGGCAGGGGATCGGCACTTCGAGAATGATCGACGTGACGTTGTCGTCCGACAGCGAATCGACGGTCGCGAATTCGGCGAGGGGGTTCAACTCGACCGCCGGATACTTGATATTGACTAGGTCGAACGTCTCGCCCAGATTGACGACGAACGGGTCCTTGCGCTGCCCGACGAACACGCGGCCGGCGCCGGTGCAGCCCGGTATCGAGATGTCCCAGACGTGCTTGTTCGCGTACGCGATGTAATTCCGGATGGTCTTCTGGCCGATGTAATCGACCGGTTTGTCGAACGTCGTGCCGCCCGTCGTCGCGTTGACGACCGATTGCTTGACGCCGGTGCGCCGGTTGCCGCGGATCACGTCGACCGTATATTTCTCGTGCGTGTTGAGCGCCGGCGAATTCGGCGTGCTGACGTCGGCCGACGCGTTCTGAACCAGCGGAATCGACACCTGCTTGCCACCGACCGTCAGCTTGTTGTCGTCGAGCGTGTTCTGAAACTTGAACGAGAACGTGATGTTTTCCACTGCGCCGCCGTCGTTGCTGACGTGAATTTCGTAGAGCGCGTTCGGGTCGAGCTTGAAGAAGTTGGGGCCGCCGTACGTGCTTTGAATCGGGACGTAATTCGCGACAAGCGTCACGTAACCGTCGCGGCCCGGCTCGTAGCTGCGGAACATGTAAAAGTCGGTCGCATCGGTCTGCGGTTGGGTCGCGATGAAGGGCGCCTCGCGATGACTCGACGCGCTGACCGGCGCAGTCCACGGCATGGCAAACGCCGCCAGAATCATTGCCGAAGCCAGCGCGGCGCGTGCGCGCAGGCGGGCGGGGGGTTGAACGTGCATGACAGTACCTCCTTCGAACGAAGTGGAACGGTGAGGCCCGCGCCTGAAGGGAAAATCCGGTGCGTGAAGGCCGTCCCGCGATATACGCGCCCCGACCGGATTCGGATGCAAGCCGGGATTAAGTTCGAGTTAAGGCGCCCCGGCTAGAATCCGGCAAGGCCATTTGCGGGTGAGGCGTGAGCCGACACTCGAACCAGCGATGCGCATCCTGCTCGTCGAGGACGACGCGATGATCGGCAAGACGTTGCAGCAAGCGCTGCAGCAGGACGGCTACGCCGTCGACTGGGCCACGGACGGGCAAGCGGCCCGCCTCGCGCTCGACACCGCCGGCGACGTCTACGCGCTGGTCCTGCTCGATCTTGGCCTGCCGAGAAAGAGTGGGCTCGAGCTGCTGAAGGAGATCCGGCGGGCCGGCAACAAGGTGCGCGTGCTGATCGTCACTGCGCGAGACGCCGTCGCCGATCGGGTCGCCGGTCTCGACGCCGGCGGCGACGACTATCTGACGAAGCCGTTCAGTCTCGACGAATTGCTGGCGCGGATGCGCGCACTCTTGCGTCGCGACGTCGCTCGCGAGGACAACGTGCTCCGGCATCGAACGCTCGCGCTCGACACCGCTGCACGCACATTGACCCATGCCGGGCGGTCCATCGACCTTTCCGCCCGCGAATTCGCGTTGCTCGCCGCGCTGCTGGAGCGCCCCGGCGCCGCACTGTCCAAAGCCCAGCTCGAAGAGCGCATCTACCGCTGGGGCGAGGAAGTGGAAAGCAACGCAGTCGAGGTGCACGTTCATCATTTGCGTAAGAAGCTTGGCGCCGACACGATCCGGACGATCCGCGGCGTCGGCTATGCGCTGGCATAGCTCGGCCAAGCAATGAAATCGATCCGCCGCGCGCTTCTGTTCTCGCTGCTGGCGGGCCTCACAGCGATCGGCGTGCTCGCTAGCGCCGCGACGTACGTTGCCGCCCGGCACGAGATCGGCGAGCTGCTCGATTTGCAATTGAAGCAACTCGCCAATTCCACGCGTATCGACGAGCTGTTGCGCGGGCATCAACCGGGCTTCGATCCGCGCGCCGCTCCGAACGCCGAAGGCGTGACCGAGCTCGTCACGCAAATTTGGGACCGCGATGGCGTGCTCGTCTACTGGTCGCGTCCCGGCACCGGGTTGCCGGTTCCCGTAACGCCCGGCTATGCGACCGTCAACGTTGACAACCGTGATTGGCGCGTCTACACGCTCGTGCAAGGGACGCACGCGCTGCAAGTCGCACAAGCCGAGGATGAACGTGAAGCGATCGCGACCAAGACGGCGCTGCGCACGCTGTTGCCGTTTATCGTGTTGATTCCGGTATTCGGCTTGATGATCTGGTTCGCCGTCGGTCGTGGTCTCCGGCCGTTATTCGCGATGTCGCAGGCCGTTGCGAAGCGCCAACCTGATGCGCTGGCGCCATTGGCCGAGCGCAACCTGCCGCAGGAATTGCAACCGCTTGCCGGAAGCTTGAATGCACTCCTTGCGCGTCTCGATTCGGCGCTCGGTGCGCAGCGCCGCTTCACCGCCGATGCCGCGCACGAGCTTCGCACGCCGCTTGCTGCACTCAAGCTGCAATTGGACGTCGCGCGCCGAGCGAACGATCAACCGTCGCGTGTCGCCGCCTACGATGATCTCGACGCCGGTGTCGAGCGCGCCGCGCACCTCGTCGATCAATTGCTGACGCTGGCGCGGATCGAACCCGAAGCGCTGGCGACACGCGCCGTCGATTGTGATCTCGGCGCGATTGCGAAAGAGGCGATCGTCGCACGCGGCGCGCTGGCAGCGAAAAAGCATATCGACCTCGGCCTTGCGCGCGAGGCGCCTGTGCGTGTGCGCGGCGATCCTGCGAGTCTCGCGATCCTGCTGTCCAATTTGCTCGACAACGCGCTTCGCTACACGCCGGAAGGCGGGAAGATCGACGTCGCGCTCGACAACGACGGCGGACGCGCCGTGCTGACGGTGGTCGACAATGGCCCGGGCATTCCACCGGAGGAGCGTGCGCGGGTATTCGATCGCTTCTTCCGCGGCGACGACCGGGAGCCCGGGAGCGGACTCGGCCTGTCAATCGTCAAGAGGATCGCGGACGCGCATCACGCGGCCATCGAGCTGGGTACGCCCGACCATGGCAACGGTCTTGTCGTTACCGTGCGGTTTCCTGTGTCTACGGAGGTGCAAACGACTTAATCGTGCCCCAGCGCCGCGAGAATTTCGCCGCTGGCCGATGCGCCGATTCGATTGGCGCCCGCCTCGATCATCGCCAAAGCGTCCGCCAGCGTGCGAATCCCGCCGGACGCTTTCACACCGAAATCGGGTCCGACTAGGCCGCGAAGCAACCGGACATCGGCAGCGGTCGCACCGCCCGAGGGATGGAAGCCCGTCGACGTTTTCACGAACGCTGCGCCGGCGTTGCGCGCCAATTGGCATCCCGTTTTTTTCTCCGCGTCCGTGAGCGCCGTTGCCTCCAAGATGACCTTAACGGGGATGCCGGGCACGGCGCCGACGACGGCCTCGATGTCTCGTTCGACCGCGACAGCGTCGCCGCTCTTGAGTGCGCCGATATTCAGCACCATGTCGATTTCCTGCGCACCGTCGGCATGCGCAGCGGCTGCGCCATGCGCCTTAACATCAGACCGATCGCAGCCGTGCGGAAATCCGACGACCGTGACGATCCGCGCGTTGGTATCGACAAGCAGCTGCGCCGCGGTTGCGACCCAATAGGGCTGCACGCAGTAGTAGGCGATCGTCCATCGACGCACGATGTCCGCGCCCGTGCGGATGTCGCCCTCGGTCGCCTCAGGCCTCAACACCGAATGGTCGATGAGGCGAGCGAGTTCTGCGCGCGTCACGGTGAACCTTTCTGCATGCGCGCGCGTTCGATGCGCCCGGCGAGGTACGCGTCGAGCGCTACCTGATCGGCGAATTCAGGAGTCGTGTCGGGGACGCCGAGGAAATACACGACGAGCTGCGGCGCATTGGTTTCGGCGTCTGCTGGCGAACGGAAAAATCGGAACTCGGTACGCGGCAAGTCTCCGAAGCTCGGACGCGGCAGTCGCACGTCGAGGCCGCTTTCGACCGGCGTCGCCTTCAGTTGGTCTTTCCGCCGCTCGGTAAATGGATCGACGCCCGCCACCGCCGCCATCGGATAGACCCTCGGGTCGGTGACGATGCGTACGACGACGATCGTTTTGGATTCGTCGGCGGCGCGCAAAATGCCCCAGGCGAGCGCAACGCCCGGCGCGCCGTAGGTGTCTGCGCTGCCGTGCACTTGGACAGGCGGATCAGCCGATTGCGCGCGATCGCCGACATAGAGACACGCGAGCAGCACGGTGCCAAACCGTAGCGCTACCCGAGCAGCGATCACGTCGCGCTCTCCCGCGACGTGCGAAGAACGACCACCGCATCCTCGGCGAACGAAAGCCCCACCGCGGTTCCCGCTGCGAGCGGCGTCGTGGGTCCGGCGTTGTAACGCGCGACCTGCAGCGTCTCGTCGCCGCAGCGGACGAGATACTCGACCTTGTCGCCGAGGAATACGCTCGACAGCACCGTTGCCTGCAGCGAGCCCGGGGCGCTCGTCTGCGCAATCGCGATCGCTTCGGGCCGCAACGCGATCTGCACCGAATCACCGGCGATGAGATCGCATGGACTCGGGCGAGCAACGATCGCGCGACCGAGCGCCGCAATCGTCGCTGACCTGCCATTGATGGTCTGGACAACGCCGGCGATAAGATTCACTCGCCCAACGAACTGCGCGACGAATTGCGTCGCGGGGCGGTGATACAGGTCTTCGGCCGTACCCTCCTGCACGACGCGGCCCTGGTTCATCACCGCGATCCGATCGGAGACCGCCATCGCTTCTTCCTGATCGTGCGTCACATAAATCGTCGTGATGGACAGCCGGCGCTGGAGGTCGCGGATTTCGTTGCGCATCTGCACGCGCAACTTGGCGTCGAGGTTCGACAGCGGCTCGTCGAACAACAGCACGCGCGGCCGAATCACGATCGCACGCGCCAGCGCAACACGCTGCTGCTCGCCACCCGAAAGCTGCGCGGGAAACTGCTGCTCGTGTGCGCCGAGACCGACCAATGCAAGCACGTCGCTGACGGCGCGGGTGATCGCGTCTTCGGGCTCACCGCGAACACGCAGACCATAGGCAACATTTTCGAAGATCGACAAGTGCGGAAACAGCGCGTAGTTCTGGAACACGAAGCCGATGTTGCGCCGATTCGCGGGAACGCCCGTGACGTCGTCGTTACCGAAGCAGATACGCCCGGCATCGGGCCGCTCGAACCCTGCGATCATCCGCAGCGTAGTCGTCTTGCCGCAACCGGACGGTCCGAGCAGCGTGAGAAATTCGCCGGGCTGCACGCGCAGCGTTACGTCGCGGGCCGCGTAGACTTCACCTTTCACGCGATGCGCGAAGCGCTTCGATACGCGGTCGACATCGACACCCATCGCAGTGCCGGACACCGTCACCCTCCGAAAAGGCTCACGCCCGGCGCGCCCGGCGCGCGAAATTCGCGCAGCACCCGGCTGATGCCGGCGACCACGACAAACACGATGACGACGACCAGCACCGAAAACGCGGCGGCCGGCCCGAGCGAAAGCTCGGTGATGTCTTCCAGAATCTTGACCGTGATGAGCGTCCAGCTGATCGAGACCAGGAAAATCGTGGCGCTGATCGCGGTCATCGAGCGTATGAACACGATGCCCAGGCCGGCGAAGAACGCCGGCATGATCAACGGCAGCGTGACGCGGCGAAACGTCGTGCCGCTGCGCGCGCCCAATCCTTGCGACGCTTCCTCGAGGCTCGGGTCGATCTGCTGCAACAACGCGACGGTTGCGCGAATGCCCGTCGGGCCGTAACGGAACACGTAGCACGCGATGATGATCAGCGCGGTGCCGGTCAACACGAGCGGCGGATCGTTGAACGCGATCAGGTACGCGATGCCGACGATCGTGCCCGGCAACGCGTAGTTCATCATCGACACGGCCTCCATCGTGCGGCGTCCCGGAAAGCGGTGTCGCGTGACCAGATAGCCGAGCAGTATCCCGTAGAGGCCGCCGAGCGGCATGCTGAAGCCCGCGATGATCAGCGTGTCGCGTATCGCGTTCCAGCCATCGGTAAAGATCACGCGATAGTGCGCAAGTGTGGGCGTGTGGTTCGCGCCCAGCGCGACGACCAGCGATGCGTACAGCAGCAGCGCATAGAAATAGGCGACAACAACGGTGATCGATATCACGGAGGCGATCAATACTATGCGACCGCCGGGCGAAACGCTGTCGAACGGCGTCTGGCCCGCCCCCTTGCCGGTGATCGTCACGTAAAAACGGCGGCTCACCCAATAGCGCTGCAGCAGGAACACGATGAGCGCGGGCACGAGCAAGGCAAACGACAGCGCCGCGCCCCCACGTAGATCGAAAAGGCCGGTGATCTGCAGATAGGCTTGCGTCGGCAGCACGGGAAAGCTATTGCCGGCGAGAATCAGCGGCGTTGCGAAATCAGCGAGCGACGCCGCAAACAGCAACAGGAACGCGTTGGCAATCCCGGGCACGGTCAGCGGCAGCGTCACCGTGCGGAAAACGCGCCAGCGCGACGCGCCGAGGCTTTGCGCCATGCCTTCGATGTTGGAATCGATCGCGGTTAGTATAGGACGCAGCGTCAGATAGGCGATCGGAAAATACGTGAGCGCTTCGGAAAACAGCGTCGCGCCCAGCCCATACACGGTGTAGCCTTTCAAGCCGAACACGCCATAGGTGATAAGCCCGCGTGGCCCAAACGAAAAAATCATCGCAATGGCGGTTGTGAACGGCGGCGAGACGAGCGGCAGCAGCACGCTCGCGTCGATCGCGGTCACCGCCGCGCCCGGCAGCCGGCAGCGTGTCGCCGTGAATGCGAACAGGAATCCCGCCAGCGTGCCCACCGTGCCGACGAGAAACGCGAGCAGCAGACTGTTCCAAAAGGCGCGGAGCTGGTTTCGATCGGTCAAAAGCGCAAGCAGCGCGCCAAAGTCCACGGAGCCGCGACCGCCCAACATACCCAACATCCGCGCGAACAGCATGACGAGCGGATAGACGACGAACAGCGCGAGTAAAAGCCACAGCGCCGCCACGGTGAGCGTGATGCCGATGTCGCGCGAGGGTCGCCCGGCGACGACGGCCGTCGGCGCAACTCCGGCGGCGCTCATGGCCACGCGCTAGGGGTTCAGGACTTCCGCCACCCAGCGATCGACGACGCGCTTGCGGTTCGCGCCGGCATAGTCGGCGTCGATGGGAAAGATCTTTGTGCCTTTCAACACTTCGGCCAGGCTCGGCTCCAGCGCCACATCGGGATGCGCCGGAACGAAGTTGATCTTGTATTTCGCGAACAGGTTTTGCATCGCCGGCGACGTGGCCCAATCGATCAGCTTCTTCGCTTGCTCAGGATTCTTGGCGCCCTTGATCAGCGCAATCGCTTCGGCCGACGTGCCGATGCCTTCGCGCGGAAAACTGATCGTCACGTCGTAGCCCTTCGCCTTGGTGTCGAGCGCATCGACGATGAAGAAGATCCCGGCGCCTGCCTGTCCCAATCCAACCGGAAGCGTTCCGCCACCGCCGCTTTTCGTGTAGAGCTGCACCTGCGGCCGCAACTTCTTCATGTAGTCGAACGCCTTGTTCTCGTCGCGGCCGTTCACTTCGATGACCGAGAAGATGCGCGTGACGGCGGTTCCCGATGTTCGCGCGTCGGCCATCTGCAGCATGTTCTTGTATGCCGGATTTAACAGGTCGTTCCACGACGCCGGCGCATTAAGCCCGTGCTCCTTCAGGAACTTGTCGTTCGTCATGAAGACCAATGGATCGTCGGCAATCGCTGTCCATTGCCCGTCCGGATGGCGGAAGCGCGCGGGAAGCTTGCCGAACGTCGGAGGTTTGTAGGGCTCGAACACGCCTTCGGCGATCCCCGCCGC
This sequence comes from Betaproteobacteria bacterium, assembly GCA_005881895.1. Classification (GTDB taxonomy): domain Bacteria; phylum Pseudomonadota; class Gammaproteobacteria; order Burkholderiales; family Casimicrobiaceae; genus VBCG01. The sequence continues at coordinate 10,394 of VBCG01000032.1, forward strand.
GAACGTCTCGACCGGACCACCGAACAGCACGTCGACGCGCGGATTATTCTTTTCAGCGATGACTCGGGCGAGCGCTTCTCCCGACGAGAAACGGACGAAATTGACCTTGATGCCGCTCGCTTTTTCGAACTCCTCGAACATCGGCCGCGCCCAGTTCTCCGGCCAGATCGAGTACACGTTGAGCGTATCCGCCGCCCGAACGGGCGCTCCGCTCAAGAGCGCAACGAGGGCCAGCGCGACAGCCGCGGTCGCGTGGACGAGCCGCCGGACGCTGCGTGGGACGACGATCATGGTGATTCCTCCGCTGAAGGCTGCCAATGAGTCGCTCGGCTTCTTGTGTTGCCCGATTCGGCTCTCGCCAGGGCGCGCGTCATTCTCGCCGCTTAAGGGTGCGTTAAGCAACCGTGCCTATATTGCAAGTTGCCTGCCCGGGCATCCGGGCGTCATCTATCCCTAGGAGTGGCACGATGCAATTTTCCAAAGTCACCTACGCGCTCGCCGCGGCCGGCATCGGTGCGGCGCTTGCGACGGGCTACATGAAATTCGACGGGGCGCCGTTTACGGACGCTCGCGCTGCCGTAACCGCGCCGGTTGCCGTCGCACCCACGGCAGCTTCGCGCCTGCCGGATTTCACCGTGCTGGCGGAGAAGGCGGGCGGCTCGGTCGTCAATATCAGCGTCATCGGCAAGACGAAGGTCACCGGTTTCGATCCCAACGACATCGACCCCGATAGCCCGTTCGGCGAATTCTTCAAGTTCCGCAAATGCCGAAGTCGGTTCCGTCGCAGGGATTGGGCTCCGGATTCATCGTGAGTCCCGATGGCTACATCATCACCAACGCGCACGTCGTCGACGGTGCGAGTGAAGTGACGGTCAAGCTGACCGATCGGCGCGAATTCACCGCGAAGGTTATTGGCGCCGACCCGCGCACCGATATCGCGTTGATCAAGATCGATGCGAAGAACCTTCCCGCGCTCGACATGTCGGCGCCGCCGGGCGTCAAGCAGGGTGAGTGGGTCGTTGCGATCGGCTCGCCGTTCGGCTTCGAGAACAGCATTTCGGCCGGGATCGTGAGCGGCGTGCACCGCGCGTTGCCCGGCGGCCAGATGACGCCGTTCATTCAAACCGACGTCGCCGTCAATCCCGGCAACTCGGGTGGACCGCTGCTCAACGCCGCCGGACAGGTCGTCGGCGTCAACTCCCAGATCTACAGTCGTTCCGGCGGCTTCATGGGACTGTCGTTTGCGATTCCCGCGGACGTTGCGGCGAAGGTTGCCGATCAATTGAAGACGCACGGCAAGGTCAGCCACGG
>VBCG01000118.1 GCA_005881895.1 Betaproteobacteria bacterium
CATCCGTCGGCTCGTGTACTGCAGTCCCGCTTCATCGAGAGTCTTCTCCACAGACGCCTCACCGCCGAACGCAACTTCAACCGTCAGCGGTTTGGCAGCGGTGATTTCATAATAGATGTTGATTTCATCGACCACGGGAAAGCCGACAATCCGCCGCTCATGCTGGCCGACGTAGGCGCGTCCCAGGCGCGGCGACTCGAACACGAGGCCGTGGCCCAGGTCGAATCGATGCTCGATCGGGGGCTTCAGTCCATCCAGGTACGCAACCGCCTTTTCCAGCCAGCGAAAAGCCTTGCGCAATTGGGCGTCGATTGCCTGGAAGCCCGGGACATCGGCGTGTTCGTGCGGCGACTGACGCGCAGCCTCGTACTGCGCGCGGAGCTCGTCGAGCAACGAAGGTCGATCCGACATTTGCGATCCCCGGGGATTTACGAGTCTAGGAGATCAGCGTGTCGGCACGTGGACCGGTGGCTTGAGGCGAAGATTCCTCGCGCGGCGCGCGTAACCTCGGTCGTCGAACGTCAGCAGCTCGGTGCATGCTTTGCTGGCAGCAAGATGTAGCGCGTCGGCAAAGTCGATTCCGTTCCGGCAGTGGTTTAACGCTGCTTCGATTTCGTCGCGGTCCTCGACGGTGATCCCTGGCAGCGCGATCAGGTGCGCCAGGCAATCGATCACCTTGCTTTCGGGCTGATCAGCCACATAGCGCAACACCCATTCCAGTTCCAGGATCACGGTCTTGGGAATGAACACGTCGCCGGCCGAAAGCACGCGAGCAGCAATTCGCCCCTGCACGGCATCGCGGAGGTAGTAGCGTGCAAGGATGTTCGTGTCAACGGCGCGCACGCTTCGTTGCCTTCTTCATCGCTACTCCACCATGCATCTGGTCAACCGGAATCCGCGGTCCCTTGTAATTCAGAATGGCCGCTCCCTCGTCGATACGTGAAGAGACATGCCGCTTGAGCACCTTGAGTCGCGCCCCCCCACCAGCGACGTCGAACTCAACCTTGCTCCCCGGCGTAATGCCCAAAGCATCGCGGACCCGCTTCGGGATGGTGACCTGACCCTTGCTCGTGACCGATACAGCCATAGACGCCCCGCTGAGTAATACTGAGTAAGAATCATACCAAAGAGCGCCGCCACCCTGCGTCTTCGGTATTGTTGAGGTATTGTCCTGAGCCCCAACGATCCGAAGCCGGGCAAATTCGATCACGCTTGACCAGACTTCGCTCCAACACGCACTATTGACCCGCAAACGCCATGAGCCATTTGCAGACAAGACTCCGCTCGCTGTCGCCCGGCATCCTCGTGGGTCTTCGCCGCGGCATCGAAAAAGAGAGCTTGCGCGTCCGGCCGGACGGAACGCTGGCCATGACGCCGCACCCGGCGGCACTCGGGTCGGCGCTCACGCATCCCCACATCACCACCGACTTCAGTGAAGCGCAGCTCGAGCTCATCACCGGCGTCCATTCGACCGCGGACGCCTGTCTGGGCGAGTTGAAAGACCTGCATCGGTTCGTCTACCGTCACATCGGCGACGAGATGCTTTGGTGCGCGAGCATGCCTTGCAAGCTGCCCGGCGAGAGTGCAATCCCGATCGCCCGTTTCGGTCCCTCGAATGTAGGCCGCGCAAAGACCGTCTATCGCGTTGGACTCTCGCATCGTTACGGCCGGCGCATGCAGACGATTTCCGGCGTTCATTACAATTTTTCGCTGCTCGAGGACGCCTGGCCGCTCGCCGACCTGGCCAATGCCAATGACGCTTATTTCGCGCTCATTCGCAATTTCCGCCGTCACGCATGGCTGTTGCTGTATCTCTTCGGCGCATCGCCTGCGGTATGCTCAACCTTCGTCGAGGGTCGCGCCCACGAGCTGCGTGAGCTGGCGTCGAGGACCTTCTATCTTCCCCACGCAACTTCGCTGCGGATGGGACGTCTCGGCTACCTGAGCGAGGCGCAGGATTCGCTCGCGGTCAGCTACAACGACCTGGAGAGCTACGCCGCCTCGCTCGACGAAGCGCTCACGAAATCGTATCCGGCCTACGCGGCGATCGGCATTCGCGACGGCGACGATTATCGCCAGCTTGCCACGAGCTTGCTGCAGATCGAGAACGAGTTCTATAGCACCATTCGCCCGAAGCGCGTCGTCCGGCCAGGGGAGCGGCCATTGCACGCGCTACGCGAGCGGGGCGTGCAATACGTCGAGATCCGCGCCATGGATCTCGATCCTTTCTCCGCCATCGGCATCGCAGCGGAGACGGCTCGGTTCCTGGACGTATTTCTCCTGCATTGCCTGCTCAACGACAGTCCGCCGGACTCGCTGGAAGAAATCAAAGCTGTCGGACGCAACAAGCAGCGCGTCGCCGCGCGCGGACGCGAGCCAGGGCTGCGCCTGGACCGAGGCCCGGAAAAAGTAGAGCTACGCAGCTGGGCCAGCCAGCTGCTCACCGAGTGCGCACCAATAGCCAAAGCGCTCGACGCAGCGCATGGCGGCGGCGCGTACCACGAGGCGCTCGCCGCCGCCGTACGCGTCGTGAGCGATCCCACGTTGCTTCCTTCTGCGCGCATCCTGAAAGAAATGCAGCAACGCTACGACGGGTCTTATTTCCGCTTTGCGCTCACCCACTCGCTTGGACACAAAACCGCTCTGCAACGCGAACCGTTGCCGGCCGACCTGGAGGCGCGCTTTGCCGGCATGGCGAACGAATCACTCGACGAGCAGCGAGTGATTGAGGCGAAAGACAAGATCTCGTTCGAAAACTACCGGCAGCAGTATCTTTCGCCCGAGTCGCTTCGAGCTGGATGACGGCTCGCGCAACTGTTGTCGCCGCGCGCGGTCGAAGTGCCTCCACCAGCGACCATCGACAGGAGTCACGCGATGCCCGAAACCGGATCCGAACCGACATTTTCTTCACTGATCGTCGACGACGAGGGCCCCACCCGCCACGCTCGCTTGGCGCAACGGCCTGCAAGCGGGACTAAGCGGTGGTGGATTGCGTTGATCGCCCTGGCAGTCGCGGGAGCCGCCCTCGTCTATTGGTGGCGGCAGCAGCAGGCACCGTCTGCGCCTCCGGCACCGCTCGCGACCGAAGCTCCGCCGGCTAAAGTCGAAACTCCGCCTGCCAAAGCAGAGCCGGCCGTTCGGCATCCGATCGACGAAGCGCGCACTCGCGCAGGCCTCGCGGAGTCCGGCGCGGATCGCGATCGCGTGCCGGCGCTTGCCGAGAGCGACGCGGTCGTGCGCGAGGCGCTTTCCGGCGTGCCCGGCGGAGCCGGCTTCGAGCGCTTTTTTTATCCGCAGGACATCGTGCGCCGCTCCGTCGCGACCGTCGACAACCTTCCGCGCAAGTCGGTGGCCGCTCAAGTAATGGTGGTCAGGCCGGTCCCGGGCTCGTTTCTGACTGCGAACACCGACGGCAAACTCATGATCGGCCGCGACAACGCAGCGCGCTACACGCCCTACGTGCGACTCGTGCAAGCGGTCGACACGAAAACGCTCGTCGCGTTGTACGTGCGTTTTTATCCGTGGTTCCAGCAGGCGTATCAGGACTTGGGCTATCCGTCCGGCTACTTCAACGACCGATTGATCGACGTGATCGACAACGTGCTCGCGACTCCGGAAATGTCGGCGCCCGTAGAGCTCATCCAGCCGCACGTGCTCTACCAATTCGAAAATCCCGATCTCGAAGCGTTGTCGGCGGGTCAGAAGATGATGCTCCGCATGGGCAGCGAGAACGCCTCCCGTATCAGGGTGAAACTGCGCGAGCTGCGGGGCCTGCTGACAGGCGTAATCGCTCCGTCATAAAGCCGCCAGTCTTCGTGGCAACGAATTGCTCGCGGCAAGAACCTGCGCATCGAGAAATGTTGGCCTATAGTGACGGAGCGCCATCATCTCGGCGATCAGCAGGAGCGAACGATGTCCCATCAGCCACCGAAGCAAAGTAAGAAGAAGCCGCAGCACACGCCGAAGGAAAAGAAGACGATCAAGCAGCAGAAGAAGCACGCGACCGACGCCGCGCCCTTCATCAAGCGCTGAGGAGCGCGCGCACGTTCCGCTGTTTACGGGTCGTGCTGATCCGTCGCGCGTCGTCCGCGCGTCTTGCGCCTATCCCTTCCCCGACGAGCATGCGCAGGACGATCGGGCAAATCGTGGTCACCATGACCCTTGCCGCCAATAGCCGCATCCGGGTCATCCGGTGCTAACGACCACGTTTCATTTATCACCTCGGGGGGAGCACTCCAACGCAGCGTCCAATTGTCCGGCTGCTGAAATGTCAACTCGCCGTGTTCGCCACCGGAACCCGTCAGCTCGAAGCCCATTTGCGCTTCGTCGGGTAGGCCAAAAAACTGGATGAACGGGTCCCAGCGAAGCAGATGCGAGTGGGCGACCGAAAGAGCCTTATCGAAATATCGGTGCATGCTCTCGCGCAGGATCGGAGTCCGTCGGGGCAGGTCCGGAAACAGGATAAGAAATTGCTCCCAGGCTGCCTCGGCCGCAGCGAGCCAGTCGGGAAACAGAAATTCACGTCTTTGGGCGGTGTAGCGCGCTGCGCGTTCGCCCCGGGATAAGAGGCGACCATTCACGGCGACCAACTGCATGGCGTCGGGGGCGCCGACGCCATACGAAGTCTTGCGCAACACGGGCTCGCCCTCCGCGTTGCACCCTAGGATGGGGTAGGTGTGCGTTTCGCGGTCAGGTATGAGCTCATAGCCAAACAATCCGTCTTCAACGATAGGCACCAGGTCAAGCGCGGTTGCAAGCGGACGCTGGGAAGCAGCCGCCGAAAGGTGTCTGCGAATAAGCGGAAGGATTTGTCTCGCTTCAGAGAGTCGCGGGCGGAAAGATCGATTGGCAGCCGATTTCGTCAATGCCACCTCGCGCTAAGTGGCCGTGCGGCGCGTGCGGATGATAGGCGTCGCTATGCTTGGGATTGTTTGGTATCGGTGCGGCTGGGCCAATCGGTCGGCGACCGACGTTGCTGTAGGACATTTGGCTGGTATTCTGTGACGGGATGCAATTTCATTCGGCCGACCCCGCCTATACGCGGTCCGAGCGGGCCCGCGACAACTTCCGGCTGGCTGCAAAGCTCTCGATTGGTTTTGTCGCCGTGCTCTGGCTCATCCCGTTGCTCGGTTGGGCTCTGGAGCTGGAGCGTTTCGGCGTCCGACCCAGGCAATGGATAGGTCTGCCGGGGATTCTGGTCGCGCCGCTGCTGCATGCCGGCTTCATTCATCTCATTGCCAACACTCTTCCATTGGTGGTGCTCGGCACGACGATGTTGCACCTCTACCCGACCGCGGCGTTTCGAGTTTTGGCCGCCGTGTACTTGGGGCCGGGGATCGCGGTGTGGCTGTTCGCCCGTGACGGCAACCACGTTGGCGCGAGTGGTCTGGTTTACGGTCTCGTCGGCTATATCTTCGTCGCCGGTCTGATTCGACGCGACCGGCGCGCCATTGCAGCGTCGCTGCTCGTGGCCTTCATGTACGGCACTCTGGTCTGGGGGATTCTGCCGATCAGGAACGGGGTCTCATGGGAGACCCATCTCGCGGCCGCATTGATCGGCGTGTCGTTGGCGATCGCGCTGCGGCATGCCGACGTACCACCGCGCACTCGATATAGTTGGGAAGGCGAACCGGCCGACGATCTGGACGAGTCGAAAACCCCGCTCGCAATAAACGGTCAGGAAGTTGACGCAAGTGCTCCCACGACTGAGCTGATCACGAGCACACCGCGGCAGGATTGAAAACTACTGAGAGTTCGTCGTACTGCGATTCCTTCGATCGACGCCTCCGACTTGTCTTCGGCAACCCCCAAGGCGCCGGTCTTGGCGCTCGAGACATAGCAGGTGACGTCACTGACATTCGGGTCATCGTGGTCGTCGACGACGATCTTGTGGTCGGGCCGATGAACTTGAAGACCGTGTCGACTTCACCAACGGGTTCGGCCCACGCGACGGAACCAAGCGGCAACAACAAGAGTGCAATGAGTTTCTTTATTGCATGGGTTTCGCAAGAGTTCCAAGGTAGAGGCAGGCAACGACACTTCGCGATGAGGCTGCGCATCGACGCCGACCGCGCCGCTTGGGACCGGTTGAAGATCACCTTCCAAGCCAGCCCGAGTGTGGAGCGGATCCCCGGTCGGCGCGCGTAGTCGCGGGCAGCGCTAAAAGCGGCGACGGGATCCAAGCGGGCTTGGGCAACTCGACCTATTGAATTCGGTCAGAACTTCCATAGGGGCAAGCATGCGACCCCCGATGCTTACACGATTTGTCTGTCGAGCCGCCGCGTTCGGCGCGCTGGCGCTGCCGCTCGCTCTGTGCGCCGGACCGGTGAAGGACGTATCGGCAGCGCGCCGCGCGACGTTCAGTGCCGAGGCGATCGAGAATGCTGAGGTCGCGCCCACGCTCGCCCGCGGTGCGCGCGGCGCCGCCGTCGTGCGCGCGCAGGCGCTTCTTGATCGCGCCTGGTTTTCGCCCGGCGAGATCGACGGCGTGTTTAACGACAACATGCGAAAAGCCGTAGCGGCATTGCAGAGCGCATACGGGCTGCCGGAGACCGGTCGAATCGACGCGGGCACATGGCGAGCCCTGGAAGCGGGCGGCGCGCCCGTGCTCACTAAGTATGTGGTGGCCGATAAGGATGCCAATGGTCCGTTCGTCAGGATACCTGCGGACATCATGGAACGCGCCCAACTCAATTGGCTCGGCTACGAAAGTGCGGCCGAGGCGCTCGCAGAAAAGTTTCACGTCAGCCCCCGATTGCTGCGCGATTTGAACCCGAGAAAGGAATTCATCGCTGGCACCGAAATCGTCGTGCCTGATGTTGCGTCATCGAAGCCCATTGGAAAAGCCGCATCGATTGCCGTATTCAAAGCGGACCGGCGGCTGCAGGCGCTCGATCGTGAAGGACGCGTCGTCGCGCAGTTTCCTGTCAGCCTCGGCGGCCCCCACGATCCGCTGCCCGTCGGCAAGCTGAAGATCGCCAACGAAGTGAAAGAACCGGCCTTTTACTACGATCCTGCGCTTATCTGGAACGCCAAGCCCGAGCATCACAAAGCCAAGATCGCGCCAGGGCCGAACAATCCGGTGGGCGTCGTGTGGTTGGGTCTAAGCAAGCGTCACTGGGGGATCCATGGCACGCCGGAACCAGCAAGGGTTGGACGGATGGAAACGCATGGCTGCCTCCACTTGACCAACTGGGACGCGCAAAAGCTTGCGTCGATCGTCTCGCCGGGAGTTATCGTCGACGTACGGGAATAGCGATTGCCGCAGATCGTGCATCTCATCGCAGTTTTCATTGCATTCGTCTTCACGTCCATCGCGATCGGCGCGCAAGCCGCGAGCGACAGCGCCGCCGATGACGCGGCACTGCTCGCGGCGCGTCGTCTGCTGATTCCTGTTGTCGGCGTCACGCGCGCCAACCTGCGCGATACTTTCGACGAACGCCGCGGGGCGACCAGGCACGAGGCGATCGATATTGCCGCTCCGCGTGGAACTCCGGTCGTGGCAGTAGGCGATGGACGTGTGGCGAAGCTCTTCAAGAGTGTGCCCGGCGGGCTCACCGTCTATCAGTTCGACCCCGACGAGAAGTTCGCTTACTACTACGCGCATCTCGACCAATACGCCGAGGGACTCGCCGAAGGAATGATATTGAAGCGCGGCGATCCGTTGGGATATGTCGGCAGCACCGGTAATGCCTCGCCTGACGCCCCCCATCTGCATTTCGCGATCTTTCGGCTCGGCCCAGACAGGCGCTGGTGGACAGGAACTCCGACCAACCCTTATCCATTTCTCAACTGACAATCACACGTTCGTGCGTGCGGGTGTCGCCTGTGGCCGGCGTCTAACAGCACACGTGTTCCCCGCCGGTCAGACGAAGACGCTTTCCTTCCGGTCCGAGATTCTGAACACGACGAAAACCGCGAGGCCGGTTGCGGCCAGAAGGATCGTCGCGAGCGCCGATGCCGTGCCGAACTGCCCGTCGAGCACTGACAGATAGATGCGCACGGGCATGGTCATGGTGCGGCCGACATAAAGGATCAGCGAGCTGGACAATTCATTGATTGCGGTAATGAAGCCCATCAACGCACCGGCGATGACGCCGGGCAGCATCAGCGGCAAGGTGACCTTCAGGAAAGCACGCCCGGGCCGAGCGCCCAAACTGATCGCCGCTTCCTCAATGCTGCCCTTGATCTGTTTCAGGATCGCGGCGCTGGATCGCACAGCATAGGGCAGCCGGCGGATGAACAACATCAGGATGATGATCGCCGCGGTGCCTGTGATCTGTAGCGGCGGCACGTTGAACGTGACCACGAAGGCCAGTCCCATCACCACGCCCGGCACGATGTAGGGAACTAGCAGCACGCTGTCGAGCGCGCCAGCCGCCAGCGTTTCGCGCCGGGCAAGGATGTAACCGATCAAGGTCCCCAGGATCACGATCAGCAACACCGCGCCGGTCGAAAAGGCGAAGCTATTGACGATGACATGCGGCACCTCGCCCAGAATTCTGGCGTAGCTGTCCAGGCTGAAACCCGGATGGAACACCGGTCCGCTGGTCTTCCGGAACGACGTATAGATGACTACCAGCGAGGGCAGCGAGCCCGCCACCACAATGGCGTAACAAACGAAATGCGCTGCTGCCGATATGATAGGCCCCAGCCGCTGAGGCGAGGGACGTCGGATCAGCGACCCCGCGATGTCGCGCCGACGCACTGCCCAGCGTTGCAACACCACGACCGCCATGGAAACGGCGATCAAGACGACGCTGGTTGCCGAGGCGAGCCCCGGATTACCGCCCATTTCGGCCGTGAACAGATCGAACGCGGTGGTAGCCAGCAGGCGCACTTTGCCACCGACGATCGAAGGCGTGCCGAAATCGGCAATCGATAGAACAAACGCGAGCAGCGCCCCGCTGCTCACCGCCGGAAAGACCAGCGGTAACGTGACCTTGAAGAAGCGGCGCCATGGCCCGGCGCCGAGGCTTTCCGCCGCCTCCTCTACCGAGGGACTGATCGCGCCAAGCCCACTTGCCGTCAGCAGAAAGACGAAGGGATAGAACTTTAGGCTGAACACCAGAAGGATGCCAAACATTCCGTAGATCGGCGGCAGCTCTATTCCAATATCCGCCAGCAGCGCGCGCATCCAGCCGTTCGAGCCAAGCATCATGATCCACGCATACGCGCCGATGAACGGCGGCGAAACGAGCGCTAGCACGGCGAGCGTTGCCAATAAGTCGCGGCCCTTGATCACGAAACGGGTGGTCAGCATGGCGAGAGGGACGCCGAGCAGCGTCGCGCCGAGCATTCCGCCCACACCCACGATCAGACTGTTGATCAGCGCACCTTGATAGGCTGGGCGGCCCAGGATCTGGGCAAAGTTGGCAACGGTCAGCGCGCCCGAGCGATTGTCGATGACGCTGGCGCTGAAAATGTTGTACAGCGGCCAGACCATCAGCACCGCGACGACGGCCAGCGCCACGACCAGGACACCCGACCAGAAATCGGGTCGCCAGCGAGGGCTCATGACACGGCCTCGATTCGCCGTCCCAATGCCGGGTCGAACAGATGCACATTCGCGAGCGGCAAGATCAAGCGCACGCGTGCACCGGTTCGTTCCAGCAGCCGACGTTCCGGCCGATGCACGTGTGCCAGGATTTGCGGTCCGTCGTCCAGTTGCACGCGGTAGAACGCTTCGCGTCCGGCGAAGGTGACCTTGTCGACCGCACCGTCGAGCGCGAGCGCGTCGCTCGGTACATCTTCGGACGTCCCGGCGACCGTCATGTCCTCGAGCCTTATCGCGAGCGTCACGCAGTCACGCCCGGCCAGAACAGGCGCTAGTCGTGACGCCAGGCCGAGCGCCAGCGCACCGCCGGCGCCGACCCGCAGGTCCGCGATCACGTTCATCGCGCCGACGAACGAAGCTACAAACAGCGTTGCCGGCCGCGCGTAGACTTCCCATGGCGTGCCGACCTGATGAACGCGGCCACCTTGCATGACGCAGATACGGTCAGAAATGACCAGCGCTTCTTCCTGGTCGTGCGTGACGTAGATCGTCGTGATGCCGAGCGAACGCTGCAGGTCACGAATGTCGTCACGCAGCTCGATGCGCAATTTCGCGTCGAGATTCGACAGTGGCTCGTCCATGAGGAGGATCTGGGGTTCGATGACCACGGCGCGCGCCAGGCCCACGCGCTGCTGCTGGCCGCCCGAAAGCTGGTGCGGGAGGCGCGCGGCATGAGCGCCTAGCCGCACGAGATCGAGCGCACGGGCGACGCGCTCCGCGATCTCCTGACGTGGGCGGCCGCGGTTCCGAAGACCGAAGGCGACGTTGTCGCCCACTGTCATGTGCGGAAAGATCGCATAATCCTGGAATACCAGGCCAATATTGCGGCGATAGGCAGGCATCCCGTCGATTCGCTCGCCGGCCACCCGCACCTCGCCGCTGTCCTGGCGATTGAATCCCGCCACTGTGCGCAGCAATGTGGTCTTGCCGCAACCCGACGGTCCCAGCAGCGTGAAAAATTCGCCCGACTCGATGTCGAGATCGATATCGTCGAGCGCCTGCACACCCGGGTAACGCTTGTTGATATGCCGCAGTTCGACCCGGGCCATCGGCTATCGCGGCTAATCGCGCGAGGGCAAAGCGAATCGGCGGCGGCGTTGCGGGCGCCGTCGGTGGAACGCGTGGCTCGCGCGTGCGCTCAGCGGGCGAGCATCAGGGCGCGCCACTTGTCGATATATTCCTGGCGCTTGTTGGCGGCGTTCCGGATATCGTACTTGACCAGCTTGATCTGCTCCATCGGCTTCAACGCCCCCGGGGGCTTCGCGTCCTTGCGAATCGGTCGGCGGCCGAGCTCCTGCACCACCATTTCCTGAACCGGCGCGCTCAACGACCAATCGATGAACGCCTTGCCCGCTGCCGGGTTCGGCGCGCGCTTGCACAACGCCATGCCGTCGGCGATGGCCGAGGTGCCGTCCTCCGGATAGACGATCGCGACCGGGCCGCCGCCCTTCAGATAGAGGTAGGCGTTGTCCTCGAGCGTAATCCCGACCACAGCTTCGCCATCGTTGACGAAGCGCGGCACCGCACCTGAGCTGGTGGAGATGCTGAGGTTGTCGAACACGCCCTTGAACTTGGTCCATCCGGCCGTGTTGTCGCTGTAGATCGTCAGGAAGGTGTTGAGCTGCATATAGGCCGATCCCGACTTCTCGGCGTCGGCCATGGAAACGAGGTTCTTGAAACGTGGCTGCGCCAGATCGGCCCAGCTCTTGGGATACTCCTCGGGCTTCAGCTTTTTCGTGTTGACCACGAAGACATTGAGAATCCCCGTATAGGGAATCCACGCGCTGCCGCTCTTGAACGCGTCGGCAATCATCGCGGATTCTTTCGGCTGATAGGGCTCCAACAGATCGGTGTTGGCCTCGAGCAGCTCGGCACCGATGCTCCAGATCACGTCACACTTGGGATTGGCCGCCTCGGCGCGCGCGCGGTTGATGATGTCCCCCGACCCGGCTTTAACCACGTCGGCCTTGATGCCCGTGGCTCTTTCGAACTCCGGGATCAGCCGCTCGACGATATTGGCCGTATGCGCGGTATAGATGCTGACGCGTTGCTGCGCCCCGGCCGGAACGGTCAGGCACGCGATGAGCACGGCGCCGAGCGCGATGGCTGGAATTCGACGGAGCATCATTGGTTTCCCCTCATTTAAGATCCGCCGCCTTCGTTGTCGCGGCAGCTGCGATGATTCTATAACGTTCGGCCTGGATACCCACCGTTGGAACGTTGCACCTTCCGAGCGATACAAAAAGCGCATGAAACTCGAGGCTTTCAGCGAAGGCAAGAATCTCGATGCTCCCGATGCGAACGAGGACCAGCTCCTGGCGCTGCCCGAAATAGGCTACGCTGTCTTCGACGGATCTACCGATATCACAGGGCACCTCTATGACGGTAAGCGCGGCGGTTGGCTCGCGAGCCGTATCGCGATGCAGGCCGTGGCGGAATTCCTGCTCGACCCGAAGAAGCGCCCGCTGCGACCGGAACATCTGATCGAGCATGTATCGGCCGCGATCCGCGCGACTTATGCCCGCCATGACATCCTCGAGATCGCGCGCGGCGATCCCGCCCGCCGCTTCGGCGCGACCCTGGCTCTGGCGACCGATCTGTGGGAGACGTTCCGCTTCGTACTGATCGGCGACAGCGGATTGCGAATCGACGGCGCGGAAGTCTTCATCAACGACACCGGGCTCGATCTGGTGACGGCGAGCCTTCGCGTGGAGGCCTACCGAATGGTGGGAGACGCGGGCGGCGGAGCAGAGGACCGCGCGCGCGTTGGCCGTGCCTCCGCTTTCTACGGCGCGGCGAAGCTTCATCCCGACATGCGGCCCTGGCTGGACGAGACGAAGCGCCGCCGGCTGTACGAACGCAGTCTCACCTGGTGCCGCGCGCGCTTTCCCGCAGTTCCCGACGCCGATATCCGGCTTCTGCTCGACACGGGCATCAGCGGGCAAGCGCAATTCGCAAACAACACGGCAAGCCCCTTGAGCTACGCGGTGCTCGACGGCTTCGAGATTCCCCCGCCGCTGGTGCGCGTGATCGACCGACCGCGCGCGGCGATCCGCTCGATCGAGCTTTTCACCGACGGCTATTTCAAACTAGGCGCGACACCCGCTCTAAACGATTGGGAGGCGGCCTTCGCCGAGGTAGAACGCGTCGACCAGGAGAAAATCGCTCGCTATCCATCGGTGAAAGGTAGTGCCGCCCGAATGCGCACGGACGACAGAACGATCGTGATCGTCCATCTCTAGAGAGCCTGGTGGTCAGGCCGCGACGCGCCGCAGGGCCGCCGATTACGTCCTGGTGTAACGCTGCCGGTCGACGGCGGCCGGCTCGCTCGTTGAGCGGGGTGAATCTTAGCTATGCAATTCGACTATGTCGCGGTCGGCCATCGGATGATCGGGTCCAACCTGCTGACCGTCGAATCCCGTATGACCCCAAACACGCGCGAATCGCAATGATTGCTCCAGGTCCTTGTGCACCAATCGTGCGAGGTCGCGCACCGTCTGGCCGCGGTGCAACGTGAACGGCGGACCGCGATCGGGCGGCCGGTGCGGCGCTTTCGTGTAGACGCGCACGATGCCGAGTTGGCGGAAGAGCCATGGGCCGAGCTCACCGAGCGCGCGCCCGGTGGACGCCGAGACCGTCATCGTCGGGAAACGAAGTTGTGCGAGCTCGCACAGCGCTGCGAGCTCCGCCTCGGGATCGGAGACACGGTCCGACTTGTTCGCAAGCATTAGCGTTGGCAGCCGCATCGCAAACGGATCATCATCGCTCGCGTACTCATTGCGGATCGCATTGTCGGACGCGCTCCACCGCTCGGTAAGCGTGATTCCCTTTGCGCAAAGTGTCGCCTGGACGTCCTCCAATTGCTCGACGCACGCCGGCTCGCAGAGATCTACAACGAGCAGCGCCGCATCCGCCGTCTGCAACGTATTGGCGAGCCATGGCAGCGGATGCTCTGCCGATACTGCAGGCATGTCGATGAGCTGAAAGTGCACGTCCTCGTACGGCATCATCCCGGGCGAAGGATGCTGCGTCGTGAAAGCGTACGGGGCATCGTGTGCGCCCGATCCGGTGAGCCGCGCATGTAGCAAGGACTTGCCTGCATTCGGTGGGCCGACGAGCGCAATCTGCGCGGCGCCTTCCGGATGAATGACGTGCGTCGGACCGGCGTGAGCTCCGGCGCGCTTCGGTCCTTCGAGCTCCTCGGCGAGATCCTTGATGCGCGCCTTGATGTCGGCCTGCAGGCGTTCGGTGCCCTTGTGCTTGGGAATCGTGCGCAGCATCTCGCGCAACCATTCGAGACGCTCGCGCGGCTCACGGGCTTTGCGAAAGGCAGCCTCTGCGGCCTTGTACTCGGGGCTGAGGTTCGCGGGCATCGCAACGTCAGATCGACACTCCTTCGAGATCGGCCATCAGCTCTTTCATCTCGGCGCCGCCGGCCATCATGTCGAGCACCTCGTCTTTCGCTACCGCGCTCTTTGCAAACGTGCCGAGCGATTTACCGCGATTCAGCAGCGTGAACGTGTCGCCGACGGGATACGCGTAGTTGACGTTGTGAGTAATGAAGATCACCGAGATGCCCTTCGCGCGCGCCCGATTGATCAACTTGAGAACATTGACGCTTTGCTTGACGCCCAGCGCCGCAGTCGGCTCGTCGAGAATCAGCACGCGTGCGCCAAAGTGGATCGCGCGCGCTATCGCGAGGCATTGCCTTTCACCACCGCTCATCGTGCCGACGACCTGGCTTGCGTCACGAACCTTGATGCCCATTTCGGCGAGCTTCTCGATCGCCGTGCCAGCGGCCAGCTCGTGATCCATCACGTGGAACGAGCCCAGCAGTTTGCGTCGCGGTTCGCGGCCCATGAAAAAGTTGCGCGCGACGCTCATCAAGGGCACGAGCGCGAGGTCCTGGTAAACGGTGGCGATGCCGAGATCGAGCGCTTCGCGTGGCGACTGGAAACGCACCGGCCGTCCGTCGACCAGGTACTCGCCCTTGTCGGGCAAATGAACGCCGGCCAGTGTCTTGATCAGCGTGCTCTTGCCGGCGCCGTTGTCACCGAGCAGGCAATGCACTTCGCCGCGCTTCAAGCGTAGCGTCACGCCGTTCAGCGCAATCACCGAGCCGAAGTACTTGCTGATGTCTTCGAGTTGGAGGATGTAGTCGATGTCCATCGGCCCTGCTCCTTCATCGACGGCCGAGCGCGACACGCTTGCGAATGTACGTGTTGAATAACACCGCCGCGAGCAGCATCGCACCCAGGAAGACACGGTACCAGTTGTTGTCGATGCTGGTATAGCCGATGCCGATCTGCACCATGCCGAAGATCAGCGCACCGATCGAAGCGCCGACCACCGAGCCGTAGCCACCGCTCAGGAGGCAGCCGCCGATCACCGCCGCAATTATCGCCTCGAATTCCTTCTGCAGACCGCGGTCGGCGGCGGCTGAACCGGCATCCGCGACTTGCAGAACGGCAAACAGTGCAGCGCACAGCGCCGTCACGATGAATAGACTGATCTTCACGCGCGCGACCGGCACGCCGGTGTTCTTCGCCGCGGTAGCGTCGCCGCCGACCGCAAGGATCCAATTGCCCTGCCGCGTGCGCGCGAGCACGAAGCCGCCAATCACAGTCAACAGCAACCACCACACGATCACCTTCGGAATGCCGACTGCGAGCGCCTCGCCGCCATCGCGCGCGGCGATCCAACCCCAGCCCGCCATCGCGTTGAAGACACCGGTCAGCACGTGGCCCGAGAACAACGTTGAGGATAGGTAATCGCCGTTGACGAGGTCGCGCAACGACACGCCTTCATAATTGCTCAAGATCGTCTTGCCGGTCAGCATCGTCGAGAGCGCGAGACTCAAACCGCGCAGGATGAAGTAGAACGCGAGCGTCACGATGAAGCTCGGCAAGCCGGTGCGAATGACCAGATAGCCGTTGACCGCGCCGAGCGCTGCGCAAAGCGCGAACGTGAACAGGCATGCGACCCACACCGGCCAGCCCCAATACAACGCAGGGATCGCGAGCATCATGCCGGCAAATCCGATCATCGAGCCGATCGACAGATCGAATTCGCCGCCGATCATCAACAGCGCAGCGCCAACGGAGATGATGCCAAGAAACGCCGCAACCGTGGCCCAGTTGACGATCCCTTCGGCACTGAACATGCCTGAATCGCCCGCGGCCAGCAGGAAGACGATGAATACGAGAACGGCACCCGAGATCGATCCGAACTCTGGACGCGACAGGAAGCGACGCAGCGCGCCGATATCGCGCACGCGCTCGTCGGTCGGCGGCACGACCGGCGATTCCGCACTCGCCGCGGGATTCGAAATGTGCGGGTCGTTGGTAGGTTCCCCCCACGCGTGCGGCTTACGCCGCGGCGCCGTCTCTCGGGGGGCGAGATTCGTGCCTCGGGGTGGCCCTGCGGCACTCATTGCAGCCTCCTGAGACGACTGTCAACGATACTGCCCGGCGTACTTCTCGACTTTGCCGATGTTTTCCTTCGTGACGAAGCCCGGACCGGACGAGATGTGGCGCGGACCGTAATTCGGGACCAGTCCGTATTCGTCGAAGCGCTTCTTGGTCTTCGGATTGGCCTTCACGGCGTCGGCAACTTTCTTGAGATCAGTCGTCTTCATCTCTTTCATCGTTGCAAGCACCGCGACCGGAATGTAGCCCTGCAGATAAGGCTGCTGGTCGATCGCGAATGCGACGGTACCGTCCTTGATCCCTTTGCTGATGTCGTCTGAGAGATCGAACGTCGCCATCCACAGCTTGCCGGCCTGCCCCGATTTTTGAAGCGCTTTGATCGTCGGGCTCGCCGAAGTGGGTCCGAGCGTGAGCACGCCGTTGGTATTCGGATTCTGGCGCAGATAGGCGGCGACCTTCGATTCAATCGCCGTCGGATCATCGCCCGAGTCGAGCGTGGACTTCTTGTAATCGGCGCCGATGGCTTCGCCGAAGCCTCGGCAGCGCTCGAAGCTCGCGGGATTGGTCGCATAATGATTGACGCAAAGGAAGCTCTTGACGCCCGCGGCTTTCGCGCGTTCGCCCGCGCCTTTGCCGGCGGCATGCTCGGGTTGACCCACATGCATGATCGCACCGAGCTTCTCGCTCTGCTCGGTCGTGCCCGAGTTGATCGTGACGAGTGGAATCTTTTTCGCGGTGACCTTGCCGATCGCGCCCTGGAGCACGCTGTAGTCGGCGATGGTCACGATCACGCCGTCGTAGCCTGCGGCCGCGGCTTGCTCGATCAAGCGCGCCATATCGGCCAGATCGCCCGACGGTGGATTGCGGTAGTCGACGGTAACGCCGTAGTCTTCGCCCGCTTGTTTGATCGAGTTCTTGATCGTGTTCCACCAGGAGTCCGAATCGGGTGCGTGGCTGATCAGCACGTACCGACCGGCGGCGTGCGCCGCGCCCATGGCGCTCAGCGAGACAGAAACGAGGAGCGTAAGCGCGAGGCGCCGATACGAAAGTGTCATGATTCCCTCCGATGGTCTTGTCTGGGGTGGTCCGCCGGCTAGGGGCGCGTTCGCACCGAGACCGGCGATCAGTCTAGACGCCGCAGAAGCTAATTTCTACCTCGCGATTAAGCGCGCATCCTCAACGCGCTGCCGCGCCATAAGATTGATGCGTCAAGAACGATCCATCCACTCATGCTTGCGACTGCGCTCAATCGTAAGCGCGATCCTGGAATCAGCGTTTTAGCGTGGTTGAGACGATTCCCGCCCGAATCCCACGCCGGTCTGTGAGGTATGTTCAACGTAAGGCGGGCTTTCGAAACAAGACCCGACGAGGCGTCGCCACTCCTTGAAGTCGTCGGACTGGCGAAAGTCAACCGTATGGTTTTCCAACCTCTCCCAATCGACAAAGAGCCGATAGCGGTTAGGTACCTCGGACGATCGGTGCAGCGCCATGCCGCGACAGCCCTTCGCCCGCTGGAATAGTGGTACCGCCTCCGTGACCTTCGCCTCGAATTGCTCCTCCATCCCCTGCTTGACGTCGATCTGCGCGATTTCGAGGATCATGGGCCCGCTCCGTAGCGATTGCGCGACCGGTTACGCGAATGCCGCGCGCGCAAGATTGGCTAAACGACGAACGATACACCGCGACGCGGGAGAGTTATGAAAGGTGATGTCTGGAAGCCGCGCCGTTCAACCGCAGCAGCGGCGCCGATAAATTCTTGGCATTCGTTTCGTCCGGGCAGAAAAATAATGCGCAGTGCTCGTTTGTAATAATATGGCCGCTGACCGGCTTGGCGTGTTTGACAACTTCCGGTCCTATACCGAAAAAAGCTGCCGCGTGATCCGTCATGGTTGGACGTTCACGCAGATAACCGAGGAGGCCTTCAATGCACGCATTTTCCACGATGCGATCCCTCGCGGCCGCGAGTCTAATCGTATGCCCCGCCCTGCTAGGTACGTTGCCCGCCGTGCACGCTCAGGATGTGACGCTGGAGGTCTGGAGCCACGAGGCGGACGAGCCGGCAAAGGTCGCGTTCCGTGAGCTAGCAGCGCGAAGCCTCGAGAGGGCGCATTCCGGCGTCAAGGTCAAGATCACGTGGTACGAAAAGAATCCGCTGTTCGCCGCATTGAAGACCGCCCTGCCGGCGGGCAAAGGCCCGGATGTTTTCTATCTGGAGCCCGATCAGGTCGAATACATCAGCGCCGGCTACATCATTCCGCTCGACGATCTCGTCAACTGGAACAACATCGAGCCGTGGGCACGCAAGGTCTGGACGCACAACGGCAAGACCTACGGAATTCCGCAGGAGGCCTACACCGTCGAGCTCTACTACAACAGGGACTTGCTGAAAAAGCTCGGCGTCGCGTTACCGGCCAATGCGCAATTCACCCAGGCGCAGTTTCTCGATCTGGTCAAGAAGGCTCGTGCGGCGGGAATGACGCCGATTTCCCAAGGCGTCGGCGACCGGCCGTATCCGGGAGCGTACCTCACCGTCGAAGCACTCCTGCGCAAGCTCGGCCCGGATGACTATCAGAAACTCTTCACGGGCAAGCTTTCGTTCGCCGACCCGCGCGTTGTCGAGGTGCTGCAATGGGTCAAGGAGGTCGTCGACGCCGGTGCATATCCGAAGAATTTCATGACGCTGAAGCTTGGCGAGTCGCACTACTACTTCTACACCAAGCCCGGTGCGCTGCTGCTGCCGATGGGCAGCTTCTACACCGGCCGCGCATTCGTCCCCGAGGACAAGGGCGGCCAGCCCCCGGATTTCCCGCTCGGCATCATGCAGTTTCCGTCGATGGACCGCGGCGCGTGCAACGAATGCAAAACGTCGACGATCGGCGCGAGTTTCGCGATCAATGCCGCGAGCAAGCAGAAACAACTCGGTGCGGAGTTCTTGAATGCGATGTCCACGCCGCAGATGGGCAAGATGTGGATCGAGACCGTCTATCTGCAGACCGGCATCAAGGCGGACGTGAAGAGTTTTTCCGGCCCGCACGCGACATATTTCACCGAACTGATGGAACGCCAGAAAGGCGAGAAGTACTTCATCGGCCAGCCACGCGACATGGTGACGGGGGAATGCAAGGACACGTTCGCGCAGGTGCTGAACTCGGGTTTTCCGGGCGGACTGTTGTCGGTCGATCAGGCCGTCGGCATGATGAACAAGGCCTGCTACAAAGGCTAGGCCGGCATGTTCGGCTCCGCCGGGCGTGATGCCGCGAAGGTTGAAATCGACGCGCGGCGCGGTGGCCTCGGCGTGCTGCTGGCGTTCCTCGCGCCCGCGCTCATCATCTATGCCGGCTTCACGATCTATCCGGTGCTGCGCACGTTCTACAACGCCTTCCATGCGATCAAGCCGCAAGGTGTCGTCGAATTCGTCGGCTTCGGCAATTTCACCGCATTGCTGCTCGCGGATCCGGTGTTCTGGAAGGCAGTCACGAACACCGCGCTGTTCACGCTCGTCGCCACGATCGTCGACGTAGCCGGCGGCTTGCTACTTGCGTTATGCCTGTTTGCACGCGCGCCGCTCGCACCCCTTCTGCGCGTCATCTGGTTCACGCCGGTGCTGATGTCCTATGTGGTCGTCGGGATTCTATGGGTGTGGATCTTCGACTACGACTGGGGACTTGCGAACGCATCGCTGCGATGGCTGGGGCTCGGCGCGCTTGAGCAGTCATGGCTCGGTCAACCGTCGACCGCGTTGTGGTCGGTCCTGTTTGCGCACGAATGGAAGTGGCTCGGCTTCAACATGATCGTCTTTCTCGCCGCGCTCCATGCACTGCCGGCCGAAGTGCTGGGCGCGGCGGAACTCGACAATTGCGGCTGGCTCGCCAAGCTGATCTACATCATCGCGCCGATGCTGCGCACCACCATCGGCAATCTGATAGTGCTTTCCTTTATCGGCAAGATGATGGTGTTCGACCTCATCTGGGTCATGACCGGTGGCGGACCCTTGTGGTCGACGGAAACCGTGTCGACCTATGTTTACAAGCGCGCGTTCGAGTGGAACACATTCGATCTGGGCTATCCATCGGCGATTGCCGTGCTGTGGTTCGTCATCATTCTCGCGTTCGTCGCGATCGTGACTCGCGCGCTGCGGCAGCGCGACAGGCTCGAGTTCTAGTGTCCTGTTCCGTAAATCCACTCGATAGTTCGCGGCGAAATCCGCTCCTTTATCTTCGGAACTTACGGAACAGGACACTAGCCATGGCGACACCGCTGCGGCAAGCATTCGACCAGGTACGCCGCGCCCCGCTCGTGTTGTTCGTGCTGCTCTATACGGTGGTGACAGGCGGACCGCTCCTGTGGGTCGCGACGATGTCGCTGCGCACGACCGCGGAGATATTCAAGGACCCGTACGGCGTGCCGTCGCCGATCCATTGGGCGAAGTTCGCTGACGCGTGGACCAAATCGAACTACGGCACCTATTTCTGGAACAGCGCCATCGTCGTCGTG
>VBCG01000119.1 GCA_005881895.1 Betaproteobacteria bacterium
CTCGCCGCGCTCGTTTTGCGCGCGAACGGTTACCTTGGCGGCGCGGGTCACTTTGTCGTAGTACCCCGGAACCGAGAGACAGCCCTCCTCGGTTTCCAATTCGCCTTCGCGGGCAACGATCTCAGGGTTGATGAACACCTTGAGATCGTCTCGCGTTTCGGAGATATCGATGATGATGACGCGCTTGTGGACGTTGACCTGCGTCGCCGCCAACCCGACGCCCGGCGCCGCGTACATCGTCTCAGCCATGTCGCGGACGAGCTTCTGGATATCCGCCGTGACGGCCGCAACGGGCGCCGCGACCTTCTTGAGCCGCGGATCGGGGTATTCGAGTATGTTGAGGTGCGCCATCGGTCGCGTCTAGCTTGCCAAATGCAGGTATTGGATGCAGAATCCTCTTTAAGTCCTTATTTTGCGGCGGTTTAGGACGTTCGCAAGACCCCGCCCACGCCAGAGAGGCTATATGGTTCAACAGTTTACCACAGCCTTGCGCCGGATCTCCGCCGTCGCGCTATCCGTACTGTTCGTCGGCAGTGCCTATGCCGCCCAAGGCGCTACGGTCGCCGACAATGCGCCGTCGCGTTATACGGTGCAAAAAGGAGACACTCTGTGGGGCATCGCCGGCAAATTTCTGAAGGACCCTTGGCGTTGGCCGGACGTCTGGCGAATGAACCGCGAGCAAATCAAGAATCCGCACTTGATCTATCCGGGCGACACGATCGTTCTTGATTACGTAGCCGGACAGCCACGCCTATCGCTGGCCGGACGCGAGACGGTGCGCCTCGCGCCTTCGGTTCGCGTGATCCCGCTCGAGGCACAGGCCATTCCGGTAATCCCCCCGGGCGACATCGAACCGTTCTTGACGCGTCCGCTCATTACCGGCCCGGAAGGACTTGTCAATGCGGCGGAGATTGTCGCTGGTCGCGACGATCGCGTCGTACGCGGGGTGGGCGATCGCGTCTACGTGGCGGGGATCGATCCTAAGGCTGGCGATTTCTGGTTCGTCTACCGCCCCGGCGAACGGCTGCTCGACGAGAGCGGCGCGGTGCTCGGCTATGAACAAAAGTTTCTCGGCACGGGTCGCGTCGAACGCTTCGCCGACGTTTCGACCGTGCGCATCGACTCCGCGAAGGAAGAGATCATCATCGGCGACCGCTTGATCCCCGCACCGCGCGAGGCGCTGCAAAACTATGTGCCGCATGCGCCCGACAAGGACATCGCGGGACGCATCCTGAAGCTCGCTCACGACGACGACGAGACCGGCCGGGGTTACATCGTCACGCTCGACAAGGGCACCTCTTCGGGTCTCGAGGTCGGCAATGTGCTCGCTACGTATCGAGTCGTAAAGCCGATTCTCGATCGACGCCCGAGCAACGAGCCGGCGATCATGCTGCCGTCTTTCGATCAGACAACGTTCTACAAGCCGCCTAAATATCTGCAGGTGCCCGACGAGCGCACGGGGCTGCTACTAGTGTTTCGCGTATTTGAAAACGTTGCCTACGGCATCGTCCTCAATTCGAGCGAGGCGATTCGCGTCGGCGATTACTTCCGCACGCCGTAACAAAACCATCGCCCTTTTGCCGGACGCCCGTGCTGTAGGACGCGGGACGCCCGGCGGCGGCCGCTCTAGCGAACACCTGGCATGTCAGTCGACGCGCGCGTCGATGCATGGGCGACGCTGGCCCTCAAGGCGCTTCCCCATCGCGCGCTGTTCGAGCTCCTGCGAGCGTTGGGTGATCCCGTTGCGGTGGTGAAGGCTTCGCGTGCGCAGCTTCAATCGATTGTTCCCAAGGCGACGGTCGACCGGCTCCTGAGTCCGGTCCCTTCCGAACGTTTCGCCGCAACGCGCACTTGGCTCGAGGCGGCCGATCACGATTTGATCGCCTGGGATGACGCGGACTATCCTCGCGCGCTTCTCGACATCGCGGCTGCACCGCCGGTTCTTTTTCACGTGGGCCGCCGCGATCTCTTGAACCGTCCATCGGTCGCGATCGTCGGCAGCCGCAACGCGACGCCACAAGGCATCGAAAATTCACGTGCATTCGCGGCGGCGCTCGCCGATGCGGGCATCACAATCGTCTCGGGTCTCGCGGTTGGTATCGATGCGGCCGCGCACGAGGGCGCCCTCGCGCACGACGGTTCGACGATTGCCGTCGTTGGAACCGGGCTCGACCGCGTCTATCCGGCGCGCCATCGCGAGCTCGCGCGCGCGATCGCCGTGCAGGGCGCGCTTCTTTCCGAGTATCCACCGGGGACCCCGCCCCTCAAGGAAAATTTCCCGCGCCGCAATCGTCTGCTGAGCGGAATGGTCCGCGGCGTATTGGTTGTCGAGGCGACGCTGTCGTCCGGTTCGCTCATCACCGCGCGGCTTGCAGGCGAGCAGGGGCGTGACGTATTTGCGATTCCCGGGTCGATCCATTCACCGTTCTCGAAGGGACCGCACAAGCTGATTCGCGAGGGCGCCAAGCTCGTCGAGACCGCACAGGATATCCTCGCGGAAATTGTCGGCGTGGGCGCCGCCACCGTCGCCGCGGCGGATACCGCGACGAACGATGTTGTACGCGAACCCAAACATGCGGCGCTCCTCGAAGCGATCGCACATGACCCCGTCGACATCGACACGTTGATGGCCCGCACGCAGATGGCGGCCGACGAAGTCCAGGCCGCCCTGACGGCACTCGAGCTGGATGGGTGGATTGCACCACTTCCCGGCGGACGCTGGCAACGGGTCGAGCGCGCCCCCATCTCACGCACACGCGCATGACGCGCGAGCGCGGGCGCACGCGTTGGCACTGTTCATCCGAACGATTTCTTGCCGCAGGTCTCTGACCTTCGGTAGTATCGGCGTCCTTTTCTTGGAAAAATTGTCGTGTCGAAGAGCCTCATCATCGCTGAAAAGCCCTCCGTTGCCGCGGATATCGCGCGTGCGCTCGGCGGCTTCGCGCGCCACGACGACTACTACGAGAGCGACAAACACGTTCTTTCGTCCGCCGTCGGGCATCTGCTCGAGCTCGGCATGCCGGAAGCCGAGGAAGTCAAGCGCGGCAAGTGGACATTCGCGCATCTCCCCGCTATTCCCTCGAAGTTCGAGCTAAGGCCGATCGAGAAGAACGAGAATCGGTTGAAAGTATTGTTGCGCCTCATCAAACGCAAGGACGTCGGACTGCTGATCAACGCCTGCGACGCCGGACGCGAGGGCGAGCTTATCTTTCGTAACGTCGTTCAGTACGCGAAGGCATCAAAACCCATCAAACGCCTTTGGCTGCAATCGATGACGCCTGCCGCCATTCGCGACGCATTTGGCGCATTGCGCACCGATGAAGCGATGCTGCCACTCGCCGACGCCGCCGTTTGCCGCTCCGAATCCGATTGGCTCGTCGGCATCAACGGCACGCGCGCGATGACCGCGTTCAACTCCAAGGCGGGCGGCTTTCAACTGACGACGGTCGGACGCGTGCAGACGCCAACGCTGGCCATCCTGGTCGAGCGCGAAGAGAAGATCCGCCGCTTCGAACCGCGCGACTATTGGGAAGTCGTCGCCACGTTTCGCGCCGCGGGCGGAGAATATACAGGCCGCTGGTTCGACGAGGCGTTCAAGAAAAAAGACGACGATCCGGATCTGCGCGCCGAGCGGTTGTGGAACGAATCGGCCGCGCTGGCCCTCGCCGACAAATGCGCTGGCAAGCCAGGGATTGTCACCGAAGAGTCGAAACCATCGACGCAGATCGCGCCGCTGCTCTACGATCTGACGAGCCTCCAGCGCGAAGCGAACGGACGCTTCGGGTTTTCGGCGCGTACGACTCTATCACTTGCGCAAGCGCTCTACGAAAAGCACAAGGCGCTCACGTATCCGCGCACCGACTCGCGCGCATTGCCCGAAGATTATCTGCAGACGGTCAATGCGACGATGGAAGCGCTCACTGACAGCAACGCCTATGGCGGATTTGCGCGCGAGATCCTGAAGCGGAAATGGGTGAAGCCGAATCGCCGTATCTTCGACAACGCCAAGGTCTCCGATCACTTCGCGATCATCCCGACGCTCGTGCGTCCGAAGCATCTAAGCGAGATCGAGGCGAAGCTCTACGATCTTATCGTCAAGCGCTTTCTCGCCGTGTTCTATCCGGCAGCGGAATATCTTCTGACGACCCGCTTCACGCGTGTCGAAGCGGAGCCTTTCAAATCGGAAGGCAAGGTGCTGGTCAGTCCCGGATGGCTCGCCGTGTACGGCCGCGAAGCGCAAGGCGACGAGCCGACGCTCGCGCCCATCAAGCCGAATGAGAAGGTCCCGACCGAAAAGGTCGATGTCGTTGCGTTGACCACTCGCCCGCCGCCGCGCTTTACCGAAGCGACGCTTCTTTCTGCGATGGAAGGTGCGGGGAAGCTGATCGAGGACGAGGAGTTGCGCGAGGCAATGCGCGAGAAGGGGCTCGGCACGCCGGCGACGCGCGCGCAGATCATCGAGGGCCTGATCCAGGAGCGCTACATCCATCGCGAAGGCAAGGAGCTGATCCCGACGCCGAAAGCATTTTCGCTGATGACGCTGTTGCACGGGCTCGGGATCCCGGAGTTGTTCTCGCCGGAGCTCACGGCCGAGTGGGAGTTCAAGCTCGCGCAGATGGAGCACGCGAAGCTGCCGCGCCGCGACTTCATGCGCGAGATCATCAAGATGACGCGGCACATCGTTGCGCAGGCGAAGAATTACGAGAGCGATACGATACCGGGTGACTTCGCGACGCTATCGACGCCGTGCCCGACGTGCGGCGGCGAGGTTCACGAAAAATACCGCAAGTTCCAGTGCACGAATCCCGATTGCGATCTCGCGTTCTGGAAAATCATGGGCGGCCGCCAGCTCTCGCCAGCCGAGGCCGAGACGCTCCTTCGCGAGCGCCGGATCGGACCGCTCGAGGGCTTTCGCAGCCGGCTCGGACGACCGTTTACGGCGGAGCTCAAGCTCAACGATGCGAACGAGGTTGAATTCGATTTCGGCGAGCGCGCGATGCTGGGTGACGATGGCGAGACGCCCGATTTTTCACAGCAGACTTCGTTGGGTCCCTGCCCCAAGTGCGGTCATCGCGTGTTCGAGGCCGGCAACGTTTACGTCTGCGAGAACGCCGTCGGCGCCGATCGAAAATGCGATTTCCGGTCCGGTCGCACGATCCTCCAGCGCCCGATCGAACCCGCGCAGATGCAAAAACTCTTGAAGACAGGCAAGACCGATTTGCTGCAGTTCGTTTCTTCGCGGACGCGTCGTCCGTTTGCGGCGTTTCTCGTGCGCCAGAAGGATGGCAGCGTCGGCTTCGAATTCGAACCTAAGGATCCGTCGAAAAAGGGCCGGCCCCAACGCGGCGGACTGACGCCCGTTCGCGTCCTCGGCGTGCATCCGCGCGACAAGCATCCGGTTGAGTTGCACGCCGGGCGCTACGGCCCATACGTCAAACATCGTGACATCAATGCGACGCTGCCCGACAAGGACAAGATGGATTCGGTGACGCTCGCCGAAGCGGTCGCGCTCGTCGATGCCAAGGCAGGCAGGCCGGCGAAGCCTGCGCCGCGCACGGCTACGAAGCAACGGCGGGCAAAACCCTATGCCCGGCAGAACGGCGAGCAGATAACGCAACCTGCGGCTCGCGTTAGCGCGGGCGCGGCGCGTTCAAAGCCGAAGCCTCGCTCCACGTCGCGATCGAAGACCGCGAAGCCACCGCAAACGAAACGCTCGCGTACAGCCGCGGCGCCACGCGCGGCGAAGCGACGAAGCGCAAAGTAGGCGATGCAACGTTTTCTCGTGATTCTCGGCGCAGCGCTGGTCGTGGTGGGGCTCGCGTGGCCGTGGCTCGCCAAGCTTGGGCTGGGCCGGTTACCGGGCGATATTCACATCGAGCGGGACGGATTCTCGTTTCACTTTCCGATCGTCACCTGCGTGATTATCTCGTTGGTGCTGTCGTTTCTGGTGTCGCTCTTCCGCAAGTAGCGCTTCGTCACGGTTCCCCAAAGCGGATGCCCTGTGCGAGCGGCAGCTCGCTGCCCCAATTGATCGTGTTCGTTTGGCGGCGCATGTAGTTTTGCCAAGCATCGGAGCCGGACTCGCGGCCTCCGCCCGTTTCCTTTTCGCCGCCGAACGCGCCGCCGATTTCGGCGCCCGATGTACCGAGGTTCACGTTCGCGATGCCGCAATCGCTGCCGGTGGACGCGAGAAATGCTTCGGCCGCGCGAACGTCGCGCGTGAAGATCGCCGAGGACAATCCCTGCCTCACCGCGTTGTTTTGGGCGATCGCCTCATCGAGCGAATCAAATGCGCTGATATAGAGAATCGGCGCGAATGTTTCGCGCTGCACGAGCTTTGATGCCGTCGGCAAGCCGGTGACTATCGCCGGCTCGACAAAATAACCGGGCTGCGACAACACGCGTCCGCCGCATTCGATGCGGCCTCCCTCCGCGCGCGCCTCTTCGATTGCTCGTCGATAATTCGCGACCGCATCACCATCGATCAACGGCCCCATCAGCGTTTGTTGATCAAGGGGATCGCCGATGCGGACCTGCGCATACGCCGCCACGAGCCGCGCAACGATCGTGTCGATCAATGAACGATGGACGATCAAGCGCCGCGTCGTTGTGCAACGCTGCCCGGCCGTTCCGACCGCGCCGAAGAGCACCGCGGGAATGACGAGATCGAGATCTGCATCGGTGGCGACGATGATGGCGTTGTTGCCGGCGCACTCGAGCAGCGCCTTGCCGAAGCGTCCGGCCACGGTTTGCGCGACAGCGCGCCCAACCGCCGACGATCCCGTGAACGAGATAAGCGACACGCGGGCGTCCTCGACCAGCGAAGAGGCGAGCGAATTTTCGCAAACGCAGAGGGCAAATATAGGCGGGAGATCGAGCGTTTCGGCGATGCGGTTCGCAAGCGCTTGCACCGCCAGCGCGGCCAACGGCGTCTTGGGCGATGGCTTCCAGACGATTGCGTTGCCGCAGACCGCTGCGAGCATTGCATTCCACGCCCACACCGCGACCGGAAAATTAAACGCGGTGATCACGCCGACGACGCCGAGCGGATGCCATTGCTCCATCATCCGATGCCGCGACCGCTCGGACGGCATCGTCTTGCCGTACAACATTCGCGATTGACCGACGGCAAAATCGGCGATGTCAATCATTTCCTGCACTTCGCCATCACCCTCGGCCTTGATCTTGCCGTTCTCGAGCGATACCAGCGTTCCGAGCGCATCCTTGTTTTCGCGCAATAGCTGGCCGAAGCAGCGGATCGCCTCGCCGCGTTGAGGTGCAGGCACCCTGCGCCATGCATGCGCCGCCTCTGATGCCGCGGCAAGCGCACCATCGACGTCTGCGGCGCTCGCACTGGCTACACGCGCGAGCAACTGCTCATTCGCCGGATTGATCGACGCAATCGTCGGACCGGCGCCGCGCCAGCGAGTGGGACCGAGACAAACGCCGGGGTTGTCTGCGCGGAGTCCGAATGTTTCGAGCAAGGGGAGCGCGCGCGCGTCAAGTTTCATCTGAAACCCGAATGTTGAATGTGCGTGAATGAGTATAGCCAATGGAGCCGATGGTCCTTTCCTGCAATCAACGCGGTTGATCGCCCTCATCGCAACATTTGATTGGAAACACCGCGGTCATATCCCTATCCTCTTTGTGCGATGCAACAAATAATGATTGAATCCCTATGAAGTACAACGGATCATCTCTTCGAACCCGCAAACCCGTGGGTCTCGCGCTGCAAGGCGCAGGGTCATGGGGTGCGTACACGTGGGGCGTTCTCGACGCACTGCTCGCGAGCCGGAGCCTCGCGATCGCTCAGCTCAGCGGAACCAGCGCAGGCGCGATCAACGCGGCGATTGTCGCGGGTGCTTTGGCTAGCGGGTCCGCAAAGCGGGCCCGCGATGCACTGCGATCGTTCTGGCTCGATGTCGCCTATCCGACTAACGCAACGCCTGCCGGCGAAGTGTGGGCGCCGGTTGAACGTGCGTGGCGCGAATCGATCGGCGCGTGGCTGCTGTCGAGCGGTACCTCACCGTATCAGCTGAATCCGCTCGGGATCAATCCGCTGCGGGAATTGATCGCGCGTCATGTCGATATCGACGCGTTGCGCAGCGAGGCAGCGCCGCGGCTTTATGTGACGCTGACGAACGTGAAGACCGGCTTGCCCCACGTGGTCGGAAACGATGCGATGACCGTCGATGTGCTGGTCGCATCGGCATGTCTGCCGCAACTTTTTCAAGCCGTGGAAATCGACGGCGAGCCGTATTGGGACGGCGGTTATTCGGGCAATCCGGCGCTCTGGCCAATGATCCATGGCGAAGGCGCGCGTGACCTCATCGTCGTGCAACTGGTGCCGGATGAAGTGGATGCCGCACCGACTGACGCCACGGGCATTCGGCGGCGGGTCAGCGAAATCGTCTTCAACTCGAGCCTCATCGCGGAAATGCAAGCGATCAGTGCGATGCGTGCGCTCGCGGAACGGAGCGACAACGACGTTGGAATCGTCGACACTCGCCTGCATCGGATCGGGCCGCCATCATCGACACTCCTGATGAGCGGTTCGGCGTTGGAGCGTTCGCAGCAATGGCTGTTGCAACTCTACGGTGAAGGCCGTGCGGCGGCGCGACGCTTCATCGCGCGGCATTCAGCGCACATCGGCGTTCGCGAGACGCTGGATATCAAGCGCGTATTTGCCAATCAGCAACGGTTGAAGATGGAGCAGCCCGCGAACGAGGACGCGTTCGATAGGCGCGATCATCCGCTTGCTGTGATGAAGTAGGCGTTCGTCCCCCCGCCGCGGCGCTACACGTCCAGGTTGCGCACTGTGAGCGCATTCGATTCGATGAACGCACGGCGCGGTTCGACCTCTTCGCCCATCAGCTTGGAGAAGATGTCTTCCGAGGCGACCACGTCTTCGATCTGCACCCTGAGCAAGCGTCGCACCTGGGGATCCATTGTCGTTTCCCAGAGCTGCTCGGGATTCATCTCGCCAAGGCCTTTGTAGCGCTGGATCGCGACGTTGCCTCGAGCTTCGGCGAGAAGCCAGTCGAGCGCGCCTTTGAACGACTTGACAGCCTGCTGCTTGTCGCCGCGGCGCACGACGGCACCGGGATGAATCAGATCCTGCAGCACATCGGCCGCCGTGCGAATTTGTGCGGCATCGCCGGTGGCAAGAAAATCGCTGTCGATCGCCGTCAGGTGTGGCGTGCCGTGGTGCGTGCGGATGATGACAAGCCGGCGTACCTCCGTCGCTGCGTCATAGCGCGCTTCGACGGCGACTTCCGGATCGCCGATCGTGGCCGTCATTGCAGCGGCGCTTTCGTTTGCCGCCGCTTCGCTGTCAAGATCGGTTTTGACGCCGTTCAGCATCGCGCGTAGCGCCGCTGGCTCGATGGCGCGCGCAAGGCGCTCAATCACCGCCTCGGCCATCAGATATTCGCGCGCAACGTTGCCGAACGATTCCGCGGCAAGCGGCGGAAGACCGGCGCCGGGCGTCAACTCGGCGCCTTTCAAAGCAACGCGAAGCAGGTGCTGCTTCAGCTCGTAGTCGTCCTTCAGGTACACCTCTTCCTTGCCCTGCTTCGCCTTGTACAACGGCGGCTGCGCGATGTAGATGTGCCCGCGCTCGACCAGCTCCGGCATTTGCCGATAGAAGAATGTCAGCAGCAACGTGCGGATGTGCGAGCCGTCGACGTCGGCGTCGGTCATGATGATGATGCGGTGATAGCGAAGCTTCGCGATGTCGAACGCATCTTTATCGTTGTGCTCGTCGACCGCCTTGCCGATTCCCGCGCCGAGCGCGGTGATGAGCGTGACGATTTCCTGCGAGCCGAGCACTTTTTCCATTCGCGCGCGCTCGACGTTCAGAATCTTGCCACGCAACGGGAGTATCGCCTGAAATTTTCGGTCGCGGCCTTGTTTGGCGGAACCGCCCGCAGAATCACCTTCGACGAGATACAACTCGCACTGCGTCGGATCGCGTTCCTGGCAGTCGGCGAGCTTGCCCGGAAGACCCATGCCATCAAGCACACCCTTGCGTCGCGTCAACTCGCGCGCTTTGCGCGCCGCTTCGCGCGCCCGCGCGGCTTCGACGATCTTCGTGCAGATGATCCTGGCATCGACCGGATGTTCCAGAAGGAATTCGGCGAGCTTGGCGGAAACGATCTCCTGAACAAGCGGCTGCACTTCGGAAGAGACCAGCTTGTCCTTCGTCTGCGACGAGAACTTGGGCTCCGGAACTTTGCACGACAACACGCAGGTCAAGCCTTCGCGCATATCGTCGCCGGCGGTTTCGACCTTGGCCTTCTTCGCGATCTCCTCTTTTTCGATGTAATTGTTGAGCGTGCGCGTCATCGCTTGCCGCAGCCCGGTCAGATGCGTGCCGCCGTCGCGTTGCGGAATGTTGTTGGTGAAGCATTGCACCGACTCCGCATACGAGTCGTTCCACTGCATCGCGATCTCGACGATGACGCCGTCCTTTTCGCCCACCGCGTGGAAGATCCTCGGATGCAGGACCACCTTGCTGCGGTTCATGAATTCGACGAACGCCTTGATGCCGCCGGTATACGCGAAGTTCTCGCTCGTTCCATCACGCTGATCGGCGAGCTCGATCTTGACGCCATTGTTCAGGAACGACAGCTCGCGGATGCGCTTCGCCAAAATCTCGGAGTGAAATTCGACGCGGCCGAATGTGGCAGGCGAAGCCATGAAGTGAACCTCGGTTCCGCGCCGATCCGTCGTGCCCGTCACGGCAAGCGGCATCACCGCGACGCCGTCGCGGAATTCCATCTGATGCACCTTGCCGCCACGCCAGATACGAAGCTTGAGCCAGCTCGACAGCGCGTTCACTACCGATACGCCGACACCGTGAAGACCGCCGGATACCTTGTAGCTGTTCTGGTCGAACTTGCCGCCGGCGTGGAGCTCCGTCATTACGATTTCCGCTGCGGAGCGGCGCAGCTCGTCGTCTTCCTTGATGTCGGTCGGAATGCCGCGGCCGTTGTCGACGACCGATATCGAATTGTCGGCTTGGATGACGACCTTGATGTCGTCGCAGTAGCCCGCCAACGCTTCGTCGATCGCGTTGTCGAGCACCTCGAACACCATGTGGTGGAGCCCGGTGCCATCGGAGGTGTCCCCGATGTACATGCCCGGACGCTTGCGGACTGCTTCCAGGCCCTTCAGGACCTTGATGCTCGAAGAATCGTAATCGTCGCCGTTGCGCTGTGGTTGTGATTGTGGCTGTGCTGGGCTCATCGTTGCTTTCGCTGCGGGTGCTTTTTCATTCTGCTCATTTCAGCCATCGATCAAATGCGCATCGGCATGACGACATACTTGTAGTCGTCGCGGCCGGGCATCGTGATGAGCGCGCTGGAGTTCGCATCGCCGAAGGCAAGGCGCACCCGCTCGCTCGAGAGATTCTGCAATACGTCGAGTAGATAAGTGATGTTGAAGCCGATATCAAGCCCCTCGCCCTTGTAAGGCACTTCGAGCTGTTCCTCGGCCTCCTCTTGCTCGGTGTTCGTGCAGATGATTTTCAGCTCGTCGGCGGTCAGCACCAAACGGACGCCGCGGAATTTCTCGTTGGACAGGATCGCCGCACGCTGCAACGCCGACAGGAGCTCGGTGCGATCGACCTCGAACATCCGCGAATGGCCCGCGGGGATCACACGGTTGTAATCGGGAAATTTGCCGTCGACGACCTTCGACACCAGCTCGACGTTGCCAAACCGGAAACGCACCTGATTCGCAAGAATGTCGAGAGTGACCGGATCGTCCACGTCGGAAAGCAGCTTGGAAAGCTCGAGCACGGTCTTGCGCGGCAGGATCACTTCCTGACGCGCATAGTCGCCCGTCACCGAAATGCCGGCCCACGAAAGACGATGCCCATCCGTAGCGACTGCTTGCAACGAATCCTTGTCGATGACGAGCAGCATGCCGTTCAGGTAATAGCGGATGTCCTGCTGCGCCATTGCGAATTCCGCGAGCTTGATGAGCGCGCGCAAATCCTTTTGCGGCAGCGACAGCGTTTGTAACTGTTCCTGGCCAAGGCTGATTCGCGGGTAATCGGCGGCGGCGAGTGTTTGCAAGTTGAAGCGCGAGCGCCCGGCCCGCACCGTCATGCGACTCCCGGACGCATCGACATTGATCGTCGCATCGTCGGGCAACGCACGAAGCAACTCCTGCAGCTTGCGCGCGCCGACGGTTGTCGCCTGTCCTTCCTTGCCCGCAAGCTCCGCGACTGCGGTGATCTGCATCTCGAGGTCCGTTGCGGTGACATGCAAGCGTCCGTCCTTCTGTTCGAGCAACACGTTCGCCAGAATCGGCAACGTGTGCCTGCGCTCGACGATGCCCGCCACAGCCTGTAGCGGTTTGAGCAGCGCGTCGCGTGCAACTTGTTTTAATTGCATTGGTTATGTAACTAAGAACAGTTAATAAGGAACGCCAAAAACGGGGACAGCGAGTGCAATCCCTCTTGCATCATCAGCTTGCGAGACGGCAAACCGGCGGGAAAACGGTTGAACGCGCCGTGGATCGTTTGGGGATGCTTTCGGGGGTTGCACGAAGACCTGACTAATGCACAAATTATACTGCGCAAACCGCTTTTTTTCCAGGAATATCAGCGGCCAAAGCACATCCCGCTCGGATGCCGGCACCGTGGGTACTCCGCTATTTTTCGGGCGGTCAGCTGCGCAAGACCTGCAGCAGAAAATTGACGTCGTGATTCAAATCCGGATGCGTCTCGCGAAGCTTCGCGATCTGGCGGCACGCGTGCAGCACGGTGGTGTGATCGCGGCCGCCGAAATTGCTGCCGATCTCGGGTAACGAGAGTTGCGTCAGCTCTTTGGCCAGCGCCATCGCAACCTGGCGCGGTCGGGCCACCGCGCGCGAACGCTTTTTCGAATGCATGTCCGACATGCGGATCTTGAAGTAGTCGGCGACCGTCTTCTGAATATTCTCGATCGAGATCTGCCGATTTTGGACCGCAAGCAGATCACGCAACGCGTCCTTCGCCAGCGCCAGATTGATCTCGCGGCCATGGAAACTGGCGAACGCGAGAATGCGCTTCAGCGCGCCCTCGAGTTCGCGCACGTTCGAGCGGATGTGCTTGGCGACAAAGAACGCGACCTGTTCGTCCACGCGCATTCCTGCTGACGCCGCCTTGGCCAGCAGAATCGCAACGCGCATCTCGAGCTCCGGGGGCTCGAGCGCAACCGTCAAGCCCCAGCCAAAGCGAGAGATCAGGCGCTCTTCGAAGCCCTCGATCGCCTTGGGATACTTGTCGCAGGTGATGACGACCTGCTTGTGCGCCTCGATCAGCGTGTTGAACAGATAAAAAAACTCTTCCTGTGTGCGATTCTTGCCGCCGAAGAACTGGATGTCGTCGATGAGCAGCAAATCAAGCGAACGATAATGCCGCTTGAAGTCCTCGAACGCCTTGTGCTGATACGCGCGGACCACGTCAGACACGTAGGTTTCCGCATGGATGTAGCGGATCTTCGCCGAAGGGTTCTGTCCCTGAATGTGATGTCCGATCGCCTGGATCAGGTGCGTCTTACCCAGGCCGACACCGCCGTAGACGAATAGCGGGTTGTACGAGGTCGGGTGGTCGGCGACCTGCAGCCCCGCGGCGCGAGCGAGCTGATTGGCCCGCCCCGCCACGAAGGTGTCGAACGTGAAGGTCGGATTGAGTCCTCCCACGTCGGTCTTCCGGGTCGAAACGATCCGCGGGCTCGGGGCGCTGGTCGGCTCGACACCGGCTGTTAAGGTATCCACAGTCGCTCCCCGGTTGTCGGGCAGCGCTGGCAACGTTGCTGGCGGCGCCGTCGATGGGGCGGGCCCGCCATCCGCGAGAGCAAAATCAATGCTGACCAACGTTCCGGTCGCCTGGCGCACCAGCGTTTCGATGCGCGAGCCGAAGCGATCCTTCACCCATTGGAGGACGAAACGGTTGGGAGCGGTAAGCTTGAGTTTTCCGGCGTCATCCGCACAGGCAAGCGGTCGGATCCACGTGGCAAATTGCTGCGGCGTGAGTTCCTGCTGAAAGGCGGCGAGACAGGCGGCCCAAGCCGGCGGTGTACTGGCGATGCGCAAAAGGGGACTCTTTTTGTTGCAGCCATTCCCGGGGCGGGAACGGCTCGGCGCTTTCGCCTTTTTCTGCGGTCTGGAAGGCGTTCGCGTCCGTGCTGCGAAGCATTGTAGACGTGCCGATGCGGGTTATCCACAAGGAAATTCGCATCCGGTCCGTTCCTCATCGGAACCTGTGGCTACTCGCCGCCCGGCGCAAAAGTGATTGCTCGCAACTGAACTCCGCAAAGGCCGGCGGTTGACACGTCGGTTATTAACGCGCTCTAATGTAAGGCTTTTCAGCGACGTCAGATTTCCCTCTGCACAAGTCCGGCGTCCCCGCTCCCCAAGCCCGAACACGCGGCCTGGTCTTTCGAAGGCAGATCATTTACAGCCATGAAACGCACATTCCAACCCTCGAAGCTTCGCCGCGCGCGGAAGCACGGATTTCGTAGCCGCATGCAAACCGTCGGCGGCCGCAAAGTGCTCGCAGCGCGCCGCGCCAAGGGCCGCGCGCGGCTCTCCGTCTGACCAGTCTCACGCCTGCGCGCATCCGCGGCAGCGCCCACTATCGCCTTCGCGGCACCGGCGCATTCGAAGCGGTTTTTCGAGCGGGCCGCCGAATCGATGGGCGCTTCCTTCAATTGGTCGCCGCGCCCGCTCTGCGCTCGCCTGGACGGGTTGGCTACGTGATCGGCGGCAAGGCAATCCCGCGGGCCGTCGACCGCAATCGGTTGCGCCGGCGGCTCCGTGAAACGCTGCGTGCTGCGCGACCCGCCATCGCGATTTACGACGTAATCGTCCGGGTCAAGGGCGCGGTGGCGACGGGCGAAATCCACGCGGCTGCGGCGGAGGGCCCGGTGCTCGTTGAAAAACTGTTGGCCGCAAGAATTCCGTGAAGCCGCTGCTGCTCTTGCTTTTGCGCAGTTACCAATACGCGGTGCGGCCGCTGCTTGGCGCGAATTGCCGCTTCTATCCGAGTTGCTCGGACTATGCGAAGGAAGCGATCGAACGCCATGGCGCTTTGCGGGGACTGTGGCTCTCAGTGCGGCGCGTCGCGAAGTGTCATCCGTATCATCCTGGCGGCTTCGATCCGGTGCCGTGAATATGCGCGGTCCGATAACGGCGGGCTCCACGTCCGCAACTCGAAGGCGATAACGCCCGCATGGATACGCAACGTCTGATCCTCTTTCTCATCTTCGCGTTCTCCGCGCTGTTCCTCTGGGAGGCGTGGCAGAAGGAAAACGCGCCGGCGCCCGCACCGCAGTCGGTGAAAAGCGCGGCAAAGTCGCCCGAACTGCCGCCGCCGTCAGCGACCGCGCCTTCCGGCGCGCAAGCGCCAGTGCCCGGCGAAGCCGCCGCGGCCGCAGGACAAATCATCACGGTAAGGACCGATTTGTATACGGCCGAGGTCGACTCCGCCGGCGGCGTAATCACGCTCGTTGCGCTCGACAACCATCGCGACGCGCAAGACCCGACCAAGCCCTACCTCGCGTTGCAGAAGAATGCCGAGCGGACGTTCGTTGCGCAGGCGGGCTTGATCGGCGAGGGGATGCCCAACCACCGCACTGTGTATCAGCCGTTGCCCGGACCGCGCTCGCTCGCCGCCGGCGAAAGCGCGCTCGAGTTGAAGTTGCAAGCTGCCGGCCCGCAGGGCGATAAGGTCACGCAAGTGCTGACGTTTCATCGGGGAACGTACGTCATCGACGTCGCGTTCGACGTGACCAACAACGGGAACGCGCCGATCACACCGGAGGCCTATTTTCAATTGATGCGCGATTCGAAGCAGGCGGTCGCGCAAAGCTCGATGGCGCCGGCGTCGTTCGTCGGCCCCGTGATCTACAACGAGCAAGACAAGTTCAAAAAAGTTGAGTTTGGGGAAATAGACAAGGAAGCCGCCGATCCGTCGCGCAAGCCCGCGTACACGAAGAACACGGACAACGGGTGGATCGGGATGATCGAGCACTACTTCGTCGCCGCGTGGCTGCCGCCCGAGTCGCCCAAATTCCAGCGTCAGTTTTACACGACGCGGCTGGAGGGCGGGCTTTACACCGCCGGCGTTCGCTACGCGGACGGCACGATCGCGCCGGGCGCGACAGGCGCGGTACGCGCGAGCCTCTACGTCGGGCCGCAAGACCAGGAACAGCTCAGCAAACTCGCCAAGGGCCTCGATCTCGTCGTCGACTACGGCATTTTCACGATCATCGCGGCGCCGCTTTTCTGGTTGCTCAAGTGGCTGCACGGATTGCTGGGCAACTGGGGCTGGGCAATCATCGCGATGACGATCCTGATCAAGAGTGCTTTCTATCCGTTGAACCATGCGAGCGCGCGATCGATGGCGAAAATGAAGGTCGTCGCGCCGAAAATGAAAGCGCTGCAGGAGCAGTACGCGAACGACAAGCAGCAGCTCCAGGTGAAAATGATGGAGCTCTATCGCCAGGAAAAAATCAATCCGCTCGGCGGGTGCTTGCCGATCGTCGTGCAGATTCCCGTTTTCATCGCGCTCTATTGGGTCCTTTTGTCGGCGGTCGAGTTGCGCCATGCGCCGTGGATCGGCTGGATTCACGATCTTTCCGCGCCGGATCCGTATTTCATTCTGCCGATCGTCTATGCGATTACCGCTTATCTGCAGGTGAAACTGTCGCCGACGCCGATCTCGGATCCGGTGCAGGCAAAGGTCATGCAGATCATGCCCGTGGCGTTTTCAGTGATGTTCTTGTTCTTTCCGTCCGGTCTCGTGCTCTACTGGCTCGTCAACAACTGCATCCAGATCTTCCAGCAGTGGCACATGAATCGCGTCATGGAAAAGGAAGCTGCGCTTGTAGCCGCGCGGCGGCGCTGACGAAGCCTTCGCGATCGCGCTTCACGCTAATCTCTCAAGCGTGACGACCCGTTTGCCTGTGCTTGCGCCTTCCACGATCGCGGCGATCGCCACGCCGCCGGGACGTGGCGGCATCGGCATCGTGCGCGTGTCGGGCGCCAATCTCGATCGCGTGATTGAAGGCATCGTGGGAAGGCCGCTCCATTCACGGGTCGCCACCGCAGTCACGTTTCGCGATGCGAACGGCGCGCCGATCGACGTTGGTCTCGCGCTGGTTTTTCCCGCGCCCAATTCATACACCGGCGAGACCGTCGTCGAATTTCATGGACATGGCAGTCCGCCGGCGTTGCGCCTCGTGCTGGCGCGCTGCCTGGAGCTAGGCGCGCGACTCGCCGAACCGGGCGAATTCACCAAACGCGCATTTCTGAACGGCAAGCTCGACCTCGCGCAAGCGGAAAGCGTCGCCGATCTGATCGACGCCGCGACGACGACGGCCGCGCGCGCGGCAGCAAAGAGCCTGGTCGGCGAGTTCTCGCGCGACGTCCATGCGATCGTTGCGGCTGTGACCGATTTGCGGATGTATACCGAAGCGACGCTCGACTTTCCGGAGGAGGATCTCGACTTCCTTCGCGCACACGACGTCACCGGACGCCTTGACGCCATTCGCGAGAAGCTCGACCAATTGCTGTCCCGCGCAGCGGTGGGAACGCTATTGCGTGAGGGACTTTCCGTCGTGCTGATTGGACGGCCGAACGTCGGGAAGTCGAGTCTTCTCAATCGTCTGGTGCGCGAGGAGGCCGCGATCGTTACTCCGATTGCCGGTACGACGCGCGATACTGTGGAGCGCCAAGTCGAGCTCGCCGGCATCCCGTTGACGGTGATCGATACCGCCGGCTTGCGCGAAACGCGCGATGAAGTGGAGAAGCGCGGCATCGAGCGCGCATGGGCGGCGGTCGAGCGTGCCGACCTCGCGTTGCTGATCGTCGATGCACGTGATGCAATCGATGCGTTGGATTCCGCGGACGCTGCGCTTCTTGGCAAATTGCCGGGCTCACTACCGCGCGTAGTTGTTCATAACAAATCCGATCTCGCTTCGGTGGCGGCGCATGCGGAAACGCGCTTGGTCGGCAACGCTCCGCGGCGCCACATCTGGCTCTCGGCGCTTACGGGCGCCGGCGTCGAGTTGCTCGAGCGAGAAGTCTTGGCGATCGTGGGCGCGCAGACCGCGACTGAAGACACGTTTCTTGCGCGCGCGCGGCATCTGGTCGCGCTGAAAGACGCCGTCAGCCGTCTGCGCGCCGCGGCCGCGCATTTCGCGACATCGCCGCCCCCGATCGAATTGTTTGCCGAGGAATTACGCGAGGCGCAGCAAGCGCTCGGAACGATCACCGGGGAATTCACCGCTGACGACTTGCTCGGCGTCATTTTTTCGCGCTTTTGCATCGGGAAGTAAATGGCGCGACAAACGACAGCGTTTGTTGCGCTGCACAGTCCGCAGTGAAGCCGTGTGCAAAGCAAATCGGTAAGGCCACTGGGCCGGTGAACATACGCGCGCTAGGTTGAGCGCGATCCGCGTGATAAATTTGATGGTTCCACCGATCCGTAGCGGATTGTTGAAACATTCTGCAAACGAAGGTGTCCGTTTTGAAATAAATCCCATCCCAACCGAAATGAATCAACCTGAATCGTTTGTCACGCTCGCGGCGTCGGTAGGCGCACCGAATTATGTGCGGCAACCGCACTTGCTCGGTTGGGTGCGCGAATTTGCCGCACTCGCGCGGCCCGACACGATCGCGTGGTGTGACGGCAGCGAAGCGGAATACGATCGGCTTTGCGCCGACATGGTCGCTAA
>VBCG01000243.1 GCA_005881895.1 Betaproteobacteria bacterium
GGCTACTTCGCGACGTGCGCGGCGCCGACGCGCAAGCGATCATCGACAGGCTGCCGCGTGCCGCCGCCTCCTATCCCTACGCGTCAAGCTATACGATGTGGCCCGGCCCGAACAGCAATACGTTTCTCGCGCACTTGGGCCGCGAGATTCCCGAATTGCACTTGACCCTGCCGACGACCGCAATCGGCAAGGACTATCTGCCCGCCGGTCAATTCTGGGCGCGGACCCCGAGCGGGACTGGTTATCAGATGTCGGTGTCCGGACTTTTCGGCGTGGCGGCGGGTCGCGATGAAGGCTTGGAGTTGAATGTGCTCGGGCTCGTCATCGGCCTCGATTTTCGCCATCCCGCGATCAAGTTGCCCGGAATCGGAAATGTGCCCGGCGATGGCTGATCGATGAGCTATCGCGATCTGCGTGATTTTCTCGCGCAGCTCGAATCCGCAGGCGAGCTAAAGCGCGTCCGCACTGTTGTCGATACCAAGCTCGAAATGACGGAGCTTTGCGATCGCGTGCTGAAAGACGGCGGACCCGCGCTCCTGTTCGAGCAGCCGAAGGGCAACTTTCGCGCACCCTCTGGCGCGACGATTCCGGTGCTCGGCAATTTATTTGGGACGCCGCAACGCGTCGCCAGAGCGATGGGCGCGGACCCTTCCACGTGGCGCGAAAACCTCCGCGAAGTCGGCAAGCTCCTTGCGTTTCTCAAAGAGCCCGAGCCGCCGAAAAGCTTGAAGGACGCGTGGCAGTACACGCGGCCGGTGTTCATGAAGGTGATGGACATGGCGCCGAAGGTTCGCAGCGGTGCACCGTGTCAGGAAGTCGTTTGGGAAGGTCCGGACGTCGATCTCGCACGATTACCGATCCAAACATGCTGGCCCGGCGACGTGGCGCCGTTGATCACGTGGGGACTCACGGTGACGCGCGGTCCGCACAAGAAACGTCAAAATCTCGGCATCTATCGGCAACAGGTGATTGCGCGCAACAAGGTGATCATGCGTTGGTTGAGCATGCGCGGAGGCGCGCTGGATTTTCGCGACCACGCCGCGGCGAATCCCGGCGCGCCGTTTCCGGTGGCCGTCGCGCTCGGTGCGGATCCGGCGACGATTCTCGGCGCCGTAACGCCCGTGCCCGATTCGCTGTCCGAATATCAATTCGCGGGACTTCTCCGTGGTGCGCGCACGGAGATCGTCAACTGCTTGACGCATGATCTGCAGGTGCCCGCTTCGGCGGAAATCGTGCTCGAGGGGTTCATCCAACCCGATGCCGACGACGCAACCGGCTACGAAACCGCCGCCGAAGGTCCGTTCGGCGATCACACCGGATACTACAACGAGGTTGAGCGTTTTCCCGTGTTCACGATCGAGCGCATGACGCTGCGTCGCGAACCGATCTACCACTCGACGTATACCGGCAAGCCGCCCGACGAGCCCGCGATACTCGGCATGGCGCTCAATGAAGTATTCGTACCGCTGCTGCAAAAGCAGTATCCCGAGATCGTCGATTTCTATCTGCCGCCGGAAGGCTGCTCGTATCGAATCGCGGTCGTCGCGCTCAAAAAGCAATACGCGGGACATGCGAAGCGCGTGATGTTCGGCATCTGGAGCTTCCTGCGCCAGTTCATGTACACGAAGATCGTCGTTGTGATGGACGAAGACGTGAACATTCGCGACTGGAAGGATGTCGTCTGGGCGCTGACGACGCGTGTCGATCCTGCGCGCGATCTTACGATCATCGAGCGGACGCCGATCGACTACCTCGATTTCGCGTCACCGGTTGCGGGGCTCGGCAGCAAGCTGGGAATCGATGCGACGAACAAATGGCCAGGCGAGACGACGCGCGATTGGGGACGGCCGATCGTGATGGACGATGTAGTCAAGGCGAAAGTCGACGCGCTATATCGATCGCTCGGATAGTTTAGTTTCGCGTCGGCTCTTTCGCGAGCCGCGCGGCAAACGCCCGCACGCGAAGACCGGCATCGGTGAATTTCAAGTCGGCGTACCGCGACGGCACGCCTGCGGGCAGAGGGTCTTCGACGAGCGCAACGTCCCTTACCGGCAACCAGTGTGCGCGCGATTCCGTAGTTAGCTGCAACCGTTTGTAGCTCGCTTGACGACGGAAGCCCGGTGCGTTCAAACGTCTCAAAAAGCTCGCGCCAATGAAAAGCGAGGTCCGCATCACACCGCCTTGCCGCGCGGTGCGCGAGCCAACCCACGGTCACTTTGCGTGTGATTTGCTCTGCGCTTCGGACCGGCAAATGCGCGAGCGCAGCAATATCGGGCCGCAATCGCGCGAGCCGCGGCGGCACGCTCACGGGCTCGGTGGCAGTAGAAATAACCGTATGGCTGCCTG
>VBCG01000120.1 GCA_005881895.1 Betaproteobacteria bacterium
GATTTACGCGAAGTGGGCCGAAGCCTACAAGGCGAAGTCGGGTGTCGGCATGAATTACCAGTCGATCGGTTCAGGCGGCGGGATCAAGCAAATCCAGAACAAGACGGTCGATTTCGGTGCGTCGGACATGCCGCTCAAACCTGAAGAGCTCGAAAAAGACGGTTTGCTGCAATTTCCGACCGTCATCGGCGGCGATGTTCCGGTCGTCAATCTTGTAGGCGTGAAGCCCGGCGAGCTCAAGCTGACCGGTCCGCTCCTCGCCGACATCTATCTCGGCAAGATCGCCAAATGGAACGATCCCGCCATCGCGAAGATAAATCAGGGCGTCAAGCTTCCGGATTCCGAGATCACGGTGGTTCATCGCTCGGACGGTTCGGGAACGACGTTCATCTGGGTCAACTATCTCTCCAAAGTGAGCCCGGAATGGAAGCAGAAAGTCGGTGAGGGGACCGCCGTCGCGTGGCCGACAGGTGTCGGCGGCAAAGGGAACGAGGGCGTGGCATCGTACGTGCAGCGCGTCAAGGGCTCGATCGGTTACGTTGAGTACGCGTACGCGCTGCAAAACAAAATGACGTACGCACAAGTGCAAAACCGCGATGGTAATTTTGTGAGCCCAGCGTCTGAAACATTCAAGGCCGCCGCGGCAGGCGCCGACTGGAGCAGGGCGCCCGGGTATTACCTGGTGCTGACCGATCAGCCCGGCAAGAACGCGTGGCCCATTTCAGGTGCGACGTTCATCCTGATGTACAAGAGCCAACCGAAAGCGGAAACAGCCAAAGAAGTGCTGAAGTTCTTTGACTGGGCGTATTCGGCCGACGGCGACAAGCTCGCGGATTCGCTCGATTACGTTCCGCTGCCGGAAAACGTCACGGCACAAATTCGCGGAACGTGGAAGTCGCAAATAAAAGACACGTCGGGAAAGCCGCTCTATTGAACGACGGTCGGGAAATCCCGGTCGCAACAGCCGGGCGCGGTGTTCGCACTATCGTCGGACGCCGCGTTTTCTTTTCATTGCGGCGTTCACGAGAGCGCGATTAGGAGACGTGACGTGAACGCGCCGATAATGCAAGCCACTGCGCAGGCCATTCCGGGTATCATCGCTCCCGTCCCGCGGCAGGGTAAGGCAAGCACGGCCAGGATGCCCGAT
This sequence comes from Betaproteobacteria bacterium, assembly GCA_005881895.1. GTDB lineage: Bacteria > Pseudomonadota > Gammaproteobacteria > Burkholderiales > Casimicrobiaceae > VBCG01. Next base: position 1,148 of record VBCG01000120.1, read on the forward strand.
CCGAAACAAAAGAACATCAAGCTTCAGGACCTGCTCTTTCGTTCGGTCACCCGCACGTTTGCATTTCTGGTTCTGGCCGTCCTGCTCGCGATTATCGGATCGCTGGTCTACGGCAGCCTGCCGGCGATGCGCAAGTTCGGTTTCGGATTTCTCACGAGCGCCGAGTGGAATCCTGTCACTGAGCAGTTCGGCGCGCTCGTTCCGATCGTCGGTACGATTGCCACGTCGGCGATCGCGTTGCTGATCGGCATTCCCATCAGTTTCGGCATCGCGCTGTTCCTGACCGAGCTCTCGCCGTCGTGGCTCAAGCGCCCACTGGGCACGGCCATTGAATTGCTGGCGGCAATTCCGAGCATCATCTATGGCATGTGGGGACTATTCGTCCTCGCCCCGTTGTTTGCCGACTACGTTCAACCGTGGCTCATTCACACGGTAGGGGCTGCGCCGGTGATCGGCGCGTTGTTCAAGGGACCGCCGCAAGGCATTGGCGTTCTCACTGCGGGGTTCGTGCTGGCGATCATGGTGATTCCCTTCATCGCGTCGGTGATGCGCGATGTATTCGACGTCGTGCCACCCGTGCTCAAGGAATCGGCCTACGGTCTCGGCTGTACGACGTGGGAAGTTGTATGGAACATCGTGCTGCCGCATACGAAAGTTGGCGTCATCGGCGGGATCATGCTCGGATTGGGCCGTGCGCTCGGCGAAACGATGGCCGTCACGTTCCTGATCGGAAACGCGCATCAGCTCACGACGTCAATTCTCGCGCCCGGCAATAGCATTGCGTCGGCGCTGGCAAACGAGTTCACCGAAGCTGTCGGCGACTTCTACACGTCGGCGTTGATCGAGCTCGGGCTCATCTTGTTCGTCATCACGTTCATTGTTCTGGCGCTCGCCAAACTTTTGTTGCTGCAGCTTGCCAAGGGTGAGGGCCGTCGCACCTAATCGCGAAACGTCATTCCTCCATGACCACACGCTATTCACGTCGGCTCTTCGTCAATCGTTTCAATCTGGTGATGTCGCTCATCACGATGGCGTTCGGCCTCACGTTCTTGCTGTGGATTCTGTTGACGTTGCTGCAGGCAGGGTTTCACGCGTTCAGCACGGACCTGTTCACGCAGATGACGCCGCCGCCCGGCAGCAAGGGCGGCCTGTTAAACGCGATCGCCGGCAGCGTGCTGATGGCGACAATGGGAACGTTGATCGGAACGCCGATCGGTATCCTTGCCGGAATCTACCTCGCCGAATTCGGTAGCCGCGGCTGGCTTGCGCCGGTCACGCGCTTCATCAATGACATATTGCTGTCTGCGCCTTCGATCGTCATCGGGTTATTCATCTACGAGGCCTATGTGTTTCGTGTCGGCCATTTCTCGGCGTGGGCGGGCGCGTTTGCGCTTGCGCTGATCGTCATACCGGTCGTGATCCGCACAACGGAGAACATGTTGAAGCTCGTTCCCGACAGCCTGCGCGAGGCCGCCGCGGCGCTGGGCACGCCGCAATGGAAGATGATCCTGAAGGTGACGTTGCGCTCTGTGCGCGCTGGCGTCATTACCGGCATTCTCTTGGCCGTTGCGCGGATTTCCGGCGAGACCGCGCCGTTGCTGTTTACCGCACTCAACAACCAGTTTTGGACGTCCAATCTCGACGCGCCGATGGCCAATCTGCCCGTTGTAATCTTTCAGTTCGCGATGAGCCCTTATAGCGATTGGCAACAGTTGGCATGGGCGGGCGCATTGCTGATCACGATGGCCGTGCTCTTGCTCAACATCCTGGCGCGGACGGTGTTCCGCCAACCCCGGACACGCTAAGACGATAACTATGGAAACGCTAGTCGCGACCCCCGAAGTCCGCACAGAACATGCGCCGATCACGGCGCCGAAGATGTCGATGCGCAACCTGGACTTCTACTATGGAAAATTTCACGCGCTGAAGAATGTCAACCTGGACGTCGCCGAGCGCCGCGTCACGGCGTTCATCGGTCCGTCCGGTTGTGGCAAATCGACACTGTTGCGCACGCTGAACCGGATGTACTCGCTCTACCCCGGCCAGCGGGCAACCGGCCAGATTCTGTTCAACGGCGAGAACCTGCTCGATGCAACCGTCGACCTGAACATGCTCCGGGCCAAGGTCGGCATGGTTTTCCAGAAGCCCACGCCGTTTCCGATGTCGATTTACGAAAACATCGCCTTTGGCATCCGGTTGTACGAAAATCTGTCGGAGCGGGAGATGGACGAGCGCGTTGAAACGGCGCTCGCGAAAGCGGCGATCCTGGATGAGGTCAAGGACAAGCTGAAGCAGAGCGGCATGGCTCTCTCCGGGGGACAGCAACAGCGTCTATGCATTGCGCGCGCGATCGCGGTGCAGCCCGACGTGCTGCTGCTGGACGAGCCCACCTCCGCGCTCGATCCGATTTCGACGGCCAAAATCGAGGAGCTGCTGTCCGACCTGAAGCGCGACTACACGATCGCAATGGTCACGCACAACATGCAGCAGGCGGCGCGGGTATCGGACTTCACCGCGTACATGTATCTTGGCGACTTGATTGAATTCGGCGAAACCGACCAGATTTTCCTACGGCCGATGCGCAAGGAAACCGAGGACTACATCACCGGGCGTTTCGGTTAGGAGGACCACCATGACCCAGGATCACACCAACAAGCAGTTCGACGTCGAGATGGAAGGCATTCGCTCCGGCGTCCTGTCGATGGGCGGCATGGTGGAAAAGCAGCTGACGCGCGCGATCAAGGCGCTCAGTCAGGAAGAGGACGCCGACCTGCTCGACGCAGTCGGCGCCGACGAGGCGGCGATCAATCAGCTGCAGATCAACATCGATCAACAATGCGCGCAGATCATCGCGCGGCGCCAGCCCGCCGCCGTGGACCTGCGCATGGTGCTGACGGTGAGCAAGATCGTCAACGATCTCGAACGGATCGGCGACGAGGTCAAGAAGATCGCGTACAAGGCGGCGCAGACGCGCGGCAGCGATCAACTGACGCGCGTTCGCTACTACGATGTCGGACGCGCCGCCGCCAACGCGCTCGCGATGCTCCAGCATGCGCTCGACGCATTTGCGCGGCTCGATGTCGAGCGTGCGGCGTCGATCATCGACGAGGACGAAGCGATCGACGCCGCGTTTTCCGCCATCCTGCGGCAATTGATCAGCTACATGATGGAGGATCCGCGCACGATCACGCCGGCACTCGAGATCGTGTTCATCGCGAAATCGATCGAACGCATTGGCGATCATGCGAAGAACATCGCCGAGGCGGTCGTGCAGGTCGTGAAAGGCAAGGACGTGCGTCATTCGTCGGCGAAACAGATCCGCGCCGAGGTCGCGCAGCCGTGATGCCGTCGATCCTGGTCGTCGAGGACGAGCCCGCGATCCTCGAGCTCATCAAAGTAAACTTGGTCGACGCCGGTTACGAAGTGAAGGCCGCGGAGGACGCCGAGACGGCACACGAAGCGTTGAAGCAGGAATTGCCCGACCTCGTGCTGCTCGACTGGATGCTGCCAGGTCAATCGGGCCTGGCGCTCGCCCGACAACTGCGCGGCGACGCGCGCACCCGCGAGCTCCCCATCATCATGGTCACCGCGCGATCGGAGGAAGGCGATAGGGTCGCCGGACTCGAGGCGTGGGTCGACGATTATGTGACCAAGCCTTTTTCGCCACGCGAGTTGAAAGCGCGGATCAAGGCGGTGTTGCGCCGTCGCGCTCCCGAGGCCGCGCAGGAGCCGCTGCAAGCCGGGCCGCTCAAGCTCGATCCGCTCACACATCGCGTGACCGTGGCCGGACGCGCCGTAACGCTGGGGCCAACCGAGTTCCGGCTGCTGCGGTTTTTGCTCGCGCGTCCCGAACGGGTGCACTCGCGTACGCAATTGCTCGATCACGTGTGGGGCGACCATGTCTACATCGAAGAGCGCACGATCGATGTCCATATTCGCCGCCTGCGTCTTGCGCTCGCGCCGTTCGGCGCCGATGCGCTGATCGAAACGGTTCGCGGCAGCGGTTATCGGTTGGCCCTGCCCCCCAGCGTCTAAATGAAATTGTTCGTGTCCCGCGGGCTCGTCGCGCCGGCAATCGTTGCGCTGGCGACGCTCGTTGCATGGGCCATCGCCGGGACCGGATGGGCGCTCGCCATTCTCGCGATTGGCGCCGCGGCTGCCATCGCCTTTCACCTCTACCATTTGCAGCTTCTTTCCGAGTGGGCGTCCGGTCCGCTCGATGGACCGGTCCCTGTCGGACGCGGCTCGTGGGCGCCGACGTTCGGCGCGATCTACCGGCAGGTCCGCACGCGCGCGGCCTATCAGCGCGACTTGCGGCATTTGATCGCGCGCTTTCAACAGGCTGCCGAAGCGATCCCCGACGGCATCGTCGTGCTCGACAAGACCAATCGCATCGAGTGGGCGAATCCGCGCGCGCTCGCGCAGCTCGGGCTTGATCTCGCCCACGACACGAGCGCACCGATCGTGAATCTTGTACGGCAGCCTGAGTTTCTGCGCTATCTCGAATCGGGCGACTATCGCGAGCCCATCGTCGTGGTGTCGGGCCGCGACGCGCGGATGACGCTCTCGTTGCAACTCGTGCCGTTTTCGCTCGACAAGAAGATGCTGATGTCGCGAGACGTCACTCAACTCGAGGAGCTCGCGCGAATGCGCCGCGACTTCATCGCCAACGTGTCGCATGAGTTGAAGACGCCATTGACCGTCATCAGCGGCTTTGTCGAGACGATGCAGGACATGGAGCTCGATACGCGCCAGCGCGAGCGTTTTCTGCAGCTGATGCTCGAGCAGGCGAACAATATGCAGCGGCTGGTGGCGGATTTGCTGACGCTGTCGACGCTCGAAAGCGAGCACAATGTGCTCATAGACGAGCGCTTTGCGATCGTGCCGCTGATGCTCGAGCTGTCGAACGAGGCGAAGGCGCTGTCGAAGGGTCAACACGAACTGTCGCTCGATATCGGCGATGCGGCGACCGTGTTGGGCAGTCGCGACGAGCTGGCGAGCGCATTCGGCAATCTCATCAGCAACGCGATTCGCTATACACCTGCGCGCGGCTGGATCGCGATCGCCTGGCGCGTCGATACCGACGGCAGCGGCGTTTTTTCGGTCACCGATTCGGGCATCGGCGTTGCCGCAGACCACCTGCCGCGTCTCACCGAGCGGTTCTATCGCGTCGATCGCAGCCGCTCGCGCGCGACCGGTGGAACGGGTCTGGGCCTCGCGATCGTCAAGCACGTACTGCTACGGCATCAAGCCGAGCTCGAGATCAAAAGCGAAATTGGACGAGGCAGCACGTTTGCGGTTCGGCTCCCCGCACCGCGGGTCGAGCGCGCGCCGCCGACCGGCGATCCTGCGCACTCCGAATACCAAGAGCTCACCAATAGCGCAGCGCCGCGCGGAACAAGCTCTTGATCTCGTCGCGCCCGATGTCAACGGGCGCATTCTTGATGACGCGATACTGCGGTTCGGCGCCCGTCGCAAGCGCGTCGATTTCCTTTTCGCCGAAGCCGAGCGCCGTCAAACCGTTCGGCATGCCGGTCGCCTTCATCATTTCGATCACGCGGCTACCGAGGACTTCGCCGGCATCATCGAGCGTTGCGCCGCGCATTTCCGCGCCGAGACAGCGCGCGCAATGCAGATGCCGTTCGGGATGAGCGGGCGCGGTATGACGCCACACCGACGGATTGTTGAGCACGACCGCCATGCCGTGCGGCACGAGCGATTTGCCGTCGGGATAACCGGCTACGTGCCAATCCCGGGTCAGCCCTGAGACGGCGTACGACAAGCCGTGCGGCAGGTGACAGCCCGCGGCATTGAACGCGATGCCGGCGAGTAGCGCCGCGTACATCATTTCGGTGCGCGCCTCCACGTCGCTTGCGTCGCCCACCGCGCGAACGAGATATTTCCCTACGGCGTCGAGGGCTTGCGCGGCCAGCGCATCGGAAAAAGAATTCGCGCCTTGCGAGACGGGACGTCCGACGCCTTTTGCGGGATTGAGCCGACGCGGCCACGCACGTGCCGTGATCGATTCGAGCGCGTGGCTCATGCAATCGAAGCCCGTCGCGGCGACGACATTCGACGGCAGCGTTTTGGTGACGTCCGGGTCGATGAGCGCGATCGTTGGAATCAACCTCCGCGAAATGATCCCTGTCTTCGCATTCAGCGATGCCAGCGTGAAGATCGCGATCCCGGTTGCTTCCGATCCCGTGCCCGACGTCGTTGGACATCCGATATGCGGCTTCACGGGACCAGGCACGCGTTGGCCGCCGCCGATCGGTGCATTCACGTACGTCATGAAATCGGCCGGATGCGTGGCGTAAAGGTTGGCCGCCTTGCACGTGTCCATCACCGAGCCGCCACCGACGGAGACGTAGCCGTCGACATTGGCTTCACGCGCGAAACGCGCGGCTTGCTTGAGCGAAGCGTCGGTCGGCTCGATCGCGACTTCGTCGTAAATGATTGTGTCGACGTGGGCGGCTGCGAGCGAAGCCTTCACCTTCGCGACGTGCTCGCCGGTTGCGAGCTTGCGATCGGTGAACAACGCAACGCGCTTCAATCCGAGGTCGACCGCGTTGTCGCCGGCTTCGGCCAGAACGCCGGCGCCGAACGTAAAGGTCGGCATGCCAAGGGTGAAACCTCGATCGCTCTCTTCAACCTGGGCGAAGTCCGCGTGACAGCAACCCATCATCGTCTCCTTCTGATTACTCTTCGGCGCGAATGATCATGTCCGCGGCCTTCTCGGCGATCATCACGACCGGTGCGTTGGTGTTGCCCGATACGAGTGTCGGCATGATGCCGCAATCGACGACGCGGAGCGCCGCAATGCCGTGCACGCGGAGCTTGGCATCGACGACTGCGTAGGGATCAGATGCTGGCCCCATTTTGGCTGTACCGCTCGGATGAAAGATCGTACCGCCGGTATTTTTGGCGAACTCGAGCAGACCGTCGTCGGTCGTGACGTCGGGTCCGGGACGATATTCGCCGGCGACGAACGGCGCCATCGCGCGCGTCGCCGCCAATTTCCGCGCTAATCGGAGTCCTGTGATCAGCGTCGTCCGATCATGCTCGGTTGAAAGATAGTTCGCTTGCATGATCGGCGGAGCGAGTGGATCGTTGCTCGCGATGCGGACAAAGCCGCGCGCATCGGGACGCAGCTGACACACCGACATCGTAAAGCCGGAGAACGCGTGGACCTTCGATCCCGCCACGTCCGACGATAGCGTGGCGAAATGGAATTGCACATCGGGCCGCAGCGACGCCGGCAATGCGCGCGCGAACAGCCCGCCTTGATTGATGCCGATCGCCATCGGTCCGCGCCGGTGCAGGACGTAGTCGAGTCCGATGCCAAGCTTTCCGTGCCACGTCCGAAGCGCATCGTTGGTCGTGACGGGTTGCGCGCACCGAAAGATCACGCGCGCCTGCAAATGATCCTGCAAGTTCTCGCCCACACCTGGTAGAGGTTGGACAACTGCAATGCCAAAACGTCGGAGCAGGTCCGGCGCGCCAATGCCGGAGAGCTGCAAAAGCTGCGGCGATTGGATCGCGCCCGCCGCGAGAATCACTTCGCGTCTTGCCGCGGCCATGAATTCGCGTCCACCACGCCGATAGACAACGCTCCGAGCCCGTCGACCTTCGAACTCAATTCGCGTCGCGTGCGCATCGGTTTGGACGTCGAGGTTTGCGCGCCCTCGTGCCGGACGCAGGTATGCCGTCGCCGCTGAGCAACGCAGCCCGCGCCGCGTCGTCAACTGGTAATACCCGGCGCCTTCCTGCGTCGCCCCGTTGAAATCGCGGTTGATCGCAATTCCGAGGTCCACCGCGGCGTCGATGAACGCGTCGATCAACGGGTGTCGAGTTTCGATGTCGGACACCCATAGCGGCCCATCAACGCCGTGATAGTTGTCGGCACCGCGCACGTTGTGCTCGAGCTTGCGAAAATAGGGCAGGACATCGTCGTACCCCCAGCCCGGATTGCCGAGCGCCGCCCAATGATCGTAGTCCTCGCGCTGTCCGCGGATGTAGATGAGACCGTTGATCGACGACGATCCGCCGAGCGTGCGTCCGCGTGGCCAATACACCTTGCGCCCGTTCATATGCGGCTCGGGTTCGGTATAGAAGCGCCAGTTAACTATCGGATGAAACATTGTCTTCGCGTAGCCGACGGGAATGTGAATCGACGGGTAACGATCGCGGGGACCGGCTTCGAGCAGCAGAACAGTGGCGCTTTGGTCCGCCGACAATCGATTGGCGAGAACGCACCCGGCGGTCCCTCCGCCGACGATCAGATAGTCATATGCTGCGGTGGAAGCGGCTCTCACGTGGCGTGTGTAACCAATTGAATACGCGAATAATCCGATGACGGAAACCGGACTCGATGAGCGCCGGCACGCTATTTGACCGGCTTGCGTTAAAACTGCTAAAATCGCGCGTTTCGACGGAGGGGTTCCCGAGCGGTCAAAGGGAGCAGACTGTAAATCTGCCGGCTCTGCCTTCGAAGGTTCGAATCCTTCCCCCTCCACCATTCGGGTGTCGGGGAACGGGTAACAGGTCATCGGGAACACCACGTCTTACTTTGCGCGAAAGAGCTTCTGTTACCCGTTCCTGACACCTGTAAAACCGGAAGCGCGGGTGTAGCTCAATGGTAGAGCAGAAGCCTTCCAAGCTTACGACGAGGGTTCGATTCCCTTCACCCGCTCCAGTGATCTAGAAGAGTGAGTTGCACCCGAATTTTCGTTTTTGCGTGGCACGGCATCGGTGACGAGGCGCCCATGTAGCTCAGTGGTAGAGCACTCCCTTGGTAAGGGAGAGGTCGCGCGTTCAATCCGCGCCATGGGCACCAGAAGTGGGCGGGCGAAAGTACAACCCTACTTTCGCCCGAAGCAAATCAGCCGCGAATCCCT
>VBCG01000121.1 GCA_005881895.1 Betaproteobacteria bacterium
GGCATCATTGCTCGCCAACGCGGCACCCTGATTCATCCGGGAACCAACGTGGGCGTCGGCAAAGACCATACGTTGTTCGCGCTCGTCGACGGTCACGTGCAATTCGTGACGAAGGGCGCTCTCGGACACAAATTCGCAACCGTTGTCCCGGCGGAGCAAAGTGGCCACTCATGATGGATGTCCTGCAGTGCTTGAAGAAATACGGTCAGCGGCTCGACTTGGAAATCGCGCATGAGACAGGTGTGCCGCTCGCGACAGTACGGCAGCGGCTCGCCGGCCTCGCCGCAACGGGCGCGGTCATCACGTGCACGCTGACCCGCTTCGAAAAAGGCAAAAGGATTGACGCGTTGCAGTGCCGCGTGTCCGGCTATACGCCGCCGCTCGCACCCGGCCGCAAAGCCAAGCCAACGAGCTCGACGTAGTCACTCGAGCGTGATGTTCGACTGCTTGATCAGTCGCGCATACTTGGCGAGCTGATCGCGCGTAGCCGTCCCGAGCTCCTGCGGCGAGGTGCCACGGACGGTGAGCCCTTGTGCAATGAGCTTCTCGCGTACCTCCGGATCGGCGAGCGCCTTTGCGATTTCCGCATTGAGGCGCGTGATGATGTCGGTGGGCGTCCCCGCCGGCGCCATGATGGCGAACCACGAGTTGAATTCGAAGCCCGGCAATCCGGATTCCGCCACGGTTGGCACGTCAGCGAACTGTGGCAAGCGTGCCCGCGTCGTCACGCCGATCAGCTTGAGCTTGCCGCCGCGCACCAGTGACGCAACGGTGGCGATTCCCTGAAAAGCAACCTGCACTTGTCCGCTGGCGACGTCGAGCGCAGCCTGCGTCGCCCCTTTGTAAGGCACATGCGTGAGGGTGATTCCGGCATTCGACGCGAACAACGCCATCGCGATGTGCTGCGGGCTGCCGTTGCCGCCGGATCCGTAGAAAATTTTGCCGGGTTCGGTTTTTGCGGCGGCGATCAAATCGCCGGCGTTCTTGTACGGCGCGTTATTGTTTGCGACGAGACCCCATTCCACAGTCGCGACGAGTGACACGGGCTCGAAATCCTTCAGAATGTCCCACGACATTTTGGGATAGAGGTTCGGCAGCATCGTCATGATGCTGTCGTTGAAGCCGCCGATCGTGTAGCCGTCGGGCGCGGACTTCGCTACACGTTCCGCGCCGATCAGGCCCGACGCCCCCGGCATGTTTTCGATGACGACCTGCTGCCCCATGTTCATCGACATATGTTGTGCGACGATTCGCGCCGCGTTGTCGACGGCGCTCGCGGCGGCCAGCGGGACGATCATGTGAATGGGTCTGCTGGGATAGCCTGTCTGCGCCGATGCGTTCAGCGTCGTGCAAAGTGCGAATGCACCGAGCATTCGATAAAACGCGGACATGGATCCTCCTTCAGAAAAGTCTTGTGGTGCCCAACTGATCGGCGAGCTCATTCAGCTTGCGCAAAAGCTCCGGTCCGAGCGGAATGCCCTCGCGCTCGTAAGCGATCCGCTTGGCGTGACTTTGTTCGCCGGGCAACCAAATGCGATCCACATCGGGAAGCCGGCGCGAGTTGCGGAGCACGCCGATCAGCGCATCGACGTTGCGTTTGAACGCTTCAACGTCACCGAATGCCTCGAGCGAGATGGCGACGATCGCCTGCCCCGTGTTGGTTGGCGTGCGATCGTCCTTGTTGAAGTCGATCGTGTCAGGACCATTCGCCGCGCCGTTGAGCGTCCCGGCAAGCAGGCCGAAAACCAATGCGAGGCCGTAGCCCTTGTAACCGCCGATCGGCAGGAGAAAACCCTCATCCGCGCGCGACGAATCAGTGAGCGGCTTGCCCTGACGGTCGATCATCCATCCTTCGGGTAGTGGCTCGCCACGTTGCGCCTTCGTCTTCACCTTGCCATACGCGGCCACCGTTGACGCCATGTCCAGCACGACCGGCGGCTCTTCCAACGCCGGCACAGCAACGGCGATCGGATTGGTCGACAACAGCATGTCGATGCCTCCCCACGGCGGCAGGTGGTTGGCGTTGCCGACCGCGACGTAGAGTCCGATCATGTCGTGCGCCAGCGGCATGCGCGCGTAGAGCGATGCAGGGCCGGCGTGGTTGCCGTGGTGCACGCCCACCCACGCGACGCCGCTGCCCTTTGCTTTCGCAATGGCGATGTGCGCTGCAGTCCGCATCACCAGATGACCCATGCCGTTGTCGCCGTCGATGAGCGCCATGCCGTCGCGCTCGCGCGCGATACGGATGTTCGGATGGAGATTGATGCCGCCTGCGCAAATGCGACGCACATACTGCGGCAATCGGAAGATGCCGTGCCCCTCAGCTCCGCCCAAATCGGCGCTGACCATCAGCTCCGCGACGATGCTCGCATCCGCGACCGGCATGCCGACGGTTTCGAGTATGCGCGCGACGAACGTCCGCAGCGAAGCGGCATCGAAACGGCGCGCGGAAACGTCCATCATTGCTTCCTGCCTCCGTCCGCTCTCGTAGCGGCTATACGTTCATCGCCGCTCGATCCACCACAGCATGCTCGCTGCAACGGTCACGAATACGACGAGCGGAAATGCGGCCGAGAACAGCGGTGGCCAATCGTTCAGCAAGCCGAGATTGGAGAACAGGCGGCCGAGCAGAAAGAAGGTGAGCCCAAGCATCGTTCCCGCGAAAATGCGAAAGCCGACGCCGCCTTGCCGGCGCTGAAAGTGCGCAAACGGAAGCGCGAGCATCATCATCACCAGCACGGCGGCCGGATAGAAGACTTTGTTCCAGAACGCGATCTCGAAGCGCGACGTCTTTTGCGCGTTGGTCGTGAGCACGCGGATGTTGTCGTACAACGCGTTGAGCTCGAGCCGTTCGGGCGCCACCTGGTAAACGTTCAAGATCGAAGGACGCAGCACGGTCTCCCAGATCAGCGATGGCGCAGTGGATACCTTGGTCCCGTCGCCGCCGATTTCCGTCGTCTTTACGTTTTCAAGTTGCCATTTGCCGTTACCGGCGAAGCGGCCCGACTCGGCGACGCGAATCGTCGTCAAGCGCAAGTCGCGGTCGAACTCGTAGATCCGGATGCCGAGCAACGTCATGTTCGCGAGCACGTTGCGAATGTTGACGAACGTCAAATCCTGCTTGAACCAAAAGCCCGATTGGAACTGCTGCGAAACGATACGCGACGTATCGCCGACCGATGCGGCGCGCACGGTCTGCGCCAGACGCTCGGCGGGCGGGGCGACATACTCGCCGGCGAGAAAAGTCGCTGCCGCAAGTGGAATGCCGACACGAAGGACCGCCCAGGCGAGTTGGACGAGCGACATTCCCGACGCGCGCATAACCGTGTATTCGGAGTTGGCAACGAGTTGCGCAATCGCAAACAGCGTTCCGATCAGGGCTGCCACCGGAAAGAGCTCGTAGAGCCGCCCGGGCAGATGCAATGCGACGTACAGCAATGCCGCCGAGATCGTGTAGCCGCCGCGGCCGACGTCACCCAGCTCGTGGATCAGGTCGAAGAACGCGAACAGCATCAACAGCGCCGCGAATATCAACAACGTCGCGAGCAGCACCTCGCGGCCGATGTAGCGCTTCAGCGTTCGCATACGTTCCGGTTAGCCGGAGGACACAACCACCGTCCCGCGAGTTCTTGGCGCGTGTCCGAAGAGGCCGCTGACCGACAGCTGATGGCGAAACAGAATCACCACGACGAGCAGTGCGATCACGTGCGGCAGCGCAAGTCCGGCCCAGAAATCGAGCTTGCCCTGCGCGATCAGGCTTTGCACGATGTTGAGGCAGTTGCTGTAGAGCATGTACAGGAACGCAGCGGCGACGAGGTTCGCCGAGCGCCCGACGCGTGGGTTGACGTACGAGAGCGGAACGGCGATCAACGTCAGCACGAGCGCCGACACCGGTACCGAGATGCGCCAAAACAGCTCGGCGCGCTCGACTTGGCCGTCGACGAATGTGAGTACGCCGGTGGGCATCGCCTTCGTCGATATGGGTAGCGCTCGTAGCTCGGCCGGTTCGATGCGGCGACCCAGCTTTTCGAATTCGATCACGCGGTATTCCGCCGTTCCGGGCTTTCCTTCGTAACGACGGCCGTTCTCCAACACGACAAAACGGTCGCCGTTGGGCGCCTCTTCAAGATGACCGCTCGCGGCAACGGTTGTGGCGTCGACATCCGAATCGACCGAATGCAGAAAAACGTTGCGAATCGTGCTGTCGAAAGGATTGATCGATTCGACGAACGCGACAAGGTTGGCCCGCGGAAACTCGCGAAATAGACCTGGCGTGATCAGCACGATCTCATCGCGCGACTCGAGTTGGCGTTCGTACTCGAGCCGCCGCTGTTCGGCCCACGGAGACAAATAAAGCGACAGCAGCACGATCGCAACCAGGAACGGCGCCGCAAACAGGAGGATTGGGCGCAAACAGGCGGTGAGCGATTGCCCCGACGTAAACCATACGATCATCTCGCTATCGCGATACCAGCGCGATAGCGTAAGCAAGACCGTCAGAAACAGCGCGACCGACAGCAGAATATTGAGATAGAACAAGGTCGCAAAGCCCAGCAACGGCAGCACACCCTCGGGGGCGACCGCCCCGCCGGCCGCGCGGGCCAGGATCCGCAATACCAGATTGGTGAAAAGGATCGCCAGCAGGACCAGAAACAACCCGATCGTTGTTGCAGTCAGCTCACGGACGAGGCTACGCCGAAAAATCATGACGGCGGGAAATTTTTGACTTTTTTGCCTCGATTTGCCAATAATGAGCAGGACCTTGGCGTACAGGTAAGAAACGACAACAACGACAACGAGGGAACGCAATGGAATTTACCATAAAAAGCGGCAGTCCCGAGAAACAACGGAGCGCATGCGTCGTTGTCGGCGTATTCGATAACCGCAAGCTGTCATTGTCGGCCGAATTGATCGATCGGGCGTCGAACGGCTACATCAGCGAGATCATCCGGCGCGGCGACATGGAGGGAAAGCTCGGATCGACACTCCTGTTGCACAACGTTCGGGGCACGCTTGCGGACCGCGTGCTGCTGATCGGGCTTGGCAAAGAGCGCGATTTTCGCGACAAGGAATTCCGCACCGCGGTTCGCTCGGCTGTCACGCTGTTGAACGAGACGGGCTCCTATGAAGCGGTCATCTATTTGACCGAGGAAAAGGTCAAACGCCGCGAAGTGGCGTGGCGCGTCGAGCACGCCGTTATCGTCGCGATGGACGCGGTCTACCGCTTCGAGCAAATGAAGAGCGAGCCCGCCGAAGTGCGGCGGCCGCTCCGTAAACTTACGTTATCTGTCCCGCAGCGCTCGGATTTGTCCGACGGCGAGGCGGCCACCGCGCGGGGTCTTGCGATCGCGCACGGTATGGATTTCGCTCGCGATCTCGGCAATCTGCCCGGCAACGTCTGCACGCCGAGCTACCTGGCCGACCGGGCCCTCGAGCTCGCCCGCGAATTCCCCGACATCAAGGCACGGATCCTCGAGCGCAAGGAGATCGAGGACCTGGGCATGGGATCATTCCTGTCCGTCACGAATGGTAGTGAACAGCCGCCGCGCTTCATCATCCTGGAGTACGACCGGTCCGTGCGAAAGCAGCGGCCGTTCGTCCTCGTCGGCAAGGGCATTACATTCGACAGCGGCGGCATCTCGATCAAACCGGCGACCGACATGGACCAGATGAAGTTCGACATGTGCGGCGCTGCGTCGGTGCTCGGCGTATTTAGAACGATTGCCGAGCTCAAGTCCAAGCTGAACGTCGTGGGACTCATTGCCGCGTGCGAAAACCTGCCGTCGGGGCGCGCAACCAAACCCGGCGACATCGTCAAGAGCATGTCGGGACAAACCGTCGAGGTGCTGAACACCGACGCCGAAGGCCGGTTGATACTCGCCGATGCGCTCACCTACGCCGAACGCTACGAGCCCGAGGCCGTCGTCGATGTCGCCACGCTGACGGGTGCGATCGTCATTGCGCTCGGCCATGTTGCCTGCGGCGTTTTCAGCAACAGCGACGCGCTTGCGCGCGCGTTGGTCGGGGCCGGGGACGATGCGTACGATCGAGCGTGGCAGCTACCGCTGTGGGAGGACTATCAGGAAGGCCTGAACAGTAATTTCGCTGATTTCGCCAACGTTGCGGGACGCGCGGGCGGCAGCATCACGGCCGCTTGTTTCTTGTCGCGCTTCACCAAAAAATACGATTGGGCGCATCTCGACATTGCCGGCATCGCTTGGAAGGACGGCAAGGACAAGGGCGCAACGGGGCGTCCCGTGCCTCTCCTTGCAACCTGGTTGCTTTCACAGGAGGGTAACGCGGCCCCGCAATAGGACGCGAAGCGATGACGACGATCGACTTCTATACGCATGTCGACGACCGGCTCGCGGTTGCGGCGAGGATCGTCGCGAAAGCCTACGCAGCCCACGGCACCGTTCGCGTGCTCACGCCCGACCGCATGACGACCGATGCGCTCGATCGATTGCTGTGGCTGCAAACGGCGTTGTCGTTCCTCCCGCATTGCCGGATGGACAGCGCGCTCGCCGCCGAGACGCCGATCTGGATCGATGAGCTGCCCGAGCACAACGGACCTTGCGCCGTTCTCGTGAACCTCAATGCGGAGCCGCCGCCGTTTTTCAGTCGCTTCGAGCGCTTGGCCGAAATTGTCGGCAAGGGCGAAGCCGACGCGGTGGCGGGACGCGAACGCTTTCGCTTCTACCGCGAGCGCGGCTATGAGCTGCGCACGCACAACCTCGAAGAGCGGGATTGACACAAATGCCGACCGCACGAGAGCTGCTCGAGCAGGCCGAAGCGCTGATGCAGCGCGGGCGCGGCGCGCGCATGAACGACGATATTCCGACGCTCACTGACAGCGTGCCGACTCCGCTCGACGGTATCGTAGGGGGCGCAGGCTTCGAAATGCGGCGTGCACCGACTTCGCTTGACGACATTCCGATGCTGACCGAAGCCGTCGAAGATTTCGATACGCCTTCCATTCCATTGGCCCAGTCGCTCGACGATGAGCTCGCGATGTGGCGCGAAACAGACGACGTTTCGATTCATGTTGTCGCGGCCGCCGACGCGACGGTCGCGACTGAAGCGCCGGTGTCCCAAGAGGAGACGCCCGAGCCGCCGGAAACGTTCGCAGCGGTCGAGGCCCCGATAGCGGAATCATCACCACAGGAGGCGCCCATCGATTCTCCGGCGATGATGGCCGAGGCCGCTCCGATTGCCGACGATTCCGCGCGCTGGAATGCACTCGCCGAAGACATTCGCATGCAGGTGCTGCAGCGAATCGACATCTTTACCGATACCGGTCTCAAGGACCAGCTGAATCAGCGACTGCAACCGATTGTCGATCGCGCGAGCGCGGATCTGGTCGCCGCGATCAACCAGCACGTTGGCCAGCTCCTCCGCGCGTACGTGGCGGAGGCGATCGAGCGCGAGATCGAAAAATGGCGCGAGAACTCGCGTACGACGCTCCCGCTTGAGTAAAAAAAGCCGGGGGAATCAATCGCGCTCCCAATCGTGATATGCTCCCCTCAATGAATACCGTGTTACACCCCGTCGATCGGCTGTTGCAGTGCGCGATGGCGTTTGCGTACGTCTATTTTTATCGGGATCCCACCAAGGGGCGCGCGCGACCGTAGGCATCAAAAGCAAAGAGCGGCAAAAAGCGAAGCGGGCGGCCCCAAAAAAGGCCGCCCGATTTTTTTTGCAACACGTGAACGAAGGAGCGACAGATGATCATCGTGATGGAACCCGATGCCGGCGATGCCGAGATCGCCGCCGTCGAAGCCAGAATACGGGCCGCCGGACTCGACGTGCATATCTCGCGCGGGACCGAACGCACGCTGATTGGCGCGATCGGCGACGAGCGCAAGCTCGATCCGGAAATGTTCGACCCGCTGCCCGGCGTCGAACGGTCGATGCACATTCTGAAGCCCTACAAGCTCGTCGCGCGCGAGTGGCACAGGGCAAGCACGATCGTCAACGTGGATGGTGCGGCAATCGGCGGCAATGCGGTTCAGGTGATCGCCGGTCCATGCTCCGTCGAGACGCAGCCGCAGATGAACGCCGCGGCAGACGGCGTTGCCGCGGCAGGCGCACGGTTGATGCGAGGCGGCGCATTCAAGCCGCGGACGAGTCCTTATGCGTTTCAAGGCAAAGGCGTCGAGGGGTTGACGATGCTTCGCAACGCAGCGGCGCGGCACGGCCTCCCGATCGTCACCGAGCTGATGGACGTGCGTATGCTCGATGCGTTCCTCGAACAGCGCGTCGACGTGATCCAGATCGGCACGCGCAACATGCAGAACTTCGACTTGCTGAAAGAAGTCGGGCGCGTCGATGTGCCCGTCATCTTGAAGCGCGGCATGAGCGCAACGATCAGCGAATGGCTGATGGCGGCCGAGTACATCGCCGCGGGCGGCAATCACAAGATCATCCTGTGCGAGCGCGGCATTCGCACGTTCGAGACCGCATATCGCAATGTGCTCGACGTTACGGCAGTCGCGGTGTTGAAGCGCGAAACGCATTTGCCGGTGATCGTCGATCCTTCACACGCCGGCGGAAAGGCGTGGATGGTGCCGGCGTTGTCGTGCGCGGGTGTCGCAGCGGGTGCCGATGCATTGCTGATCGAAGTTCATCCGTGCCCGCCGGAAGCGTGGTGCGACGCTGATCAAGCGCTCACGCCGGCGGAATTCGGCGCGCTGATGGACAAGCTGGACGCGCTGTCCTGCGCGATGGGTCGAACCCTCGAGCGGCGGCGATCGGAAGCGACGATCGAAGCGATATAATTCACGATTTTTTAAAGCCAGCGCGGCATCGCGCAATTGATGGAACTCGCCAAAAGTTTCGAGCCGCACGCGATCGAAGCGAAGTGGTATCCGCTCTGGGAATCGCGCGGCTGGTTCAAGCCGACGTACGCGCCGGGCGCCGTCCCGTATTGCATCCAGCTGCCGCCACCCAATGTCACAGGAACGCTGCACATGGGGCACGCCTTCCAGCAGACGCTGATGGACGTGCTGATTCGCTATCATCGGATGCGCGGCGACAATACTTTGTGGCAGGTGGGCACCGATCATGCGGGCATCGCCACGCAGATCATCGTCGAGCAGCAACTGCGCGCCGCGGGGCAGACGCGCCACGCTCTCGGCCGCGAAAAGTTCGTCGAGCGTGTCTGGGCTTGGAAAGAGCAATCGGGGTCGACGATCACGCGTCAGATGCGCCGCCTCGGTGCGTCGGTCGATTGGTCGCGCGAACGGTTCACGATGGACGAAGGGTTGTCCGCGGCGGTCGTCGAGACGTTCGTCCGCTTGTACGAAGACGGGCTGATTTATCGCGGCAAGCGGCTCGTCAATTGGGATCCGAAGCTCGGCACTGCGGTGTCCGATCTCGAGGTCGATAACGAAGAAGAGCTCGGGACGATATGGGAGATCCGCTACCCACTCGCCGATAGATGCGGATCGGTCGTTGTCGCAACCACGCGGCCCGGGACAATGCTCGGGGATACCGCGGTTGCCGTGAATCCCGACGACGAGCGCCTCAAAGCGTACGTTGGTAAGCAAGTCGCCTTGCCGTTGACCGATCGCACGGTACCGATCGTCGCCGACGCGCAGGTGGATCGCGAATTCGGCACGGGCGCCGTGAAGATCACGCCAGCGCACGACTTCAACGACTGGCAGATCGCACAGCGACACGGCTTGCCCGCGCTGTCGATTTTCGACCTCGAAGCGAAAGTGAACGAGAACGCGCCAAAAAAATATCGCGGTCTCGATCGTTACGCGGCTCGAAAAGCCGTGCTCGCTGATTTGCGCGCACTTGGATTGGTTGTGTCGGAAAAGCCGCACAAGATGGTGATCCCGCGCTGCGGCCGGACGAACGAAGTCGTCGAGCCGATGCTGACCGACCAGTGGTTCGTTGCGATGACGAAACCTGCGCCGGCGTCGCACCCGTTCTTTCCCGGCAAGACGATTCAGGACATTTGCCTCTCTGCCGTCGTCGATGGCTTGCCGACCGGCGCGCCGGGCGCGGGCGAGAAGGTCACGTTTGTGCCAGCCGAGTGGCTCGCGTGGTATCGGCATTGGATGGACAACATCCAGGACTGGTGTATCTCGCGCCAATTGTGGTGGGGCCATCGGATTCCCGCGTGGTACGACGAGTCCGGCAACATCCACGTCGCCCGCAACGAAACCGAAGCGCGCGCGAAAGCGCGGGCCCAACTGGGACGCGATCCGGCGAGCCTCACCCGTGATGACGACGTGCTCGACACCTGGTTCTCGTCGGCGCTGTGGTGCCATTCGACGCTCGGCTGGCCCGCCGACACGAAGGAGCTGCGCACGTTCCTGCCATCGTCGGTGCTCGTCACCGGCTTCGACATCATCTTCTTCTGGGTCGCGCGGATGATCGTGATGACGACGTATTTTCTGGGTCGCGTACCGTTTTACGACGTCTACATCAATGCGATCGTCCGGGACGAGCAGGGCCGCAAGATGTCTAAGTCGAAAGGCAACGTGCTCGATCCGCTCGATTTGATCGATGGCGTCGACATCGAAACGCTCGTCGCCAAGCAGACGTCGAACTTGATGGATC
>VBCG01000245.1 GCA_005881895.1 Betaproteobacteria bacterium
ACCGCGGGTTGGGCGAGATGCAGGCGCTCGCCGTCGGCGTGGGCGACTTGAAACGCGTGCTCGCGAACGTCAAAACGCGCGGCGGCTGGGGAGAGGTTCAATTGGAGGCGCTGTTGTCGGATCTTTTGGCGCCCGGACAATACGCCAAGAATGTGCAAACGCATCCTGAAAGCCGGGAGCGTGTCGAGTTCGCGATTCGCACGCCGGGGCAAATCGTCGACGGAATGCCCTGCTGGATTCCCATCGATGCGAAGTTCCCGTTGCAAGATTGGGAAAGACTGCAGGTTGCGCTCGAGCACGCCGACGTCGCGGCAGCGGACGCTGCGAGAAAAGCGCTGGCGGATTTCCTGCGCGCGCAAGCGAAGTCGATCCGCGAAAAATATATTCGTCCGCCGTACACGACCGATTTCGCCATCTTGTTTCTTCCGACCGAGGCGCTTTACGCGGAAATGCTCTCGCGGCCGGGATTTGTGGACGCGCTGCAGCGGGAATTTCGAATTGTGCTGACCGGTCCGACGATTCTTGCCGCGTTATTGAACAGTCTTCAGATGGGATTCCGAACGTTGGCGATCGAGCAACGATCGAGCGAGGTCTGGAAGATACTCGGCCAGATCAAAGGCGAGTTCGCGAAGTTCGGCGAAATCCTGATGCGCACGCGCAAGAAGCTCGAGGAGGCGACGAACACGATCGACGAGGCGCGCGGCAAGTCGACGACGATCGAACGGCGGCTGAAGGACGTCGAAACGCTGCCCGAGCCGGAAGGCCCGCAGCTGTTCGACGACACCATCGCACCGTTCACGCTCTCCGCGCCACCCGAAGAAAAATAATCGATATCGTGTTCGACGCGATCCGCAAATGGCGCGAGCGGCGCGTGCTTCGTACCGCGGCGATTCCCGACGACCTCTGGCGGGAGGCGGTCAACGCGCAGCCGTTCCTCGCGATCTATTCGGAAGACGAGCTCGCGCGACTGCGGCAAAAAGTCATCCTGTTCTTGAGCTCGAAGGGCATCTTTGGCGTGCGCGGCCACGAAGTCACGCCGTTACAGCGAACGGTCATCGCGGCGCAGGCGTGCGTGCTCGTCCTCAATCTCGATCTCTCGCTCTACGATGATTTCGAGAATGTCATCGTCTATCCCGGAGAGTTCGTTCCCGGACACGAATGGGAGGACGAGTACGGCGTCGTGCACCGTGACGACGAGCCGCTGGCCGGCGAGGCGATGCCGCGCGGTCCCGTCGTATTGTCCTGGCCCGACGTCGAAGCGTCGGCCGATTGGGAGAGCGAGGGAATAAATCTCGTCCTGCATGAGTTTGCGCACAAGATCGACATGCGCGACGGCGTGGCGAACGGTTGTCCGCCGCTGCCCGCCGACATTTCGCCGTTGCGCTGGCAGCGAACGTTGCAGGAGGCATTCGACGACTTCGAGCGCCGCGTGGCGGGCGACGAAGAAACGGCGATCGATCCCTACGCCGCCGAGGATCCGGCGGAGTTTTTCGCGGTGTTATCGGAGGTTTTTTTCGCAGATCCGAGGGTGCTGCATGCGGAATACCCTTCCGTGTATCAATTGCTGCGCATGTTTTATCGTCAGGATCCGATTTCGCGCGTCGATCTTTTGCGCGAGCGGAGCCCTTAGAGCCATTGATCTTTGGCGCCTGCAGCGTATGCTACGCGCCAGGCGGTTGCCGGCATTTCCAGAGGGCCGCGTGCGCCGCCTTACCCGTCAAGGAGGTTTAATGAATAATGGAATAATTGCGCTTGCCGCCGCCTCTGTTTTTGCGACCGGAAGCGCGTTTGCATTTCACTGCCCGGCTGATATGGCGAAGATCGATGCAGCGCTCGCCAAGAATCCGCAGCTCTCGGCGGCGCAGTTGGACGAAGTGAAGAAGCAACGCGCCGACGGAGAAGCATTCCACAAAGCCGGCAAGCATCAAGAAGCAGTGGATACGCTTGGCAAGGCGATGAAGACGCTGAACGTGCAATAGCGCTTCGACCAAACCGCAGTTCATCTCGAGCCACGCCGTGTTGCGTGGCTTTTTTTCGTCTTGCTCTAATCGTTTCGAAGCGCGGTGAGCCGCTGCGCGAAGGGCTTCGGGTGGCGCAAACCGTGTCGGCGAGCGGGTACCCCGCGCGGCTTCGTCGTCGACCCAACGATTCCTCGCCGCGCGACCCGCTTTTTCGCCGACTGCGCCATGGGCGCCCTTCGCGCCGCGGCTCATCCCGCTTCGACGGGCCGCTGTGATTCGAAGCGTTCAATTCGATCGAATCGTCACAGCTCGCGTCAAATCGGCACCGACGCATCGAAGGCAGCGGGCAGGGCGCGGCGAGCGCCGGAACGCTCGCGAGTCGCCGTGCATCCAATGTCACAACCCACTCGTAAAGGTCAGCAATGCCTGGGACACAGCTCGCAGCGAGCGCACGCGCGGACGATATTGACCTCGCCGGTCGAATAGCGGCGGGCGATTCGCACGCGTTCGAAACGCTGATGCGGCGCCACAACCGGATGCTGTACCGGCTCGCGCGGTCGATCCTCCGCAATGACGCGGACGCTGAGGACGCGCTGCAAGATGCGTATGTCGCAGCCTATCGGAATATTCGCAGCTTCCACGCGCGATCGAGGATCTCGACCTGGCTCGCCCGCATTGTGATCAACGAGGCCTACGGGCCTGCGCGCACAAAAAAGCCGCGACGTCGTCGTGCCGATTGCCGCATACGGTGGTGCCGGGCAACCCATGGGGGAATCAGCGACGATGGACACGACGACTGAAATGCCCGAGGACGCGGCGTCGCGCTCCGAGTTGCGGCGCGCGCTGGAACGCAAGGTCGACGAGTTGCCGGAGCAATTTCGCGCCGTCTTCATACTGCGAGAGGTCGAGGAAATGTCGGCGGAGGAGGCAGCGGAGTGTCTCGGCATTCCCGTCGCCACCGTACGTACACGTGCATTCCGTGCGCGCGCATTGTTACGCGAATCG
>VBCG01000153.1 GCA_005881895.1 Betaproteobacteria bacterium
ATCGGCGTCGTGGATCAATGGATTGCCGGTGATCGGCATTCCCAGCACTTCATCCGCCTGCCACCCGAAGATGTTCTGCGCCTGGGGCGACCAGCGCACCAGGCGGAATTCGCGGTCCCATTCCATCACCGCAAGCGGCGTGTTGTTGATGTGCGACGACAACATCCAGTTGGCGCGCCGCAACGCTTCCGCGTTGTGCTTCTCCTCGTGGATATCGGTGTGAACGGCGTAGATGCCAATGACGTTGCCCTCGGTGTCGCGATTGGGCGCGTAGTGGATGCTTTCCCAGCGCTGTTTACCGTCGGGCTGCTGCAGCAATTCTTCCGTCGATACTTCCTCGCCGTTCAGCACGCGGTCGAGCAATGGCTGCAGCTGAAGGAAGCGTTGCTCGCCGACGACTTCAGCGACACGACGTCCGGTGAGATCGCGCCGGCTTGCGCCAAGCCATTCTTCATTGTGGCGATTGAGGAATCGATAACGATAGTCGCGATCGATGTACGACACGCGCGCTGGCACATTGTCCATGATGAGCCGCAGCTCGCCTTCGGATGCGCGCAGCGCTTCCTGCGCCTGCTTCAACCCGTGGATGTCGTTCATCAGCACGAAAGCGCCAACGACTTCACCCGACGATGATGCGTCAGGCACGACGCGAATCGTCATCCAGCGCCGCACGCCGTTTGCGCCTGGCACGAGCCGATCGAACGCCGTCGACTCGCCCTGCAATGCGCGCGTCAGCATCGCTTGCGCGCTTTGGTAAATGCCGTGGCCAACGATATCGGGCAGCCGCATCCGCGATACTTGCTCGCTCGTCAGGCCGAAGTACTGCAGGAACGTGCGATTGACGTAATGGCAGCGCTCTTCGCGATCCATATACGCGACGGGCGCCGGAACGCCATCCATGATTGCCCGAAGCTGTCCCTCACGCGCGGCGAGTGCGTTCTGGACCTGCTTCAAGTCGGAAATATCGTGCGCGATGACGTAGACGCCCTTGATCGTGCCGTCGAATTTCCGATCGGGCACGATGCGACCGCGGAGCCACCGCGGGCGGTTGTCCGCATCGATCGCCGGACGTTCGTAGGTCACCGCTTCGCCGCCCAGCGCGCGGGCCACAAATTCCGGCGGCGCGAGCGATGCTTCGGCGCCGCTCACTTCCTCGATCGTCCGCCCGATGACATCGTCGCGAAGGAATCCCGTGAGATTCAGGAACGCTTCGTTGACGAACACGTAGCGCCGCTCGGCGTCGAGATACACGACCGGCTCGGGAATGTTGTCGGTGAACACGCGAAGTTGTTCTTCACGCGTCGCCAGCGCTTGCTCGGTCTGCTTCAAATCGTGGATGTCGTACTCGGTGCAATAAAGGCCTCGCACCTGTCCGGTCGCGTCCAAGTCCGGCGCGATGCGGCCATGCATCCAACGCCACTGTCCTTGCGCGTTCTGGCTGATCCGTTCGTATTCGACGTGCTCGCCGGTCTGCGCGCGTTTGAGAATCGGGCGCAGGAACGATGCGACATCGGGCGTCATCACTTCGAACGGCGACTTTCCGTAGATCTCGTCCTGCGGTTTGCACACGCGATTGGCGAATGCCTGGTTGACGAATGTGTAGCGCAGGTTCTTGTCGAGATAGGCGATCGGTCCCGGAATGTTGTCCGCGAACAACCGCATCTGCGCTTCCTGCGCCTTCAACGCCTCGCGCGTCTGGACGTCGTCTTCGATGTCGTTCCAGACTGCGAACGCGCCACCGACGCGGCCGCTGACCTCTCGGTCGGGGAACAACGTCACGCGCACCCAGCGAAGCTCACCGTCGAGCTTGCGGTCGCGCCGTTCATACGCCACGGTGGCGCCTTCGAAAACACGCTCGACGTTGGCGGCCATCTGGTCGAACGCATCGGATGGCAGAAAATCCTTGAGGCCGTGTCCGAGTAGATCGTCGGCCTCCACGCCGAGCCAGCTCGCGAACGGCTTGTTGGCAAAGCGAAGCCTGAACTCGCGATCGAAGTAGAGAATCGGCAACTCGACGCTGTCGGTCACCAACCGCAAGCGATGTTCGCGTTGGCCGGCTTCGAGCTCGAGCCGCTTCAGATAATCGACGTCACTGTACGTCGCGAGAAAGCCGCGCACCGTACCGTTGGGACTGCGATCGGGGTAGTAGTCGACGCGGATCCAGATGGCGGGCTGATCCGGTATCGAAAGTTGCCGTACGAAACCTGTGCACTCGCCCGTCAGCGCGGCTTCGATGTACGCCTGATAGAGCTGATAGATATCGTGGCCCCAGACGTCGAAGACGGTATGGCCGACGACTTCATCCACGCGCTTGGCGACGCAGTCGAGGAATGCCGTGTTGACGAGCCGATAACGTTGTTGCCGGTCAACATAGGCGAGCGGCAAGCCGAGTGCATTCAGCTTGCGCTGCGAAAGCGACGAGAGCGGCTCGACCTGTGCGTCGTCCAGCACTTGCTGGATGGACGCGACGTCGACGCGGGTCAACTGCCGTACGACGGCCATTGGACGCTCGCGGGTGAGTGCGGAACAGGTTGCCATCTATGCATGCGAAAACCCACGCGGCTCCGCTGTCCTCCACCAGCGTAGCCAAGGCGGTCGGTAACGAAGCGCACGCGGATTGAGAGTCCTCGTAGCCGTGTAAAAGCAAGGATCGAGCCCACGTTTCCGACCCGGACGGCGCTGCTTCGTGGTTGAACCCAAACGACCGCCATCGAGCATTTGTGGGCGACAAATCACGCGTTTCGGGCCGCTTCGCTTCGAATGGTTACAATCCGCGTCATTTAGCAACGCCGGGCGGCACCATCAAACGTGTTCTGGCATGCGGCGCGCATGCCGCAAACGTTTTTCTGTTGCTCTTTTGAGCTCATTCGATAGGCCACCGATGCCAGTCGTCTATTCGTTGTATGTGCGCGCTTCCCGCTTTGCCGCCGTGGTTCTGGCAATCGTATCGCTTGGTTCGACGACCGCAAGCGCTGCGGTCGGCGCCCCGGTAGAACCGCCGGCCATTGCAGGCATACCCATCGATTTCATTCTGTTCGCAGTGACGCTGATCGGCGTGGCGCTATTTCATCATCACACGCTCAAGGTCGCCGTCATCGGACTTGCCGTGATTACGTTGTTCAAGCTCTTGTTCTCGCCTTTCGCCGAAGGTGCGGGCATGACCGGTTTCCTCGACCATGTTTCGCACGAATGGGTACTGCTCACGAATCTTCTCGGCCTCCTGCTCGGCTTCGCGCTGCTGTCCAAACATTTCGAAGCGAGCAAGGTTCCGGCATGGCTGCCGAAGTTGTTGCCGAATGACTGGAAGGGCGGCTTCGTCTTGCTGGTAATGATCTTTGTGCTGTCGTCGTTCCTCGACAACATCGCTGCGGCGCTGATCGGCGGAACGATCGCCGGCGTCGTGTTCCGCCGCAAGGTTCATCTCGGTTACCTGGCCGCAATCGTCGCCGCATCGAACGCGGGCGGATCCGGCAGCGTTGTCGGCGACACGACGACGACGATGATGTGGATCGCCGGTGTGTCGCCGTTGTCGGTCTTTGAAGCCTATGTCGCCGCAGGGCTCGCCATGGTGATCTTCGGCATTCCTGCGTCGTTGCAGCAACATCGCTATTCGCCGATTACGCGCGAGCCGCCAACGGGTGTGCACATCCACTGGGCGCGCGTGTTCATCGTCGCCGCGATTCTCGTCATCGCGATCGTCGCGAACGTCGTCGTCAACGTGCGCTTCACCGAGCTTGCCGACAGCTTTCCCTTCATCGGCGCAGCCGTGTGGGTCGCGCTCTTGTTATGCGTCCCGTTGCGCCGCCCGCATTGGGAAGAGCTTCCGGGCGCATTCAAGGGAAGCATATTCCTGCTCTCCCTCGTGCTGGCGGCGTCAATGATGCCCGTTCACAAGCTTCCCGATGCATCGTGGAAAGTTGCGATGGGCCTCGGATTCGTCTCGGCGGTGTTCGACAACATTCCACTGACGGCATTGGCGCTGAAGCAAGGCGGTTACGATTGGGGCTTTGTCGCGTTTGCCGTGGGTTTCGGCGGGTCGATGATCTGGTTCGGATCGTCGGCCGGCGTCGCGCTGTCCAATCAATATCCGGAAGCCAAGTCGGCGGTCGCATGGGCGCGTTGCGGATGGCACGTCACCGTGGCCTACATCATCGCGTACTTCGTCATGGTCGCCGTCGTCGGCTGGCATCCTGATCCGAGTCCGCGCAGCTCAAACGTACGGCCGGCGTCGCTACCGATGCACGACGTCCGCGCATAGCCACGGCGTAACATATCTAGCCAATTGTCACGCATCGTGAACATCACGGACGACATCGCAGGCCTGCGCCGGATTCTGACGCGTTATCGCTCGATCGCCGTCGTCGGCATTTCCGCCAACTGGTATCGACCGAGTTATTTTGCCGCGAAGTACATGCTGGATCACGGCTACCAAATCTTCCCGGTCAATCCCAATTACAGCGAAGTGCTCGGCCGAAAATGCTATCCGACAATTGCGGCGATTCCGGAGTCGGTCGACATCGTCGATTGCTTTCGCAAGCCCGCGGAGATGGTGCCGCTTGCGCACGAAGCCGTCGCGAAAGGCGCGAAGGTCCTGTGGATGCAACTGGGCATTCGTAACGACGAGGCAGCCATGATCGCGTCGGCGGCCGGTCTCGACGTCGTCATGAACCATTGCGTCAAGATCGAGCATGCGCGCATTCTCGGTGGACTCAATTGGGCGGGCGTCAACACCGGCGTGATCTCGTCACGACGCGCCTAGTATTCATGGCGGATCATCTCTACGGTTTTGACACGCTGTGTCTGCATGCGGGACACATTCCGGACGCGGCCACCGGCGCACGAGCGCTGCCGATCTATCAAACGACCTCGTTCGTCTTCGACAGCGCTGATCACGCCGCGAGCCTGTTCAACCTGCAGACGTTCGGCAATGTCTATTCGCGGATATCGAATCCGACGGTCGCAGCGCTCGAGGAACGCGTCGCTGCGCTTGAGGGTGGCCGAGCCGGGCTTGCCGCAGCCACGGGAATGGCCGCGCAGATGACTGCGCTCCTCACGTTGTGCCGCGCCGGCGATCATCTCGTCGCGTCGCGCACGCTGTATGGCGGCACCTATTCGCAGTTTGCGGTCACGTTCGCGCAATTCGGCATCGACGTGACGTTCGTCGATCCCGACGATCCGGAAAATTTCCGCCGCGCGCGCAAAGGCAACACCAAGGCGCTCTACGCGGAGACGATCGGCAATCCGCAGCTCAACATCGCCGATCTGGATGCGCTGGCGACCATCGCGCACGACGCCGGCATTCCGCTCGTCATCGACAACACGCTTGCGTCGCCGTACCTGTGCCGGCCGATCGAGCACGGAGCCGACATCGTCGTCCACTCGCTGACGAAGTATTTGGGCGGGCACGGCACCACGATGGGCGGCATCCTCGTCGAATCCGGCAAGTTTCCTTGGGACAACGGCAACTTTCCGCAGATGACCGAGCCCTCGCGCGGCTATCACGGCGTCCGGTTCTACGAAACGTTCGGCGACTTCGGCTTCACGATGAAGGCGCGGATGGAGACGATGCGTACGCTGGGACCGACGCTTTCGCCGCTGTCGGCGTTTCTGTTGCTGCAAGGCATCGAAACGTTGCACGTTCGGATGCCGCGCCATTGCGAATCCACACTGGCGATCGCGCAGCATTTATCGGAGCACCCACAGATTGCCTGGGTCAACTATCCACTGCTATCCGGCAATCGCTACGAAGCGCTCGCGCGCAAGTATCTTCCAAGCGGGGCCTCCGGCATCCTGACGTTCGGCGTAAAAGGCGGAGCGGAGGCCGGCGTGCGCTTCATCGAAAGCGTGCAGATGTTGTCGCATCTTGCCAACGTCGGCGATGCGAAATCGCTGGTCATACATCCGGCATCCACGACGCATCGCCAATTGAGCGAGGACGAGCAGCGTGCGGCCGGCGTGCTGCCTGAAATGATCCGCCTCTCCGTTGGACTGGAATCGCTGTCGGATATCCTGTGGGACCTCGATCAGGCGCTCAACAACTCACAATGATCCGCTACGCGACCGTGCAATGGCCGTGGTTCGGGCTTCTTCTCTGTCTCGCGCTGCTGGGCCAGGAAGCGCTGCTCGCCGGCTTTCACGCAGGTCCGTCGCTGGTGCAATCCGGTTATCGCGTATTGGTGATGACGATCGGCGTCGTCTCGCTCGCGTTGCTTGCGCTGCCGCCGAGGCGTATTGCGTATCTGCTTGGCTTTCTGGTCTGTGCGGCACTGATGGCGTGGGCGTTCTGGCTCCAATATCACGAAGGTCTCGAGCCGTGCCCGCTGTGCATGTTTCAGCGCGTCGCGGTCAGCGCCGCAGGCGTCGTGTTCCTGATCGCATTCGTCCACAATCCCCAGCGAACCGGCGCATTTGCCTACGCGGTGCTGATCGCGCTCTGCGCCGGCGCCGGCGCCGTGTTCGCCGGCCGCCAGATCTGGCTTCAGTCGTTGCCGAAGGACCAAGTCCCGTCATGCGGGATGGGGCTCAATTACATGCTCGAGTCATTCCCACTGCTCGACGTCATTACGAAAGTTCTCGGCGGAAGCGGCGAGTGCGCCGAAAAGGCGTGGGAGTTGCTCGGCTTGTCGATTGCCGGCTGGACGTTCGTGTTCTTCGTCGCGATGATCGTCGCGGCGATCGCGCTCGCGCGGCGCGAGTAAATAGGGTCAGACTCGACTTTCGCTTGGGTTTTGTCCACGGCCACAAAGCGTCGACGAAAGTCGAGTCTGACCCTACTTCGGCGCCATCCTGATCGCGCCGTCGAGCCGAATCACTTCGCCGTTCAGCATCGGATTCTCAATGATCGCGCGCACGAGCGAGGCGAATTCGTCGGGCCTCCCGAGCCGCGGCGGAAACGGAACCATTTTGCCGAGCGATTCCTGCACCTCTTTGGCGAGGCTGTCCATCATCGGCGTCTCGAAAATGCCCGGCGCGATCGTCATCACGCGGATGCCATAACGCGCAAGCTCACGAGCGATCGGCAGCGTCATGCCGACGATCGCCGACTTCGATGCGCTGTACGCAGCCTGGCCGATTTGCCCGTCGAACGCGGCAACCGATGCGGTGTTGACAATGACGCCGCGCTCGCCTTCGGCGTTCGGAGCGCCCTTCGTCATCATTTCGGCTGCAAATCGAATCAGATTGAAGGTGCCGATCAAATTGATATTGATCGCGCGCGCGAATCCCGAAAGCGAATGGGGACCTTCCTTGCCGACAATCCGCTCGGCGTGCACGATGCCCGCACAATTGACTAGACCCTGCACGCTGCCGAATGCATTGAGCGCAGTCGCAACCGCGGTTTTCGCGCTCGTCTCGTCGCACACGTCGGTGCGAACGAATTGAACCGATTTCCCGAGCGACTCGGCGAGCGCGTTTCCTTCCGTCTCTTTCAAGTCGGCGATGACGACGTGCGCGCCCGCTTGACTCAACATGCGCGTGGTCGCCGCGCCGAGGCCCGACGCGCCACCGCTGACGATAAAAGTGCCGGCGTTCAGATCCATGCGCTTGCCTCACGATGACGCCGCGCGGCTCGCGGGCGTCGCTTTGACAATGGACAGCGCGGTCGCGATTACGCCTGCCACATCGGCGACGTTCGCCGGTAGGATCAGCGTGTTCGTCGTGCGCGCAAGATTGCCGAACTGGGCGATGTATTCTTCGGCAACGCGCAAGTTGACGGCCTGCAATCCACCCTCCGCGGTGATCGATTCGGCGATTTGGCGAATCGCCTTCGCCGTTGCTTCCGCTTTCACCAGCGTCGCGGTCGCTTCGCCTTGCGCGAGGTTGATCTCCGCCTGCTTCTCGCCTTCGGACTTCGCGATCGCGGCTTCGCGCGCGCCTTGCGCAACGTTGATCTGCTCCTGTCGCCGACCTTCCGATGTCGCGATCACCGCGCGCTTCTCCCGTTCAGCGGTGATCTGCGCCTGCATCGAGCGCAGAATTTCGGCCGGCGGCGTCAAATCCTTGATCTCATAGCGCAGGACCTTGACGCCCCAGTTCGGCGCGGCGGCATCCAGTGCACTGACCACGGATGCGTTGATCTGGTCGCGCTCCTCGAATGTGCGGTCGAGCTCCATTCTGCCAATTACGCTCCGCAACGTCGTCTGCGCGAGCTGCGTGATCGCGAGCACGTAGTTGGACGATCCGTAAGAAGCGAGGCGCGGATCCGTGACCTGAAAGTAAATGATGCCGTCGACCTGCAACTGCGTGTTGTCCTTGGTGATGCAGACCTGCGGCGGCACGTCGAGCGGGATTTCACGCAAATCATGTCGATAGACGATACGGTCGACGAACGGCACGACGAAATTGAGTCCCGGCTCGAGCACCGCGTGGAACTTGCCCCATCGCTCGACGACCCACGCGCGCTGCTGCGGCACGACGCGTATCGCCTGAACAATGACGATCAGCACGACAACGAACAGCAAGAAGGCGAAGATCGACGATCCGAACTGCATGGTGGCTCCGAGTTGTGACGGGAAACGCTACGGCCGACGGTCCGACAAGACGAGCGTCGAGCCGCGGGTTGCAACGATATACATCGTGGCGGAGCGCACCGTATCGGGCGCGGCGACTTCGGCGTTCCAGTGCGTGCCGCGGTACTCGACGCGCGCGCTGCCGTCCTCGTTCCACTTCTGGACTTGAACCGTGGCGCCACGGTCGAGCGGCGGCATCGGCATGGAAGGCGACACGCGCTTGCGCCAATAGTGCGCGGTGGCGAGGGCGATCGCCGATAACGCGCCGCCGACAATCATCTGCATCGTCGGCGACGCACCGAGCCAGGCCGCAACTCCGCCAAGCACGAATGCGACGCCAAGCGCGAGCAGATAGAACGTGCCGGTCGCAAGCTCCAGGCCGACCAGCAGCGCAGCCAGTATCCACCAGATCCAAAAGTCAGCCACCGCGGCTGCCTCCCCTGTTTTCGCGAAGCATAAGGCAGTTTGAAACCGCGGTGATTCGCACCCACGTTACTGGGCACGGAAAGCATCCCGAATTCGGACGCTTTCACGTATAATTACC
The DNA here is from genome assembly GCA_005881895.1 of Betaproteobacteria bacterium. GTDB lineage: Bacteria > Pseudomonadota > Gammaproteobacteria > Burkholderiales > Casimicrobiaceae > VBCG01. Next base: position 9,052 of record VBCG01000153.1, read on the forward strand.
TTTTTTAATCAAATGCTTTTCGCAAACTTACTCGCCTCAGCTAACTGACTAAGGAACGGACGAGGTTTCACCATGCCCATCTACGAATATCGCTGCGCGTCCTGCGGCGGCGAACACGAAGTCCTCCAGAAGATATCCGAGCCCCTGCTCACGATGTGCCCAACGTGCCAAAAAGACACCCTCACAAAGCTCGTCTCGGCGGCGGGCTTCCAGCTTAAGGGGTCGGGGTGGTACGCGACCGATTTCAAGAACGGCAGCAAGCCGGCGGCCAAAACTGAAGCGAAGCCCGAAGCGAAGGCGGACGGGAAGGCAGACGGGAAAAGCGATGCGGCGCCCGCCTCAGAGGGCAAGTCGTCCGAAACCAAGAGCGATACCCAGAGCGGCGATGCCAAGAGCGAAACCAAGGCCGAAGCGTCGCCATCCACCCATTAATCGTCCTTTTTGCTTTCGCACGACGTAAGTGAGACGCTACCTTATCGCTGGCCTCATCGTCTGGGTGCCGCTGGGCATCACGATCTGGGTGCTCCATTGGCTGCTCACATCGCTCGACCAGATCTTGCTCGTCTTGCCCGAGAACGCCCGGCCGCGGGCGCTGCTCGGATTCGACATTCCGGGGCTCGGCCTCGTCGTCTTCTTCGTGATTCTCTTTTTGACGGGCGTGCTGGCCGCCAATTTTTTCGGCCAACGGCTGATTTCGGCTTGGGAAGCGATTCTCGGCCGCATTCCATTCGTCAAATCGATCTATTCGTCAGTCAAGCAGGTCAGCGACACGCTGCTCTCCGACAAGGGCTACGCGTTCCGCAAAGCGTTGCTCGTCGAATTTCCGCGGCCGGGTAGCTGGACGATCGCCTTCCTGACCGGCACGCCGTCTTCCGTCGTCACGCCGTATCTGACCGGCGAGCACATCAGCGTCTACGTGCCCACGACCCCGAACCCGACGGGCGGCTACTTTCTGATGCTGCCGCGCTCGCAGGTTCGCGAGCTCGACATGACGGTGGACGAGGCGCTCAAGTACATCATCTCGATGGGTGTCGTCGTCCCGCGTTCGAACGCCGCTCCTTTTCCGCCGCCCGCGATTCCACGACCCGGCACGGTCGCGTCCGATTCGGCGGCCGCACCGATCGTCGATTCCCGAAATTGATTGGGCCGAGTGCGCCATTCGGCCGATGCGCTGCATCGAATTAGGGTCAGACTCGAATTTCATTCGAACAGCGAAATTCGAGTCTGACCCTAATTCGGCGGAGATTGATTTGAAACGCACCGACTACTGTGGCCGCGTCGACCGCCGCTATCTCGACCAGACGATTGCGCTGTGCGGCTGGGTTCATCGCCGCCGCGACCATGGCGGCGTCATCTTTATCGATCTCCGCGACCGCGAGGGGCTGGTGCAGATCGTTTGCGATCCGGACCGCGCCGACACGTTCGCTGTCGGCGAAAAGCTGCGTCACGAATATTGCATCGCGGTCACCGGGCGCGTCCGGCTGCGTCCCGCAGGGTCGACGAATCCGAATCTCGTCTCGGGTGAAATCGAAGTGCTGGCTTTCGAGATCGAAATCCTCAATGCGTCCGTGACGCCGCCGTTCCAGCTCGACGACGAGAACCTGTCGGAAACGGTGCGCCTTACGCATCGCGTCCTCGATCTGCGACGGCCCGAGATGCAACGCAACCTGCTGCTGCGCCACCGCGCCGCTAGCTCGGCGCGCAAGTATCTCGATGCAAATGGATTCGTCGATGTCGAAACGCCGGTGCTGTACAAATCGACGCCGGAAGGCGCGCGCGAATTCCTGGTGCCGTCGCGAATGCACCACGGCAGCTTCTATGCGCTACCGCAATCGCCGCAGCTCTTCAAACAATTGCTGATGATTGCCGGCTTCGACCGCTACTACCAGATCGTCAAGTGCTTCCGCGACGAAGACATGCGCGCCGACCGCCAACCCGAGTTCACGCAGATCGACGTGGAGATGTCGTTCCTGGACGAGCTCGAGATCCGTGCGTTGATGGAAGGTCTCGTGCGGGCGATGTTCCACGATGCGCTCGGCGTCGTCTTGCCCGATCCCTTTCCGATCATGACGTTCGCCGATGCGATGCGCGATTATGGCTCCGACAAGCCCGATCTCCGCGTACCGCTCAAGCTGGCCGAGTTGACCGACCTGATGAAGCGAGTCGACTTCAAGGTGTTCCGGAGCGCGGCCGATCTGCCGGGCGGCCGCGTAGCGGCGCTCTGCGTGCCCAAAGGCGGCGAGCTTACGCGCAAGGAGATCGACGATTACGCGGCGTTCGTCTCCATTTATGGCGCGAAGGGACTGGCGTACATCAAGGTCAACGACAACACGAAGGTCAACGAAGAGGGGCTGCAATCGCCGATCGTCAAGTTCCTGCCGGCGGACGTCCTCGAGGTGGTTCTCGAGCGCACCGGCGCAAAGTCCGGCGATCTGATTTTCTTCGGCGCGGGACGCGAGAAGGTCGTCAACGACGCGCTGGGAGCGCTGCGTGCGAAGGTCGGCCATGAGCGCGGCTTCGTCGACAGCGGCTGGCGCCCGCTCTGGGTCGTTGACTTTCCGATGTTCGAATACGACGAGGATCGCAAGAGCTGGGCCGCCCGTCATCATCCGTTTACCGCGCCCAAAGACGGGCACGAGCACTTGTTCGGCAACGAACCTTCACTGGCGCTCGCAAAGGCCTACGACGTCGTGCTCAATGGCTGGGAGATCGGCGGCGGCTCGGTGCGCATCCACAAACCCGACGTCCAGCAAAAAGTGTTTGCGGCGCTAGGCATTACACCGGAAGACCAGCGCCGGAAATTCGGCTTCCTGCTCGACGCGCTGCAGTATGGCGCTCCACCGCATGGCGGAATCGCGTTCGGCCTTGACCGAACGGTTGCGCTGATGTGCGGCGTTGAATCGATCCGCGACGTGATCGCGTTTCCGAAGACGCAGCGCGGACAGGATCTGCTGATCGAAACGCCAACCCCGATCACCGAGCAGCAATTGCGCGACCTTCATATCCGGGTGCGCGCATCGGACGCCGCAACGACCCCTGCCTGAAAGTCGTGCGCCGCTGCAGTACACTTTGTGGCATGGAACACCGTGCGCAATCGGCCCGATCGCTGACGACGCTTGCGATTTTCGCCGTGGCGCTCCTGAGCGCCCCCGATTCAGTGCGCGCGCTGGCGCCGTCCACCGAAGACATCGCAATCGCCGACATGCCGCGCGAAGCGCGCGAAGTATTGGCGCAGATCAAGACGGACGGACCGTTTCGGTACGAACGCGACGGCATTGTGTTCGGCAATCGGGAGCATCGATTGCCGGTGCAATCACGGGCTTACTACCACGAGTACACGGTCCCCACGCCGGGCGTGAAGAGTCGCGGCGGACGACGCATCGTCTGCGGCGGTCCGCGCACGGCGCCGAATGCATGTTATTACACGAGTGATCACTACCAGACGTTCAGGAGGATCCGCGAATGAAGCCGCCCGACCTCACCGTCGTCGACAACGCCGGCGTTCATACGTGGACCGGCACCACGGATCCGCTCAAGACTGCGGCTTCGCAGGCGCACCTGCGCTTCTGTGCCGTCGATCTCTCCAAAGCGAGGGATCGCGCGACATTGTTTGCGGAGCTCGACGGCGCACTCAAATTACCCGAGCACTTCGGACATAACTGGGATGCGCTCGCTGACGTGCTCGAGGATCGCGATTGGCTCGGACGGCACGGGATCGTGATTGCGCTCACGCACGCGACCGGGTATCGCCGCGAGCATCCGCATGAATGGACGACGCTCGAGGATATTCTGAGAGAAGCGTCGGAATTCTGGAAGGAGCGTCACGCGGGGTTCTGGGTGTTCGTCGCATAAGCCCTCGCCTCTCCGCAGTTTGCCATCCCGAGCGCAGCGAGGAACCTGCTTCTTGCGCTACAAGCAACCCGTTTCCGTCCTCGTCATCGTTTACACGCCCGATCTCGATGTGCTGTTGATCGAGCGCGCCGATTACGCCGACCATTGGCAATCGGTGACGGGAAGCGTCGAGATCGGTGAAACGCTGCACGATGCCGCCGTGCGCGAGCTCGCCGAGGAGACGGGAATCGATGCCGCCGCCTACGGGGGCGTGAGCGACTGGAACCTTTCGAACGTATTCGAGATCTTCCCGCAGTGGCGGCATCGTTATCCACCCGGGACAACGCAGAACACCGAGCACGTGTTCGGGCTCGAAGTTCCGGCACGAATTCCCATCGCGCTGGCGCCACGCGAGCATTTGCGGCATCAGTGGTTGCCTTGGCCGGAAGCCGCGGCGCGCTGCTTTTCGTGGTCGAATCGCGCGGCGATCGAAGCGTTGCCGCGCTACGCAAGGAAACCGTGATGAGATTGCATTTGTACGTTTTCATTTTGGCGAGCGGAGGCATTGCGTTCGCGGCGGTCGGCAACGCCCAACAGCCGATGCCGATGCCGGCGCTTTTGCCGCCGCAACCGGTCATCACGTTGACCGCGACGGCCTCCTCGCAGCTTGCCAACGATCGGATGCATGCGTTTCTTCGCGTCGATGTAGATAATCCGGATCCTGTTGCCGCGGGAAGCGAGGTGAACACGCGAATGGCGAAGGCGCTCGCTCGCGCCAAGGCAGTCCGCGGTGTGGAGGCGGCCACAACCGCTTACTCCTCGTACCAGGTTTCCGAACGCAATCAGCCGTTGCGTTGGCGCGTCTCGCAAACGCTTTCGCTCGAATCGTCGGATTTCACGGCGCTTGCAGCGCTTGTGTCCAAGATCCAGAGCGAAGACGGTCTCGTGCTCGGTGGTATGACCTTTTCCGTGAGCCCTTCAGCGCGGCGCACCGCCGAAGACGCATTGACGCAACAGGCGATCAAGGCATGGCAGACGCGGGCGCAAGCAGCGGCGCAGGGCTTCGGCAGCAGTGCGTGGCGCACCGGCTACGTGACGATTCAGACCGGCGATTACGCCCGGCCCGTGCCCATGTTGCGCGCGGCCGGCGTTCAAGCGGCGGCAGCTGCACCGGTGGCAACAGAGGGCGGCACGACGGATATCACCATCACGGTGAGCGGCGAGGCGATTCTGGAACCGGCGCGCGCTGCGCGCTGATTCGCTGCCGCTTAAACGCGAGCGCGTCGCTTTGGCGCGGTGCGCGATGTAGACTTTCAGTGTTTCGGCCGGAGTTCGACGACTTCCGGTCGCCTGCCGGAGTGCGTGCGTGGATCTCGATCCGGTCTTCCTATCGCGCGTTCAATTCGCGTTCGTCATCGCGTTTCACATTCTGCTGCCCGCGTTCACCGTCGGGCTCGCATCGTTCATCGTTCTGCTCGAAGGACTGCACGTCGTCAAGCGCGATGCGATCTATCTCCGCTTGTCGGTGTTCTGGACGCGGATCTTCGCCGTGTCGTTCGGCATGGGCGTCGTGTCCGGCATCGTGATGCCGTTCCAGTTCGGCACCAACTGGAGTCGCTTTTCGGAGGGCGGCGGGAACATCTTCGCCCCGCTGTTGGCGTACGAAGGGATGGTCGCGTTCTTCCTCGAATCGGGATTCCTGGGCATCATGTTGTTCGGCCGCAAGCTGGTTCCGCCATGGGCGCATTTTTTCGCGGCGCTGATGGTCGCACTCGGAACGCTGTTCTCGTCGTTCTGGATCCTTTCGTTCAATAGCTGGATGCATACGCCGCAGGGCCACGAGCTGGTCGACGGGCGCTTTCTCCCGGCGAGTTGGCTCGCCATCATCTTCAATCCGTCGTTCCCGTACCGGCTAATGCATACCGTCACGGGTTTTTACTTGACGACGGCGTTCGCTGTTCTCGGCGTCACGGCGTGGCACATGAAGCACGGGCGGCACGTCGCGGAATCGCAGCGGGTGATGTCGATGACCGTCACGTTCATCGCCATCTTCGTTCCTGCGCAGATTGTGCTGGGCGATCTGCACGGCCTCAACACGCTCGAGCATCAGCCGGTCAAGATTTCGGCGATGGAAGGGCTGTGGGAAACGCAATCGCGCGCGCCTGCGGTTTTGTTCGCGATTCCCGATGAACAAGCCGAGCGGAACCGACTCGAAGTGGCGATACCAGCGCTCGCGAGCGTTTATCTCACGCATTCGATCGACGGCGTCGTGCCAGGATTGAAATCGGTCCCACCGGGCGATCGCCCTCCGGTTGCGCCGGTGTTCTTTGGATTCCGGATCATGGTGGGCATCGGACTCCTCATGCTCGCGGTGGCAGCGTGGGGTTTATGGCTGCATTGGCGCGGCCGCCTATTCACAACCCGCGCGTATCAGAACGCGTGCGTCGCGATGCTGCCGGCGGGCTTTATCGCCGTGATCGCCGGTTGGACGGTGACGGAAGTCGGTCGACAGCCCTGGGTCGTGTACGGCTTGCTTCGCACCCGCGACGCGGTGACGCCGTCGCTCACCGGCGGCGACGTTCTCGTATCTCTTGCCCTCTACGCGATTGTTTACGCCGTTGTGTTTGGCGCAGGTCTCTTCTACATGCTGCAAGTCGCGCGAGCCGGTCCGCCCGACCATGTCGATCTCCGCGATGCGAAGCTGGGCGAGCGTCCGGCACGCCCGCTGTCCGGTGCCGACGCATAGCCAGGAGCCGCGATGCCATTCGACCTCGTACCGATATGGACCGTGATTCTCGCGGTCGCCGTCTTCATGTACGTTCTGCTCGATGGATTCGATCTGGGCGTCGGCATCCTGTTTCCTTTCATGCGAGACGAGGACACGCGTTCGCTGATGATGAGCTCCGTTGCGCCCGTCTGGGACGGCAACGAAACATGGCTCGTGCTGGGCGGCGTCGGTCTGCTCGCGGCATTTCCGACGGCATTCGCGATCATCATTCCGGCGTTGTACTTCCCGATTCTGCTGATGTTGCTCGGGCTGATCTTTCGCGGTGTCGCGTTCGAGTTTCGCCTCAAAGTGACCAGCCATCGCCAACGGTGGAGCGCGGCGTTCTTCGGCGGCTCCGCCGTCGCGACATTTTTCCAGGGCGTCGTGCTCGGCATGTACGTACAGGGGTTCACCGTCACGGGCCAGATGTACGCCGGCACGACCCGCGATTGGATCGCACCCTTTCCGTTGGCGACCGGCGTTGGCCTGCTCTTCGGCTATGCGATGCTCGGCGCGACGTGGCTTGTGATGAAGACCGAGGGCGCGCTGCAAAATTGGGCGCGCTCGTACGCAACGCGTGCGCTCTACGGCGTCCTGGCGTTCATCGCGATGGTCAGCCTATGGACGCCGTTCCTGCATCGGCAGATCGCCGAGCGTTGGTTCAGCTTCCCCAACATCCTCTGGCTTGCGATCGTTCCCGTCGTCACCGCCGCCATCGCTTACGTGACCTGGCGCACGCTTCGGCGCGGCGGCGATTATGTGCCTTTCATTGGCGCGATGGGATTGTTCGCAATGTGCTATCTCGGATTGGGCATTAGTCTGTTCCCGTACGTCGTTCCGTATGTGCTGACGCTTTGGGATGCCGCCGCCGTGCCGTCGTCGCAGATGTTCATGCTGATCGGCACGCTGTTCCTACTGCCGATCGTTTTCATGTACACCGGCTGGTCGTATTACGTCTTTCGCGGCAAGGTCCGCGGCGATATCGCTTATCACTAGCGACTCGGACCGCAGCAGCCACCCTCTTCCTTCGCGTCATTATTGCCGTAGATCTCGACGCTGCCGAGATTGTGGAACGATTCCCACGCGACGCCGGCAGGGTCGGTCACCCAGTACTTGTCCGATCTGGCATAACAACACGACACGTTTTTCTCTTCGGCAACCTTTGCTTCGGCAGAGCGGAGACGCGCGTGGAGCACCTCGAGCTCGTCATCGCTGTCGACCTGCAGCCCAAGATGGTTGATGCCCGAGGGGCTCGATCGTTGCGATATCGCAAAGTTGACGCGCGGATCGTCGAGCATCCACTTCGCATAGTCCGGTTTCACGACGGTCGGTTCGCTGCCGAACATCGTGGAATAGAAGCGGATGCTGTCGTTCAAGTCGGGTACGGCCACATGCACATGAAAGCGTTTCATCGATGCTCCTTGAGTCAGGTTTTGACGGTGCCGCGCGATGCGCAGCGCTTTGATGGCCGTGCAGCACGACCGGGCGTGGCCTTTGCCCGATCGCGTCGCACGGTTGGTGCGCACTCGTTGGTGTTGCAGGCGCGCGCGTCGGGACCGCAATCGCGCGCGCAACAATTCTCGGTCAGGAAGCCGAGAAGCTCATTCATTTGTCCATAGTTCGCCGCGTAGTAGATGTAACGGCCCTCCTGGCGCGCGACGACGAGTCCTGCGTGGGAGAGCTCTTTCAAATGGAACGACAGCGTTGCAGGCGACGACTTCACCGACGCGGCAATTTCGCCGACGGAGAGCCCAGTGGGGCCGGCCTCGACGAGAACGCGGAATACGCCGAGACGCGTTTCCTGGGCTAGCGCTCCTAGCGCCACAAGGGCCGACTTAGTTTCCATAATTCTAGAATACTCGAAATATGGCACTTTGCAATAGGCTGCCAAAAACCGGCAGCGATTCCGGAGCTGGTAGGCTACATCTCTGTCTTGCTACAGCATCGATCCCATGACCATCGAATTGCTATTCCGAGGCGACGCCTATTCGAAGGTTGCCACCGCGCGCGTCGTCGCCATCCACGAGCGTGGCATCGAGCTCGACCGCACGATCTTCTATCCGCAAGGCGGCGGCCAGGTCGGCGACACCGGCGTGCTGTTGCGCGAAAACGGCGAGCGTGTGGTGATCGCCGACACCCGCAAAGGCGACGGCATCGACGGCGTGCTGCACGTGCCGGTCACTGCCATGCCACAACCCGAGGTCGGCGAAACGCTCACGCTCGAGATCGATTGGGAACGTCGCTACAAGCTGATGCGGCTCCATACAGCATTGCACGTGATGTCGTGCGTCGTCGTCGCGCCGGTGACCGGCGGCAACATCGCCCCGGACAAGGGCCGACTCGATTTCGATATCGACATGAGCCTCCTCGACGCGGATAAAATCGAGCGCGAAACGAATCTGCTCATCGCCCGCGGCGTTGAAACGGAAACCGTCTGGATCACTGACGAAGAACTCGATGCGCGGCCTGAGCTGGTCAAAACGATGAGCGTGCAGCCGCCGCGCGGCGCCGGCAGGGTTCGATTGCTCAAGATTCCCGGCATCGACTTGCAGCCGTGCGGCGGAACGCACGTCAAGAACATCGCCGAGATCGGCGGTATCCGTGTGATCAAGATTCGAAGCGAGGGCAGACGCAACCGGCGTGTGGAGATCGTGCTCGCGTAAGACAAAGGGCGCTGGTCGACAGGGTCGGCGTATGCAAGACCACTTGAATACCAATCGGTAAATTGGTATTCTTGCGGTTATTGGCAGCTTCGAGACCGTGTCCCTACCAACGAACCGCCGTAGAGTCCGCTACGTCATTGGCGTTGACGGCGGTGGCACGGGAACGCGCGCTCGACTGACGCGCCTCGATGGTGAAGCGCTTGGCTACGCGCAAGCCGGTCCCTCCGCGCTCGGCCAGGGAGTCGAGCAAGCGTGGCGCAATGTCTCGCAAGCGATCGAGCACTCGTTTCGCGACGCCACCGTCGACGATTGGGACCCCGGTGAGTGCGCAATCGGTCTCGGGTTGGCTGGGGCGATCGTCGCGAGCCACAGCCGCGATTTCCTGCACGCGGCCAGTCGCTACGCACACGTGGCGCTTGCGAGCGATGGATTCACAACCCTCCTCGGCGCGCACAAGGGAAAGCCGGGTGCGATTGTGATCGCCGGAACGGGGAGTATCGGCGAAGCGCTCCTTCCCAACGGCACTCACGTTTTCATCGGCGGGTGGGGCTATCCGATCGGAGATGAAGGCAGCGGCGCCTGGCTCGGGATGTATGCAATGCGACGGACCCAACAAGCAGTCGATGGACGCGTCTCCGCAGGTGCGCTGGTGCGTGCGGTCCAGAGTGTCGCCGGCAATACGCGCGACGAGTTGCTCGCGTGGTGCGAGCGCGCGGGCCAGCATGCCTATGCAACGCTTGCGCCGCTCGTTTTCGATGTGGAAACTGCCGACACTTACGCGGCAGAACTGTTGAACGCTGCGGCGCGATCGATCGATGACATCGCCGTCGCGCTCGATGCCGATGGCACATTGCCGCTCGTCGTATCCGGAAGCATCGGCCAGCGCCTAGAGCCGCGTCTCACGCCTCGGGTACGCGCTCGTCTTGTCGAACCCGCCGGCGATGCGATCGACGGCGCGCTGCGCCTCATTCGCGAGCGTCTTCGCGGCGACGGGATAGTCTCCTGATGGCGAATGTGATCGGCGGTTGCATCCTGACGCCACGCGGGTTCGTACGCGGCGCGCTCGAGTTCGCCGACGGTCGGGTGTGGCGCATCGAAGGCGAGCCTGTGCCGGACGAAATCGTGCGCGATGGCGCAAACACGATCGTGTTGCCCGGTTTCATCGATTCGCACGTGCATGGCGGCGGCGGCGCCGACACGATGCAAGGCGGCGACGCAATCGAGCGCATCGCGCGCTTGCACGTGCGTCACGGCACGACATCGTTGCTGGCGACGACGATGACGGCGCCGCTACGCGAGTTGCGAGCGGCCATGAGCGCACTGGGTCCGGCATGCCGTCGACGGATCGAAGGCGGCGCGCGCGTGCTGGGGGTGCATCTCGAAGGCCCTTACATCAACCCCGCCAAGCTCGGGGCACAGCCCGATTTCGTGCGTCCGGCGTCACTCGCCGAGACTCTCGAGCTGCATGCGCTCGCACCCATCGTCCTGATCACGCTCGCACCCGAGCTCCCCGGAAACCTTGAGATCATTCCGGCGTTGTGCGCGGCGGGGTTTCGCGTGCAGATCGGCCACACGCTTGGAACGTACGAAGACGGTGTGGCCGCGCTCGAACGCGGGGCGAATGGCTTCACGCATCTGTTCAACGCGATGTCGGGCATGCACCACCGCGCACCGGGCATTGCAGGCGCTGCACTGGCCCATGCGCGCTACGCCGAAATCATTCCCGATTTGCTGCACGTCCATCCCGGCGCGCTCAAGCTCGCGTTGCGTGCAATTCCCGGCCTCTTTTGCGTCACCGATTCGACCGCAGCCAGCGGCATGCCCGATGGCGAATATCAACTCGGGTCGCACCGCGTGACCAAGTGCCTCGGTGGCGTTCGCTTGCCTGACGGAACGCTCGCCGGCAGCACGCTGACGATGGATCAGGCGCTGCGCAACCTCGTCACGCTCGGACTGTCGCTTCGCGAGGCGTCGCTCCGCGTATCGACGCATGCGGCGGACTATCTTGGGCTGGAAGCCCGCGGAAGCATCGCAGAGGGCCACTACGCGGACCTGGTCGTCGTCGATCGCGACCTGCGCGTCAATCGCGTCATCGTCGAGGGAAACGAGATTGACCTCGCGGATGCTTGACGAAGCCCGGGAGGCGCCCGATGCTGTCGCGCGCCTTCTTGCCGCCGACGGTGATCTCTATGCAGCGCTCGGCGATGACCTGCGCGCCAACGCGCCGCAGGCGGTGCTGACGATCGCGCGCGGCAGCTCGGATCACGCCGCGCACTATATGGCCTATCTCGTGATGGCGCGGCTCGGGCGGCTCGTGACGTCGCTGCCGATGTCGGTCGTGACGCTGTACCAATCGCACCTGCAATGCGACGGTCTGTTGTCGCTCGCCTTCTCGCAATCCGGGCAGAGTCATGATCTCATTCTGCCGACGCGTTTTTTTCGCGCCGGCGGCGCGCGCACGGTGGCGTTCGTCAACGACAAGGCGTCGCCGCTCGCCGAGGCCGCGCAATGGGTGTTCGATCTTCGCGCCGGTGTCGAGACGAGCGTCGCCGCGACGAAGAGCTACATTGCCCAGTTGGTCGCGGGTGCACGGCTTGTCGCGGCATGGCAAAACGATTCGGAGCTGCAACGTGCCCTCCTGGCGCTTCCCGCGGCGTTGCAGGGCGCGTTGCGCAAAAATTGGCAACTCGGCGTCGACGCGTTGATCGATGCCGATCGTCTTTTCGTCATCAGCCGCGGACTTGGGCTGCCGGTCGCGATGGAAGCCGCGCTCAAGCTCAAGGAAATCTGCGGCATCCAGGCCGAGGCATTTTCGGGCGCGGAGTTGCGACACGGTCCGATGGCGTTGATCGACGAAGGCTATCCGCTTCTCGTTTTCGCGCTGCGTGGCCCCGCGCAATCCGGCTTGCTGGCGTTGGCGGACGATTTGCGCCGGCGCGGCGCCCGCGTGTTGCTGATCGCGCCGTCGGAATCCCCGCAGCGCGACTTGCCGCTGTCAGCGAGCGACGCCGACGAGCTCGATCCGATCATCGCGATCCAGAGCTTTTATGTGATGGTCGAGGCACTCGCCCGCGCGCGCGGACGCGATCCCGATGCGCCGCGGCATCTTGCGAAGATCACGGTCACGCGCTGAACGCCACAAGGCCGGACGAAATCATGACAGCGAGAGCGAAGTGGATAGGCGCGCTCGTGCTTTGCGGACTCTTCACAGCAACCGACGCCACCGCCGCCGACAACGTGCACGTCGAATTCTGGACGATGAGCCTGAGGCCGAAATTCACCGCTTATTTCAAACAACTCGTCAAAACGTACGAATCGTCGCACCCCAATGTCGAGCTCGAATGGGTCGATGTGCCGTGGGACACGCTGCAGACGAAACTGACCGCAGCGATCGTGGCCGGCTCCGCGCCGGCGCTTGTCCAGCTCAACGTGCCGTGGGCGTACGACTACGCGCTCTACGGCGCCTTGCGTCCGATCGACGACCTCCTCGGCGATGACCGGGAGAATTACACCGAAGGGTCGATCGCCGATCTGACGTTCAAGGGCAAAGTGTATGGCTTCCCGCATTACAACAGCGTCAATGTCATGGCTTACAACCGGACGTTGTTCAAGGAAGCGGGTATCACTCGCATCCCTGCGACCCGCGATGAGCAACTCGACGCAGCGAAAAAGATCAAGGCGCGCAGCGGCGAATACGGCTTCTCGCCGGCGTTGGGCAAGATCGCCGGCGTGTTCCTCGAGGAAGGACTGCCGCTGGTCGAAAACGGCAAGGCGGTATTCAATTCGCCGGCGCACGTCGCGCTGATCACCAAGCTCGCCGACGCGTACAAGGCGGGCGGACTGCTGAAGGACAAGCTCTTCTCCGAGGACAACTATCCGGCGTCGATCGACGCGTACAAATCGGGCCGCATCGCGATGCTGGAAGCGCCACCCAGCGCGTTGACGCGCGTTCGCGACGACGCGCCGGACATTTACGCTGCAACGGACGTCGCGCCCGTTCCGATCGGCGCACCCGGCGTGGTCGCCGGCGGCTGGCTGTTCCACTTCGCGATGCCGAGAGGAACATCGGGCAACGTGGCAATCGAAGCCGCGCGATTTGCAAAATTCCTCACCAATGACGAGCATCAGCTCGAATTCGCCAAGCTGGCGGGCGCGTTCCCGACAGCAAAAAAAGCGATTGCGGATCCGCACTTCCAGCAGTTGCGAACGGACGCAGGCGCCTATGAGAAGGCGATGGCGATCGGCGCGAAACGGATGAGCGTCGTTCGCACGCTGTATGTCGCAGGCGTGCCCGGCTTCGAGCGGCTCAACAAACGCCTACAGGATTCCGTCGAGGCGGCCATCATCGGTCGCCGCGACGTGAAGACCGCACTCGACGACGCCGTTGCATTCTGGAACAGCAAGCTCGTTCCATGACCGTGAGCGCCGCAGGGCCGTCCCAAGGCGCGAATTACTCCCCCTCGGGGGGCAGCGCAGTGGCGCCGGCCGCAAGCGTGGGGGCCCAAATCGACTCCGCCGCCATTCCGGGCATGTCGGAGAGACCGGCCCGGGCGAGCGGCAGTGGGACGCGGATCAAGTGGCGCCGGACATTGCGCCCCTGGTTCTTTCTCGCCCCCGCGCTCGCATTGCTCGGCGTATTCACGTTCTGGCCGGTCCTGTGGGGCGGTTATCTCGCATTCACCGAATACAACTTCCTGACTCCGCCGCGATGGGTCGGCCTCGCGAACTTCGAGGACTTGCTGCAAGACCCGGTCTTCTTCATCAGCATGAAGAACTCGCTGTTGTACCTGCTGATCGTGCCCGCGATCCAGTTGGGCGCGATCGTGCTCGCCGTGCTCGTCAACAACTCGCTGCCCGGCATCAAGATCTTCCGCGCCGCGTTCTACACACCCGTCGTCACCTCGGTCTCCGTCGTCGGGATCATGTGGGGCTGGATGTACAACGAGCAGGGCCTCATCAACGCGGTGCTGCGATCGCTCCGCATGATCGATGACCCGGTAGGCTGGCTGAGCGACGATCGGCTCGCAATCTTTTCGGTCATGGTGGTCACGCTGTGGCGCGGCCTGGGTTGGTACATGGTCCTCTATCTTGCCGCGCTGCAGGCGATCCCGAAGGACCTTGAAGAAGCCGCGGCGCTCGACGGCGCGAACCGATGGCAGCGCTTCTGGCGCATCACGATCCCGATGATCATGCCGACGATTCTGCTCTGCACGGTGCTATCCACGCTCTCCGCGATCAAGGTGCTGGAAGAAATCCTGATCATGACGAAGGGTGGACCGGTAAGCTCGACGTACACGGGCCTGTACTACGCGTACGATCAGGGTATTCGCGCATTCAACTTCCCGCGCGCGCTCGCGGCGAGCCTCGTTGTCAGCGCGTTTTGCATCGCGCTCGCGTGGGTCAATTTCCGTTTCATTCGCCCACGTCACCGCTGACGAGATGCGCTTGCGCACGACGCTGCATTACGCGCTGCTGATCGCGATCGCGTTGATCTGCGCCTTCCCGTTCCTGTGGACGTTATCGATCGCCGTCGGCACCGAGGGCAACGTATTCTCTTTTCCGGCTTCGTTCGTCCCGCATCGTCCGGCTTTGGACAACTTCATCGAAGTCTTTCGCGTCATCGACCTTGGACGCTACTACTGGAATTCGATCTGGATCACGTTCTGGACCGTCGCGTGGACGGTGCTCGTGTGCTCGCTCGCCGCCTACCCGTTGGCGCGCCACAAGTTCCGCGGCAGAGCGTTGGCGTTCACCGTCATTCTCGCCACGCTGATGCTGCCGACCGAAGTCAACTTTCTCGTGAACTTCATCACGACTGCACGCGTTGGCATCGTCAACACGCATCTCGCCGTGATCCTCCCGACGATTGCCGGCGCGATCGGCATCTTCATGATGAAGAACGCGTTCGAGGAGGTTCCACAGGACCTGATCGACGCCGCACGCGTCGACGGCGCTTCCGAGCTTTACATCTTCTTCCGAATCATGCTGCCTCTGGCGCTACCGCAGATCGGAGCACTCGTGATCCTGACGACGGTCACGACGTGGAACAACTTCCTCTGGCCGAGCGTCGTGTTGACGAAGAGCGAGCTCTTGCCGCTTGCCGTGGGCATTCTCGAATTGAGCGGTACATTCGGGAGCTCGACGCGCATCATCGCCGCCGGCGCGGTCCTCACGATCGCACCAGCATTGATCGTTTTCTACTTCACGCAGCGATTCTTCATGCGCGGCATCGAAGGGGCGATCAAGTGATGGGCGGTGGGCACGAGGATTTTCATCCGGGCCAGCTCGTGATGGTCGGCATTCGCGGCAAGTCGCTCGATGCCGACCAGACGGCCTTTCTCCGGCGCAATCACATTCGCGCGGTCGTGCTGTTTCGCGACAATCTTGGCGACGAGGACCAAGTCCGCGCTCTCACCCGCGACTTGCATAACGTGCTCGGAGCGCACGCGTTGATCGGCATCGACCAGGAGGGCGGCGCGGTCGTCCGCGCGACGTTTCTCCCGCAGCCACCGTCCGCGATGGCGCTTGGGGCGGCGGGCAACGAGCGGCTTGCGCAGGATGTCGGTGCTGCGGTGGCGCGCGGGCTTCGCAGCGTGGGCTTCAATTGGAATTTTGCACCGGTGGTCGACGTCAACAACAATCCATTGAACCCGGTAATCGCCGAGCGCAGCTTCTCCGCCGACCCGCAGGACGTCGCGCGCCTTGGCACTGCATGGATGCGCGGGGGATTAAGCGAGGGCGTCGCCTGTTGCATCAAGCACTTCCCCGGGCACGGCGACACGTCCATCGACTCGCATCTGGATTTGCCCATCGTCGACAAGATGCGGGATCGGCTCGACGCGATGGAGCTCTTGCCGTTTCGCGCGTTGGTCCATGAAGCCCCCGCCATCATGACGGCCCACATCGTTTATCGAAGCATCGACCGCGAACACCCTGCGACGTTGTCGCGAGCGGTGCTCGGCGATCTGCTGCGTCGCGAGTTTCGCTACGACGGTGTCGTCATCACCGACTCGCTGGTGATGAACGCGATCCACGACCGGTACGGCCATGACCGCGCTGCCGTGATGGCGCTCTCTGCCGGCGCCGACATGGTGATGGCGCTTGGGTCCGAGCGCGAACAGAACGCCGCAGTCGATGCCATTGCCGGCGCGCTCGATCGCGGCGAGTTGAGCTTGGAGGCGCTGTCAAAGGCACGCGCTCGCCTCGATCGGTTGGCGGAGCGTTTTCCCCTTCGTGCCGGCGACTATGCGAGCGCGACGCGCTTTGCCGACGAAGCCATCATGCTCCGCGGCTGGGCGCTTGGCCTGACCACGCTCGATGGCGCAAGGCCGCCGCCGATCGATCGGCCGATACGCGTCATTACGCAGCGCACCGTCCCGAGCGACGGCATATCGGAGGCCGGGCTGCCCGGCGGGCGCATAGCTCAGTTGTTCGAACGTTTCGACGCAGACGTCGTTCAAGTGGATGACCTGCTTCGCCCGGACGCCGCACGCGCGCCGCGCGACGGCCGCCAGACCATCCTCGCGTCCAACATCCACGCGCGCTATGGCGAACAGGCGCGGGATTGGCGGCCGGATCTTCACCTGATCTTATGGAATCCCTTTCAGGCACTCGATTTTGCCGTGCCGTCGGTCATCACGTGGGGCTACGGAAACGGTGCTCTGATGGCGCTGCACGAATGGCTCGAAGGGCGCGGCGATGCGCCCGGGCGCGCGCCGGTGCCGCTACGCTAATCGCTGACAACTGTTGATGCCCAAGCCCCCGCTACAACGAGCTAAGCTCCGCCACAAAGTCGTACGTGTCTCCGCGATAGTACGACTGCGATAGCTCAACTGCTCGCCCGTCGCGCAGATAGCCGAGCCGCTCGACGAACAATCCTGCATCACCTGCTCTTGCCTTCAGCAATTTCGCTTGGTCGCCCGTGAGCAGCAGCGAATGCAAGCGTTGCAGCGCGCGCACCGGGCGATTGCCGACCTGCTCGAGCGCATCGTAGAGCGAGTCCTTGACCGCATCGAGCGAGGGCAGACAGGATGCCTCGATCGTCGCGAGCTCGATCGACATCGGTTCATCGTCGGCAAAACGCAGCCGGTGGAAACGAAACACGAGGGTACCGGGCGAAAGCGCCAGCTTGAGCGATTCCTCCGGAGTTACCGTGCCTTCCGAGCGCTTGAGCCACACGCTGCGCGGGTTGCGGCCCCGCGCGCGCATATCTTCGGAAAATGACGTCAGTTTCGCGAAGTTCTTGTCGATGCGATTGGAGACAAAGTTGCCGGAACCCTGGCGGCTCACCAGCAATCCTTCGGACGCCAATCCGTCGATCGCCTTGCGCACGGTGATGCGCGAAATACCGAGGTCCTCCGCCAGCTGGCGCTCGGAGGGCAGCGCATCGTCAGGTCCAAGAATTCGCTTTTCGATCGCTTCGCGGAGCCCGCGCTGCAACTGCTGGTAGAGCGGCTGATCGTCGTTGGGATCGAGGTTGCCGAGAATTTTGGCCAACGACGTCATAGCTACGCTCCTGCCCGCCGCGACGCTCGCGACCAGTGATTCTCAACCAATTTCATAACTTCGTGGCGATAACGCGCTGAAAAGACGCAGTTCGTGACTGTTATAGATACCAGTGTCATACCAATTTTGCCGGGGGCCATCTCACGCGCCGGATACCTGTTTCAAAGCCTGGGCCGCTGCAAGCAACCGGCCAATCGCCGTGATGCAAATCTGCAACATGGTAGCAGCTTTTTTACAATTGGTCTTGTATTGGGCCCAAGTGGTAGTATAGTGGCATGGTAGCCTTTTTGGGGATGGCGAAGGGACGCGACAGGTTGGTTTCACCGCGGACCTGCGGGTTATCAGTTGTTTCGTGCACGCCAAATTAAGGGGGGAGGTTCATGAAGCTCAAGAGGAAGCCGCTCGCATCGGCCGTCGCAGTTGCGTTGTTCAGCGCGGTCTGCCCGGCGTACGCACAGGACGTCGTGGGTCCACCGATCGATACGCAGAATTCGCAGGCTAGCGATCCGAAAGCAAAGAAAGCGCCGCACAAGGCAACCGCAAAGAAAGCGCAGGACAAAGCCACCGCGAAGCAAAAGAGTCAATCGGCGGATACGGCAAAGGCGCCGGACGCGGAGCAAACCCCCATTATTCTCGCGCAAGCGACCGCGCCCGCACCGAGCCCCGCGCCTCAAGCCGTGCCGCCACCACAACCGCCGGCGGCGCTTGGCTCGATCGACGTCGTTGGGATTCGGCAATCGCTGGAACGCTCGCTCGAGACGAAGCGCAACGCGGATCAATTCGTTGATGTGATCACCGCAGACGACATCGGCAAGCTGCCGGACAAGAATATCGCCGACGCAGTGCAACGCCTTCCAGGCGTGACGATCAGCTCAGCCGCTGGAGGCGAAGGGGGCTTCGACGAGAACGATCGCGTGAGCTTGCGCGGCACGAGTCCAAGCCTCACGCAAACGCTCGTCAACGGTCATGCGATTGCGTCGGGCGATTGGTTCGTGCTCGACCAGGTCCAGACCGTCGGGCGAAGTGTCAGCTTTACACTGCTGCCCTCGGAAATCGTCGGCCAAGTCATCATCCGCAAGAGCGCGACCGCCGATCTCGTCGAAGGCGGCGTTGCCGGCGCCGTCGACATCATTACGCGCAAACCCCTCGATTTCCGCAAGCCATTCACGGCCGAGGCAGCGATCCAAGCGGTGTACGCTGATCTGCCTGGCAAAACGGATCCGCAGTTCAATGGACTGTTCAACTGGAAGAATGAAGCGAACACGATGGGCGTTCTGGTGCAAGGCTTCTACGAGAAGCGGCACCTGCGGCGCGACGGTCAGGAGATCCTCGGCTATGGGACGATCGCGCCGACGAGCGCTCTTGCGGCTGCGCATCCGGATCTCGCCAACGCCGCTTATCCCACGTTGATCGGCTCGTCATTCTTCGAGCAGGAACGCGAGCGCTCCGGCGGTTTGCTTGACATTCAAATCAAGCCGACGCGAGATCTCTCGGTCGACTTCAACGCGTTCTACTCGCATCTCAAGGCAACGAACTACAACCGCAACTGGATGTTCTTTGGTTCGCACGTCTTCAACGGCGGCGCCGGCGAAACGCCGACGTCATACACGCTGCAAAACGGAACGATCACATCCGCCGTATTCCCGAACTTGGGCTCGCCCGGCAACAATCACCAATACGCGATCGTCGACGAGATCTATCGGCCCGGCGCCTACTCCGACACCTCGTACTACAACATCGACGTCAATTATCGCGCCACTGATCGCCTGTCGTTCTTTGGCCAGATTGGCTACACCGAGGGAAAGGGCAAGACGCCGAAGCAGGACGTGTTTGAAGGCGACGTCTTCAACACGGGTGCCAATTACACGTTTCACGGCATCGGCGGGCCTGCCGATGTGCATTTCCCCAACGGTGACCCGTCGAATTTCGCCGGCACGTCGCTCGACTGGATCTTCGGCGCAAGCCCGGCGCAAACGAAAGATACGGAAGGGTACGGACGGATCGACGGCACGTACCTGCTCGACGGTGCGCCGTGGACGAGCTTGCAGTTCGGCGCGCGCTACGCGCAGCACGATCGCAACACGCAACAGGTTGCGCAGGGTCCGAACTTCGCGCTCGATCCGTTCAATACGGCAAATCTCCCGCAGTGGAACGGCCAAACGTATCCCGGCAGTTTCGCGAGTGGCTTGAGCGGCGACTTCCCGCGTCAGGTGTGGATGCTCGATCGCAACGAGCTGCAACGGTGGGGAGATTTGTATTCGAACCGCGATCCGGTCACGCGGCAATATTGGCCCGGCGAATTCAAGCTCCAAGAGAAGGACACCGCGGCGTACGTGATGACGAATCTCGACGGAAAGGGGTGGTCTGCGAATTTCGGCTTGCGGTGGGTACAGACGAAGGAGCACGTGCTCGTCAACGTTGCGATACCGACCGACGTCTGCGCGGCGCTCGCGCCGTGCAATGTTCCGGGCGCGATCACGACGTCGGCGTTCGGTTCGTTCTATCAAACGCCGGTCGACCACACGTACAACGACTTGCTGCCCAGTGGAAACCTCAAGATCGACTTGTCGAAGGACCTGGTCGCGCGGTTTGCGGCTGCGAGAGTGATGGCGCGTCCCGATTACAGCGCGTTGGGGGGGTCGATCACGGCGGACGATACGACGCACACCGGTAACGGCGGCAATCCGAATCTGAAGCCGATCCGCTCGACAAACCTCGACGCTGGCCTCGAATGGTACTTCCAGCCGGGCGCGCTGCTCGCGGGCAACTTGTTTTACATGGATCTCGACAACTACGTCGGCTTCGGCGTCAATCCAGTCCAATTGTTGAACATTCGCACCAACACGTTCGATACCTATTTGATCTCGTCGCCGCAGAACACGAGCGGCAAGGTCAAGGGCATCGAGCTCCAGTATCAGCAGGCGCTGGCGTACGGCTTCGGCGTTCAAGCGAACTACACGTATGCCAACGCGTACGAGACCGGCGGCCATCCGCTGGTTGGCGCGTCGCGCAACGTGTACAACATCATCGGCTACTACGAGAACTACGGCTTCAGCGCGCGCGTCGCGTGGACCTGGCGATCGCACTTCTTCGTGGGTCTGGATCGCAGCACCGCCGAATTCCAGGACGACACCGGAAACTTGGCCGCGTCGCTGCAGTACCAGCTCGACAAAAACTTCACGCTGACGTTCGACGCGTTGAATCTCAACAACCCGACGCTCAAGTACTACGGCGCCAACACCGACCAGCCGCGAGCGTTCTACAAGAATGGCCGCCAGTACTACGCTGGAGTACGCATCAAATTCTGAACGTTCGAGCTAACGGATCTCTCCTCCTCAGAGGGACGTGGCGGGGCAGCGCACTGCTCCGCCTCTTTTTTTCACAATGCGCAATCCTAAGACAGGGGCGGTCGGCGCGCATGGCGTTGCCTCTTGCCGCATCGATATTGTTTGCCGGCTGCGCGAATGTTGTTCCCCATTCTTCGCCCGACGCAGCCGCCGCCGCGATGCGATTCGTTTACAGTCCGTACAAGCACGTTCCGATCGCGCTGGATCCGGTTACTTATGAGATTACGACGGCGGTTCGCGGGGTGCCGACACCGCTGGTGGTCGATGGACGCTCGACGTTGCCGCGCGGAGTCAGCGCGTTGACGCTGGCGTTTGCGACGGGCGAATGCGGTCGCGAATCCTGGGATGGAATGGACCCGCAGGCATGGGTCGACGCCAATCTCGGCGCGTTCGATCGCGCGGGCATCGATTACATCATTTCCACCGGCGGCGAGGCCGGCGCATTCACCTGCGAAACCGACGCCGGCATGGAGGCCTTCATCGCGCGCTACACGTCGCCTCGATTGATCGGCATCGATTTCGACATCGAGCGCGGTCAGTCCCACGCTGTTCTCGCTTCACTTCTGGAGCGAATCGCGACGGCGCAGCGAAGACATCCGGCGCTCCGCTTCAGTTTCACGCTGGCGACCTGGGCCGCCAACGACGGGAGCCTGGCGAGCCTGAACGCGGATGGCGAGCGGGTCATGCGAGCGATCCACGCCGCTGGCCTCGACGACTACGTCATCAATTTGATGGTGATGGATTACGGCGAAGCGCGGCCGGGGAATTGCGTCGTGTCCGCGGGTGTTTGCGACATGGGGCGGTCCGCGATTCAAGCGGCGCGGAATTTGAACGCCCGCCATGGCGTGCCGTTGCGCCGCATCGAGCTGACACCGATGCTCGGCGTCAACGACGTCGTGGCCAACGTATTTTCGCTCGATGACGCAAAGACGCTTGCACGTTTCGCGCGCGAAAACCGCCTTGCCGGCGTGCATTTCTGGTCGCTCGACCGCGACGCGCCGTGTCCAGCCGACGTTTCGGGTGTATCGTCGATGTGCAGCGGATTGCCGGGCGCCGGCGCTTATGAATTCACCGCAGCGTTGCGCGACGCGCTTCAGTGATCAAAGACCGATGTTTCTCAACACCCCTTACGAACGGAGGGAGTCATGCGCGCCTTTGCCGTGACGGTATTGGTGTTGTTCGTTGCCGCGTGTGCGACGCAAGCCGAGCGCGCCGCCCAGGTGCAGCGGGACGTCGACGACATGATCAAGGTTTATGGTCCCGGCTGCGAAAAGTTGGGCTTCAAGCCCGATTCGGACCCATGGCGCGATTGCATCATCAGGCTCGCGACCAAGGACGACATCGAGCGCTACAGCCGCGACTCGATCAACTGCATCGGGCATCCAGGCTTCTTCCAGTGCAGCCGATTCTAAGGCGTGCGTTCAGCGCTGCAGCTGGTTCACCAGGAACGCCTTCACCTGCTTCGCCAATTCCGGCGAGATCTCGCCGAGCACGCCGCGCACACGTTCAGGGATATGCTCGACGCTTTGCGCGTTCGCGCTGAAAACGTAGTGGTCAAAGACCGTTTTCCACACTTGCCGATGCTCGGCAGGCAGATGTTTGAGCGTCAACAGACAATGCAGCAGGCAGTTGAGCGCCGAATCTCCCGCAGCGGCTCCGACCTGTCCTTTCCACCAATAGTTGACCAGCATGTTGTACTTGCCGAGCGACTCGACGTGATGCCACCACAGCGTCGGAATATAGACGGCGTCGCCCGGAGCGAGCTCCGCGACCAACGCCGCGGCGAGCGCTTCGCGGAAACGCGGAAAGCGCTTGAAGTCCGGATTCGCCAACGAGACGAGGCTGATCGGCGTTCCCGTCGGCGCGTGGCCGAGCGGACCGATATACAGATTCGCGATCTGCTCGGGCGGAAAAAGCGTGAAGCGGCGCCTGCCGCTCACCACGCAGGCGACGTTGTTCGACTCGTCGAAGTGAGCGGGCGTTGTGATCGCGCTCCCGAGCCAGATGCGAGGCTGTACCGAAGGATCGAGAATCGGCAGCCGATTTTCTGTTTCGAATCCCGGCAGGCATTCCGCGATGGGAGCGCTTTGCGCGGCAAGCGACGGACGATTGTCGAACTTCGAATAGCGGATGAGCTTATCGCTGACCTCGCCGATCGACGCCTTGATCCGCGAGAAATTGAACCCGGTCATGTCGTCGTTATAAAAAAGCCGGCCATTGACATGCGGCGGCATCATGAGCACGTCGACCGCGCTGCCTTTGTCGAAGGCACGCAGATAACGGCCGAGAGACTCGGCACCGTCTCGCGCGTGCTGCACCGCGGGCCATTGCGCGACAATTCCGCGCAGCACGGCGGGGCGGTATTGCGCAACGATTCGGTCGCGAAACGTCGCTTCGTCGACGTCGCGCCATTCGCTGATCGGGCTGAGTTCCGGATTCATTTCGCACATAACCTTACAGCACGTTTCGAACCATGACCATACGGACGCAGGGACCGACGGCCACCGTCTTCAACTACTCGTACACGTTCACGCAGCCGGCCAAGCCGACGAGCATTCCACCGGCGATCAAAAAGATCGTTATTGTCGGCGGCGGGTCCGCGGGCTGGATGACGGCGATGATCCTCGCGGATGCGCTCATCAAGAAAGGCATCGAGATCGAAGTGCTCGAGTCCCCCACGGTCGGCATCATCGGGGTCGGCGAGGGTTCGACGCCCTGGCTGCGGGGATTTTTCGATGGCCTCGGCATTGAAGAATCCGAATGGATGCCGGCGTGCAACGCGACGTATAAATGCGGCATCACGTTCGACGGATGGTCGACCAAGCCCGGATTCGAGAGCTACTTCCATCCGTTCGCGTCGATGCTCGACAACCTCACGATGACGCAGTTCGTTCACAACGCGGAGGCGCGGGCGAATGGCACGGACGTCTGCGCGCATCCGAATCGCTTCTTCGTCGCAGCGTATCTGGCCGATCGACACCTGGCGCCGAGGCCTAAGCGGACCTTCCCGTTCGACGTTTGGTACGGGTACCACTTCGACGCGGTGCTCCTCGGTGAATATCTGCATAGGAAAGCGGTTGAGCGCGGCGTACGTTATCGCAAGTGTCACGTCAATGGCGCGCAATTGAATGAGAGCGGCGATATTGCATCGGTGTCGATCCAGGATGGAGAACCGGTGGCAGCCGACATCTTCGTCGACTGCACGGGTTTCGGGGGACTCTTAATCCAGAAGGCATTGGGGACGCCATTCATCAGTTTCTCAAACAATCTTTTCAACGACGCCGCGGTCGCGTTGCCGACGCCGCTCGGCGATGACATTCCTTCGCAAACCATATCAACCGCGCTCAAGCACGGGTGGCGGTGGAAGATCCCGCTCACCAGTCGTTTCGGCAACGGCTACGTCTATAGCTCGGCATTTTGCTCGGCCGACGAAGCCGAGCGCGAATTGCGCGAGAGCCTCGGGATGCTGGACTCCGAGACCGCCGCCCGTCACCTGAAAATGAGGATCGGGCGTGTTACTCGGCATTGGAACAAGAACTGCCTTGCGGTCGGTCTCGCGCAAGGCTTCATCGAACCGCTGGAAGCGACTGCGCTTCTGTTCATCCAGCGAACCGCCACCCATTTCCTCGAATTTCTGGAAGCAGGTGACTTGAGCGAATCGGCGCACGACCGGTTCAATCAGCGAATCAACGATCACTTCGAAGGCACGCGCGATTACATCGTCACGCACTTCAAGACCAACACGCGGCACGACACCGAGTATTGGCGCGCGAACGCCGAAAACAGGAATCTGTCGGACTCATTGCGGCATCTCTATGGTTTATGGATGTCGGGCAAGAGCATCGCACCCGACGTCGGGCGGCAGACGATCGGCAAAGGTTATCCGGTGTTCTCGTGGTATTGCATCATGTCGGGGATGGGCATCTTTCCCGATCAGAAAGATTTGCGCCCGCCGACGGCGGCGGAAAATCGCTACAGCATGGATGAAATCGACAACCTGCTGGGACGGAGCGCGCAAAATTTCAGCGGCCAGAGAGAAACGCTAAATAACATCCCCGCAAAAATCCGGGAACGCTCGCTGCAAATCTACTTTTGGTAGACGACTGAATCCTACCTAGGGCAGCGGTCACGGCGCGTCTCTGCGCTCGGATGTCCGCAAACGTGGCTGCCTGCGGGTACCCGGCGCGGCTTCGTCGTCGAACCAACGACTTCCTCGCCGCGCCACCCGCTTACGGCAGCCGCGGACACTCGCGCTCGCCGCGCCCTGCCCTTACGGCAGCCGCGGACACTCGCGCTCGCCGCGCCCTGCCCGCTGCCTCGGATACATTGGTGCAGATGCGTAGCGGCTGATCGAACCAGTGGGCGCATCGAATCATCACCGGCACGTCGAAGCGGGGTGAGCCGCTGTGCGAGGGGCGCCTGTGGCGCAGTCGGCGAAGCGGGCGGCGCGGCCGTGTCGGCGGCGTTGGGTCGACGCTCGCGGCCGCGCCGGCATGTCCCGCTTTGACGACGTGGGTGCGCCACGTCGAAGCACCGAGCGCAGCGGCTCATCCCGCTTCGAAACGAAGACATAAAAACGGCCGAGGCAAATTGCCCCGGCCGCGTTTTTGGAACCGACGCGAAACGAATCAGGCCGCCGGCGACGGCTCCACAGTTTGCGGCGCATGTTTCGCCGCATCTTCCTCTGCCGCGGCTTTCATCGACAAGCGCACACGGCCCTTGTCGTCGGCTTCGATGACCTTGACGCGAACCGTCTGGCCTTCCTTCACGTAATCGGAGACTTGGTTGACACGTTCCTT
The DNA here is from genome assembly GCA_005881895.1 of Betaproteobacteria bacterium. Taxonomy (GTDB): domain Bacteria; phylum Pseudomonadota; class Gammaproteobacteria; order Burkholderiales; family Casimicrobiaceae; genus VBCG01. Next base: position 34,964 of record VBCG01000153.1, read on the forward strand.
CGCGATCTGCGAGATGTGCAGCAAGCCGTCCTTCCCTGGCAGCAACTGGACGATCGCACCGAAATCGAGGAGCCGCAGCACGGTGCCATTGTAGATTCGACCGACTTCGACTTCCGCCGTGATGTCCTCGATGCGCTTCCGCGCGACATTGCACGCGTCCGCGTTGACCGACGCGATCGTGACCGTGCCGTCGTCCTTGATGTCGATCGACGTACCCGTTTCCTCGGTCAGCGCTCGGATGACCGCGCCGCCCTTGCCGATCACATCCCGGATCTTTTCCGGATTGATCTTGAACGTCATCATTCGCGGCGCGTGCTGCGAAATCTCGGTTCGCGCGTGCGGCAACGCCCCCTGCATGTGGTGCAGGATGTGCATCCGGCCTTCCCGCGCCTGCGACAGCGCGACCGCCATGATCTCCTTCGTGATGCCCTGGATCTTGATGTCCATTTGCAGCGCGGTTACGCCGCGGTCCGTGCCCGCGACCTTGAAATCCATGTCGCCCAGGTGATCCTCATCGCCGAGAATGTCGGAGAGCACCGCGAAACGATTGCCCTCCTTGATGAGTCCCATCGCGATGCCCGCGACGTGTGCTTTAGTCGGCACGCCGGCGTCCATCAGCGCGAGGCTCGCGCCGCATACCGATGCCATCGACGAGCTGCCGTTCGACTCGGTAATCTCCGACACGACGCGCATCGAGTACGCGAATTCTTCGCCGTTCGGCAGCACGTTGAGAATCGCGCGCTTCGCGAGCCGGCCATGGCCGATCTCGCGGCGCTTCGGCGATCCGACGCGACCTGTTTCGCCGGTTGCATACGGCGGCATGTTGTAGTGGAACATGAAGCGATCGCGGTATTCGCCCATCAGCGCGTCGACGATCTGCTCGTCGCGTGCGGTGCCGAGCGTTGCCACGACGAGCGCCTGCGTCTCGCCGCGCGTAAACAGCGCGGAGCCGTGCGTTCTTGGCAATACGCCCGTACGAATCGAGATCGGTCGCACCGTACGCGTGTCGCGACCATCGATGCGCGGCTCGCCGGAGAGAATCTGCTGGCGGACAATTTTTGCTTCCAGATCGAAAAACACGTTGCCTACGTGGCGGCCGAACTCCGGCGCGGCATCGGGCGCCACGCAGGCGGTTTGAACCTTCGCTTCGATTTCCGCGAGACGCTGCTGGCGCGCCTGCTTGGAGCGGATCCGATACGCTTCGTGCAATTCGCTTTCCGCAATGCCGGCAATCTGACTGATCAGCGCTTCGTCCTTCGTAGGAGGCTGCCAATCCCACAACGGCTTGCCGGCCTCTTCTACCAGCTGATGAATGATCTCGATCACCGCCTGCATTTGCTGGTGGCCGTAGACGACGGCGCCCAACATCACTTCTTCCGGAAGTTCGTGTGCCTCCGACTCGACCATCAGCACCGCCGCTTCGGTGCCGGCAACGACGAGGTCGAGCTTTGATGTTGCCAACTCAGTCTTGGTGGGATTTAGCACGTATGCGCCATCGACGTAGCCGACGCGCGCAGCGCCCACGGGTCCGTTGAAGGGAATGCCCGACAATGCAACGGCGGCGGATGCGCCGATCAACGCCGGAATGTCGGGATCGATTTCCGGATCAACCGACAGCACGGTGGCGATCACCTGCACGTCGTTGTAGAAACCATCCGGAAATAGCGGCCGCAAAGGCCGATCGATAAGCCTTGAAGTCAGCGTTTCCTTTTCGGAGGGCCGCCCCTCGCGCTTGAAGAAACCGCCGGGAATCTTTCCGGCCGCATAGGTTTTTTCTTGATAGTCGACCGTCAGCGGGAAAAAATCCTGTCCGGGCTTCGCTTGTCTGTTGGCGACGGTCGTGACCAGCACGACGCTGTCGTCCAGGCTGACGACGACGGCGCCCGCAGCTTGCCGGGCGATTTCGCCGGTTTCGATCGTCAGCGTATGCCGACCGTAGGGAATCGATTTCTTGATGGAATTTGCCACAGTGTCCTCGTTATACGGAAACAACAACGGCCGCGTCGATGCCTATGGACGCAGCCGTTCTGATTGTCAGATGCGCGGGCGACGATCGAAATCGACGCTCCGCACGCATTGCCAGAGTCGCATCGCGACCGGCCTTTGCGAATCGCGCAAATTATTTGCGCAGGCCAAGCTTTTCGATCAGCGCCCGATAGCTGTCGGTATTGCGCGACTTCAGATAGTCGAGCAGCTTGCGGCGCCGCGACACCATCCGCAGCAAGCCGCGCCGCGAGTGGTGGTCCTTCGTATGATCCTTGAAATGATCGGTAAGACCGTTGATGCGTGCCGTCAAAAGCGCGACCTGAACTTCCGGGGAACCGGTGTCGCCGCTCGCGCGCTGATGCTCCGCGATGACCTTCGCTTTTTCGTTAACTGTTACGCCCATGCCCATCACCTTTCCTCGGTTTCCCTCAGTTGCCTCTCCGTTGCCTCTCCGTTGCCTATCCAATTCCCTATCTTTTGCCTCGCGCTTTTGCCTCGCGCTTTTTCCTATCTCGCTGAATTGTCGCCGGAAAATCTGTAATTATATCCGGAAAAACATTTGCATTTCAATGTCTACGACGCGTGGCGCACCAGGCGATCCGGCACCAGGACATCGTCAATGCGCGCCAACACGCCGACCAAGTCGCCGGCCGGCCCGTACGCCCGAAATCGCTCGAATGCCCGCGCGGGCGCATCGATCGAGCGGCCATGGCGCAACCGGATTGCGTCATCGCCCGCGACATCCAGTCTCGGCAATGCATCGAGCAGGCAATCGACCGGACGGAGCAGCGCATCGCGTGCCTCCGCATCGATCCCGGCCAGACCATCGAGCGAAATCGCCTCGTCAACGCCGAAGCCGCCCGTTGCCGTTCGCCGCAATCCGGCCAAATGCGCCCCGCATGCGAGCGCCGCGCCCAAATCGGCGGCCAATGTGCGGATGTACGTGCCCTTGCTGCAAACGACGTCGAGCGTCGCGATCGGGCTCGACCAATCGATCAGCGTGAGCATCTTCACTTCGACATCGCGCGCCGAGCGCGGAATCTCGATGCCTTTGCGCGCGTATTCGTAATAGCTGCGTCCTTGGAACTTGAGCGCCGAGTGCGCGGGGGGCGTCTGCCGAAGCTCCCCGGTGAAAGCAGGCAGCGCTGCTTCGATCTGCGTGCGGGCCAGCGCAACAGGTTGCGCAATGACGACGTCGCCTTCCGCGTCCTGCGTCGTCGTGGTAATCCCGAAGCGCACGTGCGCGCGATAGCACTTGTCGGCATCGAGCAGAAAGCGCGCGAATTTCGTGGCTTCGCCGAAGCACAACGGCAGAAGGCCCGACGCCATCGGATCGAGCGTTCCCGTGTGGCCCGCCTTTTCGGCGTTGAACAATCGCTTTGCGCGCTGCAAGACGGCGTTCGACGAGAGTCCGACCGGCTTATCGAGCAGCAATACACCGTCGACGCAACGCCGCGCCGCGGACCCGCCTTTCGTTTTCATCGTCAATTCGAGAGCTTCTTGTCCGCGGCGACCGCATCATCGATCAACTGCGACAGACGCATACCGCTTTCGATCGAATCGTCGTACGCGAAGTGGAGCTGCGGCACCGAATAGAGATCGAGTCGATGCGACAGCGCGCTGCGCAGAAAACCGGCAGTACGCGATAGCGCTGCCACGGCCTCGGCCGCGTGTTCCTTGCCCGCGAGATGCGAGAAATGCACGGTCGCGTGCGACAAATCGGCAGAGACATCAACCTGCGTCACGGTGACACGGCCCACGCGCGGATCCTTGACCTCGTTGACCAGCAGGTCCCCCAGCTCGCGCTGGATCTGATCGGCCAAGCGCTGCGCGCGTTGTGAGTGCCGCTTCATGCAGTCTCCGAAAAGCGTAGCGAGCAGCCCCGAGCGCCGCAGTTGCCAACTGAGGGCCCGCAGCGAGCGCCGAGACAGTACACGGACGTACGGCGAGGCGCGAGCGAGGACACGGGTGGCTTTATCTCGGCAAGTGCTAACGCGAGCGAAGCGAACGTTAAGCGGCACTTGCTCCGCAGCGATCGGGGCGCGCAGTAGCTTTACAGCGTCCGCGATACTTCGACGATCTCGTAGACCTCAAGATGGTCGCCTTTCTCGATGTCGTTGTAGCCGCGGATCGACAAGCCGCATTCGAAGCCTGCCTTGACCTCGCGCACGTCGTCCTTGAAGCGCTTCAGCGAATCGAGCTCGCCGTCGTGGATCACGACATTGTCGCGCAGCAACCGGATCTTCGCGCC
>VBCG01000081.1 GCA_005881895.1 Betaproteobacteria bacterium
CAGACTTAGGCCACTTTGATTTTGTCGAGCGGCGACTTGTCGTTGCGATGCTGTGGGCCAGCGTTCCACGCCAAGAAAATGAACTGAACGGCGGTACTCAAACTAAGTGCCGCTTTTTGATCTCCGCATGCAGCAACGATAGTGTCGCCGGTTCACACGAGGTGAATGCGGTGTGAACCTCTCGGATGTCACTTGCCTTTCAGTCCGCTTCGGCCGCGCCGCAATGATGCTCGTCCGGCAGACTCCGCGCGGGGCTCGTTGCGCTTCGGTGAACTCCGCTTCGCGTCCCGGCTTAACCCCGGAACCGGACGACGTTGAATGCGGCTTGAGCGGCAAATCCCATTCGCAGACAGGGAACACACGTCCGTGGCTGGTCTATGCTACGGGAAACCCTTTGCGCTCTCGTAGTCGCGTGAACCAAAGGGCACGGGTTGGCTATTGAGTTCTCTTGCGCTGCGCAACGTCGATGTCGAGATACTTCCGGTACGTTCTGAAGAGCGACGGGTAGAACCCCTTCAGCCAGGGTTGGGTAAAGATGTTCTCCAATCGCACGATCGCCGGCGCCATAGGCGCGTAGGCCAGCGCGATGGCTGACATCTTGATGGCGAGGGAGATCTGGTCCTCGCCATCCGCGGTTCGAACATATTGCTCGTACAGCCGGTCATAGTCCGCTAGCTTGAAGCGAGATCTATTGATTGTGGGTGGCTGCTTGCCGTTAAGCTGGTTGAGCTGTACCCAGCCCAAAGGCCATTCGCCCCAGCTCAAGCCGTACATCAACTGATATTTGCCTGCGTTCGACTCCTTCGCCATTTCCTGAAAGCTGAGCTCGCGGAATTGCATTCGCACGCCGATGGCGTCCATGTTCTTCTTCAGCAATGTTTCGGCCGCGCGCATGTCCTGGTTTGGCCGCGTGAGTAACGTCAGTGTCAAAGGATGACCGTCCGGCGTCAGGCGGTATCCCTGAGGGTCGCGACTCGAATAACCGAAGCGATCAAGCAAGGCCTGTGCTGCACGCGGGTCGTAGAGCGACTTCGGCGGGATGCTCGGATCGTGGCCCGCAACTCCCGGCGCGATGATCTGGTTGATCGAAAGTGCCTGGCCGCCGTAGGCCACCTTCGCGAGTTCCTCGGTATCGAAGCCCAGCACGATCGCCCTGCGCAGCCACACGCCCGGGTTCTGCGACGTTCCGATAAGCGCGTCGCTATTCCTCCCTTGCGGTCCCAACGCTCAACGGTTTCCTTGATTTTTCTCGACTATACTTTTAACCAAAAATGACACACCTCGTCTCCACGTCTCATCAGTGTTACCACGTAGGTCGACCGACTTGTTTAGCAATACGGTGCCGGTTGCAGCATCTTCGATCTGAATGTTGATGTTGAGAATCAGGTTGCTTACCTTCTGGACCCAGCCAATCATGACTCGGTCGGCATGCACCAAGCGGGCGATGTCAAGTTCGCAACCATTGCATGCGTGGAGCTGCATTTCCGACTGATACTTCTTCATCAGCGCGGTGGCTGGCCCGAGATCGACAACGCGGTACAGCTGGTTATTGCCGAACTCGTCTTGCAACTGGTCTCGGATGGCACGCAGTCGTTGGTACTCGACCGTTGCGGGAGACAGCTCGTGCTGGTCGTCCACGAGATCGAAATCGAGAATCGCAATGGTTTTGAGTTCTGCGCCGAGCGCATGGGAAATCCACAGGACAGCGCACAATACGGCGGTACGAACAAACCGCCGAGGCGTTTTGGGAACGATGGAACTCGTGCGCATCGCGACAGAAGTTGTTTGGCCCGATGCTAATTCATAAACACATCGCCGAAGGTGAGGGCATCGCCATGATTCACGATCGTCAGGCTCGATACCCCGGTGGACATGATCACCCAATTTGTCACGACCAACCATCGCGTCGTCGTTTCCTCGTCGGTGCCGGCGCGTTGGTTGCCGCGAGTGTCGTGCCGGGTGGTCTGGTGCTTGGACAGGGCGAGAGCCGCAAGCTGATCGACACGCATCATCACTTCTATCCACCGGTCTATCAGAAAGCGTGGCTCGATTGGGAAGATCAACGCAAGATTCCACATTTCCCACAGCAGGTCGCCTGGACTCGCGAGAAGGCCGTGGAGGAGATGGATAGGAACGGCGTCCGCGTGGCCGTCCTCTCGATCGCGTCGACGCCCGGGCTATGGTTCGATACCGGACCCGAAAGCGCTGGCCGCATGGTGCGTATTTGCAACGACTATGCCGCCGAAATGATACGCGACTACCCCGGCCGCTTCGGATTGTTCGCAACGCTATCGATGCTCGACATCGACGCGACGCTTAAAGAAATCGAATATGCCTTCGATACGCTGAAGGCGGATGGCGTCGGCCTGCAGTCCAACTATGGCGACAAGTGGCTCGGCAATATGGCGTACAAACCCATATGGGACGAACTCAACCGGCGCAAGGTGGTCGTGTATGTCCATCCGCTGGTTGCGGCATGCTGCGGAAACCTCAGCGTCGGTACGTTCCCGGCGCTGATCGAGGTACCGCACGATACCACGCGTACGATCACCAGTCTTTTGCTCTCGGGTTCGTTCGCACGTTATCGCGACATCCGGTGGCTGTTCTCGCACGCGGGCGGCACGATTCCGATGTTGGCAGGACGCATCGATTCGTTCTACGGAGCGCGCCCGAATCTCAAGGAGTTCGCTCCGGAGGGCATTGTCGGCGAGCTCAAGCGGTTGCATTACGACACGGCGAACGCGACGAGTGCGCCAGCGTTGGCGGCATTGCTCAAGCTCGTCCCGACGTCGCAGATCACCTACGGCACCGACTACCCGTATTTCCCGCTGAGTCAGATCGCCAGCTTGCGGCAGATGAGTTTCGGTCCCGAGGAGATGCAATCGATTGAGAGCGGCAACGCGATCCGGCTGATCCCACGCCTGAAATCATGATGATGCGCAAACGCTTTGAGACTTGATGGCCGCGTTATCATCGCCGCAAGCAAAAGCTACATTCACTCCTTCGGTGGCACGGTGCGCAGATAGGCCACGATGGCGCTGAGGTCCTGATCGGTCATCGTGGCGTAGCGCGAGAACGCCATCGGTGGGTTGAGCTTGGTGCCGTCCTTGCGGACACCCTGCGTGATCGCCGACTTGATCTCGGCATCGCTCCATGCTCCAAGCCCGGCCGTTGGATGCGACGTGATATTGCGCGAAACCGCCACGCCCCAAGGCCCCGGGAACGGCTGGCCCCCTTTGCCGAGCTGCGCGTAGTCATGCACGTCGTTCACGAGAGGCGTGTGACATTCCATGCAATGCCCGATGGTGACGAGATAGAAGCCACGTTTGGCCGGGTCGGTCATGTCGGCCTCGCTCATGGCCTTGTCCGCGCCCGGCGGTATATCGACGTGCATCGCGGCCTTGTAAACCGGCGGCTCGACGGCGTTGCTGACGGCCGGCACCGATTTGAGATACGCCACGACTGCGCCGATATCCGCAGGCGTAAAGACCTTGTAGAAACCGTAAGGCGTGATCGGCGCGATCTGCGCGCCGTTCGGCCGCACGCCGCTCAGAAGGGAGCGCTTGATGTCAGCGTCGCCCCACTTGCCGATGCCGGTTTCAAAGTCTGGCGTGATGTTCGCAGCATTCACCTTGAAGGTCACCTCATCCCAGGTCCGCGGGCGTCCGGACAGCTGCTTCGACATGTCCCACGCGCCACTTGGGCTGCGCGGCGTATGGCAATTGCCGCAGGTGAGAACGCCGTTGACCAGATAGCTGCCACGCTCGATGGGCGTCTGTGCCAAAGCACTTCCTGCGACGGCAATTGCGGCCATGCAACCGATGGCCCATCTCGTCACAAATTTTGGAGCCCAGCCGAGGCCAGCGTCGGGATGCGCGTCCATGGCCACCTCCCTTTTTGTCCGATGAATACGCCGCGAAATCGCGCGAGCATTTTGAAAAACAACGGCCGAGATCGCGGCACTCGCGCGACGGATAGTGGGCTCGATCCGAGTCAGCGTCCAGCCGAATATTTTCGCAAACTGGGTTTTCTCACCTGACACCGTGGTTCGGTTTATTGGTCCCGTTCGGTTTATTGGTCCCGGTATCTCGCGTCTTAGCCGCACGGGTTCACGCGCCACTAAGCCCCAATACTTGTTGGTGTCGCCTCGCGATTCGCAATGGCTCGCCGCCCTTCCGGCCTCGCTGCTCACGCGAACAGCCCGTGCAAAAACCACTCGCCGTCGTCGACGCCGTAGCGATGATCGCGGTAGATCCACACAATGGCGCCGTCCGGCGTTTCGGCGACAAAATAATCGCGACGCAAATCGTTGCCGTCCCACCAGCCGGACTCGATCCGTTCGGGTCCATCCTTCAGCGCCCACGGCGCGTGCTCCAACCGATGCTGCAATGGTTCCGGTTCTGCGAGCAGCCACAGCGGCCGTGGCGCCTCGGGCAGCGACTCCGAGTCCTTGTGCACTTTGCGCGCCGGCATCTTGCTTTGCAGCGTGGCGCGGGCAACGCGTGTCCTGTCACTTTTTTCCGGGCGATGCTCGGCGTGTGGCGCGAGCAGCGTCACGGCGTCGTCGCCCAAACGTGCGCGAAGTCGATCGACGAGCGGTACTTGTGCGGCATCGGCTTCATCCTCCGGCAGCAGGCCGAGATTGCGGCCTGCGAGCGGCGCCGTCTCCTCGCTTTCGAGAACAATCGCTTCAACCGGCGCAGGCAGCGCCACACGCGCGAGTCGCTCGCGCAGTACGCCGATCAAATGTGCCGGTGTTCGTGCGGGCGCACCGAGCGTGAACGGCACATGCGTCGGCGGCACGCCGCGCTGCTGCAGATAATGTTCATGCGTCAACGTGAGCGAAAGCCTTACCGCACCGAGCCCGCGCGCGGAGAGCCATGCCGTGAGCTCGTGCACGAGGCGATTGACGCCGAAGCTCAACGCTTCGATATCGGCGACCGGTACTGGCAATTCGAGGCGACTCGAGAAACATGGCGGCGGCACGTAAGGCACGCGAGGATCGGGGCTTCGTGCGAGCGCGCGATCGAGTGTCGTGATGAAACGTTGGCCACAGCGGCGCGCCAGTGCATCGCGTGGTAGCGCCGCCGCCTGTCCGAACGTGGTCACGCCGGCGGCGGCGAGCGTCGCCAACGTGTCAGCATCGATATCGAGCAGCTTAAGCGGCAACGGCGCGAGAATGCACGGGAGCTCGCGTGCGTCGCGTATTGAATGTGCATTCATAGCGCGTGCCAGCAGCAACGCGGCTGTCGGCGAAGGCGCAATCCCGAGTTGCGCCTGGTAACCCTGCGCCTTCACGCCGTTGCTGATCCGCGTGACAAGTGGTGACAGACCGCCGAACAATCGCAAGCTGCCGCCGATTTCCAGCACGAGCGCATCCGCCGCGATGATGCTTACCTGAGGCGTGAAACGCAGCGTCCAAGTGGCGAGCTGCGCGATTGCATGGGCTTCACCGCTGGGATCGCGATCGCGTAGAACGATGTCGGGTGCGAGCGCCAGCGCGGCGGAAATGGTTTGGCCGCGGCGAATGCCGGCTTCGCGGGCAGCATCGTTGGCCAGGATGACCTTTGGCGCATTGCCGCCGCTTGCGACGACGAACTGCTGCGCCGCGTCTTCGTCATGCCATGCGCGCGCAAAGATATCGAGCGCGAGCGAAGGAAAATAGAGGCAAACCCACAGCATTGGATCGAGTCACGTTCGGGCGCGGCAGATCGGAATCGAAATCGTGTTGCTCTTGAATCTAGGTACGCGTCGGAGCGCCCCAGATCATTTCCTCCGAATACCCGAGCTCAGCCAGTTCGACCGCCCGCAGATGCGCCTCGTTCGCACAGAAGAACTCGTCCAATTGCGGCGGCTTTATCGATGTGCCGGCAAGCATTGCATGCGCCTGTCCACGATGATGGATTTGATGCTGGAACAAATGCGCGAGCAATCGCGTGACCGATTCCGTTTGAATTCCCGCACGACGCATTACCGGCACCGGCCTATCGAGATCCTGCTCGGTAAGCACTGTGCACGCGGTGATCAACCGTCGATCGGCGTCGCGCTGCGCAGATGCGAGGTCAGCGCACGTTTCGAACGGTTCCTCGGGTTCGAAAAAACGATCCGGTTCGCGATCGGGCTCCTGATGGCGCAATGCGCGCTCTAATGCGTCGATGTAATACCAGTCGACGGTGACGATGTGATTGAGCGTCGCCTTGAGCGATGGAAAGAAGCTCGTGCGCTGGGCTTCGAAATCGGCCTGCGTGAGCTTGTTGCAGGCCGTGAGCAATCGATGGTTCGCCCACGCGTTGTTGTACGCCATCGTGGCGAAGTGATGCGTCAAAGTGGATGGCATTCGAGAACCTATCTCAAAATTGGCTGCACAGCCCGATTACTTTGGAGCAAACGCCGCTTCGCTTAACGTTCGCTACGCTCACGTTAGCGTTTGCCGAGGTAAAGTCCCCGTGTCCTCGCTCGCTCCTCGCTGTACGTCTTTGTACTATCTCGGGGCTCGCTGCGGGCCCTCATTTGGCCAACTGAGGTACTCGGGCTGCTCGCCCCATTTTGAGATAAGTTCGAGTCCCCCAACGACCACGGGTTGCGGCAGCTCGGCGCCGCGGCGCTTCAATACGCGCACTGTCAGCTTGCCTAAGCGAGGCGCCAGCGCGAGTCGCAGCGGCGCGGCGCTGGCACTTGCGCGCTGCCCGGGACGCCGCCATAGCACGCCCCATGTTTTGCCTTCGCGCGCCGCCACCTGCAGACGGCGCAGCACGCGCTCGTCATGCGCGGCGATCCACGCGAATGCCGCGCCGCATTCCGGCGCGCGCAGCGCTTGCTCGTAAGCCCATAACGCATCTTTCGCGTCGTGACAGCGCACGACATAAAACCGCGCGAGATCGAGTCCTGCTGCCGCGAGCGCCGGCGCGTAAGGACGATGCGGCGGCGCGATCCAGACGACGTCCCGCCCTTGTGCTTGAACGCGTAACAGCGCCGGCAACGTGAGACGCAACTCGCCGATGCCTTCGCGTTCGATCAGCATTTCGGTCAGCGCGCCTTGCGGCCAGCCGTGGCCGGGCAGGGCGGCATCGACCGCGGCAAAACCGGAGGGCAGCGTCGCGGGCTCCGGCGCGCAATCGTCGCCGCGCCAGATTGCCGGATTGGACAGAAGCGTCGCGAGCGCGGAATTCATTCGAGATTACGTCTTCTTCTTGGCAACCAATAGGGCTTGTTCGAGCGATTGACGAAGTGATGCGCGTTGCGAACACGGGCCTTGCGCCATTTACGACTGACCCAACTTGGCCATCCGCCGCTGCATCTCTTCCATCGGCACGTCTTCCTTGTGCGTCCCGATCGACCATACGTGACCGAAAGGATCGACGAGCGTACCGTTGCGATCGCCATAGAACTGGTCTTGGACTGGACGTTTGATCGTCGCGCCCGCGGCGATCGCTTGCGCAAAACGCGTGTCAACGTCCTCGACGTACAACATCATGCTGACGCCGACGCCGCCGAGCGTTTGCGGTCCGACGTGGCCTTCTTCCGGCATCTCGTCGGCGAGCATCACCGGCGAGTCGCCGATTTTCACTTCGGCGTGCATGATCTTGCCGCCGGGGCCGGGGAAGCGCATCAGTTCGACGGCGTTGAAGGCCTTTTTGTAGAAGTCGATCGCCGCTGCCGCATTGCGCACTATCAAATAGGGCGTGATGTTGTGATAGCCAACGGGAATAGGTTCGACCATGATGTTTCTCCTATTAAAGAGGGTTTCTTCGTACGATGCCCACGGCGATGCCTTCGATTGCAAGCGTCGTCTTCTTCGGGTCTACGACAATCGGCGCGAAGGTGGGGTTCTCGGCCACGAGCACGATGTCTTTTCCGCGACGCTGCAGACGTTTGACGGTGACCTCGTCGCCGGCCAATCCGCCGAGACGTGCAACGACGATCTGACCGGAGTGCGCTTCGCCGGTCTTGTGCACGGCAAGCAAATCGCCGTCGAGAATGCCGGCATCGCGCATCGACAGCCCGGAGACCCGCAGCAAATAATCGGCGCGCGGCGTGAAAAGTTCAGGATCGACGCGGTAATGCGCTTCGATGTGCTCGGTAGCCAGGAGCGGTGCACCGGCCGCAACGCGACCCACGAGCGGCAAGATCCCTTGGACTGGAATGCCGGGCAGATTTTTGAGCCGCAAGCCGCGCGCGGCGCCGGGTTCGATTTCCAGCACGCCTTTTTTCTCGAGCGCGCGCAGATGATCTTCCGCGGAGCTTGGCGTGGAAAAACCCAGACCGGCGGCGATTTCCGCGCGCGTGGGCGGACGGCCCGTCGATTCCAGATGGCTGCGGATCCAATCGAGGATCTGGCGTTGGCGCGCTGTCAACAGCGGCGAAGCGGCAGATAGCTCGAAGGAGGCAGCGAGAGGAGCGCGAGAACGAGGCGGCATACGATACCGTATGGATATGCGGTAATGGCCATTATAGGCCTGCCGAAGCGCAGGTCAAGCACGATCAAGCGCGAGGAAGCTTCGCTACGTCGACCCACGCTCCTTGGGCTTGCGACGCCAGGCACGCTTCGATGAACGCCATCGTGTGCGCGCCTTCTTCGATGCGCGGATACGCAAGCTCCGGAATTGTTTCGCCGAGCTCGCGCGCGATCCGCTCCTGAGCGATCTCGGCGTAGATATTCGCGAATGCTTCGCGCAGACCTTCGGGATGACCGCGCGGCGTGCGTCCGGCGGCGATCACCTCCGCCGGAAGGTCGGGATCGCCGCGACCGATAACATGCATCGACTCGCCTTGGAATGCAACGCGCAAATAGCTCGCGTCGCGGTGCGACCAGTCGAGCATTCCCTTGTCGCCGTAGACGCGCAGCTGAATGTCGTTCTCGCCGCCCGCTGCGGCTTGCGTCACAGTGAATGTGCCCCGCACGCCGCCGTCGAGCTCGAGCAGCGCCGACGCGTAATCGATCACTTTGCGACCCGGCAATAGCGCGCCGATATCGGCGCACACACGCGTCACGTTCAAACCCGTCGTCGCACAAGCGAGATGTTGCGCGTGACAACCGATCGCGCCCATGACGAGCGCCAAGCCGCTGCGTTGCGGATCGAACAACCAGCGAAGCCGATTGTTCTGCGGTCCGTCCTCGATGCGAGTCGCGAGTCCGCTCTGAATGTATTCGACCTGGACGAGACGCAGCGCGCCGAGCGCGCCGGATCGCGCAAGGTGACGTGCATGACGTGTCATCGGATACGCGGAATAGCCGTGCGCGATCGCATAGAGCCGCCGATTACGACGTGCGCGTTCGACCAGATCGCACGCTTGCGCAAAGTCATGCGAAACCGGTTTGTCACCGATCACGTCGAGGCCCGCGTCGAGCGCACGCACGGCGTGCGCGTAATGCGTGTCATTGGGCGTCATGATGGCGACGGCGTCGATGCGGTCGTCGCGGCGCGCCTCTCTGTCGAGCATTTCTGCCACATCGCCGTAGCTTCGCGCCGCATCGATTCCCAACGTTGGACCCGCGGCGCGCGACCTCGCCGGATCGCTGGAAAACACGCCGGCGACCACCCGCCACCAGTCGTCGAGCTCCGCTGCCGTCCAGTGCATCGTGCCGATCCACGCGCCGGGTCCGCCGCCGATGATGCCAAGCCGCAGCGGCCGGCCAAATCGTTGTCGCAGTTGTGTGCTATCCATTGCCGTCCATTCGTTGTTCGATCAAATGCCCCATCCCCAGTATTCGCAGAAACGTTCGATGTTGCCCTGCAGGTAAGTTCCGTAGCTGGTCCAGCTTTCGTACTTCGGCAACTTGAGCGTCTTCATGGCCTCGTCGAAGCATTTGCCCTGGTTCGCGAGCTCGCGCGTGGCGTTCGATAGATCGGTCAGGTATTCCTTCACCGCGCGCACGTCGTCTTTCGTCCCCATGCGGCCGCCGGGTCCCGGATGGCCGGGAATGAGCGTGGTGAAATCGAGCGCCAGAACGCGATCGAGCGAATCGAACCAGTCGGGCAGAAAGCCGTCGGGCATGTCGCGGAACATCACCGCTTGAACCGGAATGAAATCGACGGCGAACAGAATCTTTTCTTTGGGCAGCAACATCACAAGGGAGTTGTCCGAGTGATTTCGGCCGACGTAGATCAAATCGACGCGCGTGCCGCCGAGCTCGATCGTGCTGTGTTGATCGACGACCATGTCGGGCAGCACGACGTCCGGATACTTGAGCGCCTCGAGCTTCGCCCGCGCGTTTTTGTGCGCAATGACCGACGCGCCGGCATCCTTGAACGGCTTGCCGCCCGCGATGTGGTCATAGTGATGGTGGCTGTAGACCAGGTATTTGATCGGCGCCCGCGTGATCTTGCGAATCTCGTCGATGTAAGTTTGCGCGGCCTGCGGGCGCAGATAGGCAATCGGATCGGTCGCGATGACACCCTCGGGCGTGACGACGAACATCGACTGATAACCGCCATAGCGGAAAACGTAGACGTTGTCGGCGATCTTCGTCGTCGCGAAAAGCGGTGGCGGAGCGGCTGGTGGTGGTGCGCCCGGCGTTTGCGCCGTCGACATTGTCGACGCGACGACAAAGAACGCGAATGCGGCAAAGGCGGGCAGCATACGCCCTCCTCCTGTTATGTGGACGACCGTTTCAATGACGCTGATTGTAATGCGGTCTTGCGACGGCGGCCGGAGCCCCCGTGCGCAGCCCCAAATGTCTTGACGAATCCGCCGGATTGGGCGTTTGATGTGAATGTTGCCGGACTAACCTAACAAGGAGCAGCGAGCATGGCACGCAAACAAGCCGCAACCTCCCCGTCGACCGCAGCCAAGACCGCAGCGAAGGCCACAGCGAAGCGACGCGCCAAACGGCGCATCTCCGCGAAAGCGTCGGCGCCCGCCACAGCGAGCGCACGCGCAACGGCGCCGCGAATACCCGATGTGCGTGAACTGGCGAAAATGCCGAAGATCATGACGCCGGAACAGGCGATCGAGCTTTACAAGACCAACGCCAAGATGGCGCTCGACGTCATCAATGCGGCGATCGAGAGCACAGCGCGTCTGCGCAAGAAGCAGTTCGAAGGCGAAGAGGAGATGCGCGCATTCCAGCAGAAACATGCGCGCGCCGTCGGTGCGGCGAGCGATGCGCAGTCGTTGATGACCGCGTCGCAGGGCGCCGCGAAAGAGGCGGTCGAGAGATCGATGCACTATTGGGGCGAAGTATTCGATCTCATCGTGGAGATCCAGAAACGGCTCTTCGCGTTGATCGAGGAGCAGATGGCCGGCGTGCCGGGCGTCAAGGAAGCAAAGGCCGCGATGGCGTTGATGCCCGATCTTCGGCAGATGAAAGACGTGGTCTCCGCGATGCAAGGCGTCGTCACGACCGGCGGATCCGCGTTCGAGACGATGCAGAAGGTGATGGGCGAC
This sequence comes from Betaproteobacteria bacterium, assembly GCA_005881895.1. Lineage (GTDB taxonomy): Bacteria > Pseudomonadota > Gammaproteobacteria > Burkholderiales > Casimicrobiaceae > VBCG01. The sequence goes on from VBCG01000081.1 coordinate 11,389, forward strand.
TTCGCCAAGATGGCGCAGAGCTCGATGCAGCCGATGCGTCGTTGATTCGTTTCGGTCCACGCCGGCTCCCGTCGCGCAACGGAAGCCGGTGCCGCGTCGCGATCGAAAGAGCTGCGATGCGTTCTAACGGCTTTAAAAGCCGCCGCCCTAAACTTATGCCCGGAAATGTGCCACCCCAGCCGGATACGGCTCGGTCCATCCTCTACGCGCTCGGCGCGAACTTCGCGATCGCCGTTTGCAAGATCCTTGGCGCAATGTTTACCGGTTCCGGGGCATTGCTCGCCGAAGCCTTTCATTCGCTCGCCGACACCGGCAACCAATGCCTGCTGTTGTTGGGGCGCAAGCAGGCGAGGGCACCCGCGTCGTCCCATCACCCGCTCGGCCATGGGCGCGCAACCTATTTCTGGTCATTCGTCGTAGCGCTGCTGCTGTTCGTGGTGGGCGGGCTGTTCTCCATTTACGAGGGGATCCGCAAGCTGCACGAACCCGGCCCGCTCGTAGCGCCGTGGCTGGCCGTCGCCATCGTGCTCTTTGCGACGATCGCCGAAGGCATC
>VBCG01000082.1 GCA_005881895.1 Betaproteobacteria bacterium
GCGTGCCGCATCGTTTGTGCGGCAATCAGCATCGCGTACGTTTTGCCGACGCCCGCGGAAGCGCCGAAGAAGATCTTCAACCGCCCGCGTGCCGCGCGCTCCTCCTGCGCCTGGAATTCCGCGAGAAGCTGATCGGGGTTGGACCGCTGTCTTTCCATCGACGGCTTCAGCCGTTGGACCGATCTAGTGTAGCAATGTGCTACTTCGGCACGCGGTCGAGCGCGAGGTTGAGCTTCAGCACGTTGACTCGCGGCTCACCGAGAACGCTGAAGGTGCGTCCGGTCGTGTTGTCCGCGATCAGCGCACGGACCTTGTCTTCAGCGATGCCCCGTGCCTTGGCGACGCGGTGTGCCGGTATTCCGCCGCCGCAACGCTGATGGCGGGATCGAGCCCGCTTCCTGACGCCGTCACGAGATCGACTGGAACCGGCGCCCTATTATCGGGATCGGCTTCGCGAAGCGCCTTGATCCGACCGGTCACTGCGTCAGCAAGCGCAGGATTGCGCGGAGCCTGATTCGATCCGCTCGATGCAGCAGCGTTGTAAGGTTGCGGCGAGGTCGCCGACGGCCGGCTCCAGAAGTATTTCGGATCGTCGAACGGCTGACCGACGAGACTCGACCCTAACGCTTTGCCGTTGTCGACGATCAGGCTGCCGTTCGCCGCACGGGGGAAAGCGACTTGCGCGATGCCGGTGACGAGATACGGATACGCAATGCCGGTTAACGCGGACAGAACGACGAGCATGCGCAAAGCAGGAATAAATTGGGCAAACATCGTTACGCTCCGCGGGGTCATGCGAGCCGCATGCCGACCAGGATCGAATCAATCAGCTTGATGCCGATGAACGGCAGCAGGATGCCACCGACGCCGTAGATCAACATATTCCGGCGCAGCACCGCGCCCGCGCCGACGGGCCGGTATTTGACGCCACGGAGCGCGAGCGGAATCAGCGCGGGAATAATCAATGCGTTGAAGATCACTGCCGACAGGATTGCGCTGTCGGGTGTTGCGAGTTCCATGACGTTGAGTGCAGCAAGCGCGGGATACGTGCTGGCGAACGCGGCCGGAATGATCGCGAAGTATTTGGCAACCCGTTCGCCGCGGAATCTATTGCTACCGGCCCGAACGTACTCTCGTCACGGAACCTTCGTTCGCGCCAAGTACCCGCACCTGCGTTAACATGGCGGAAAGCGGCCTGCGCCGTTTCTTTCGGTGCTCTTTCACGGAGATTTTCAAATGAGCGACATCGTCATTACCCATGCAACACGTACGGCAATCGGCAAATTCGGCGGATCGCTCGCCAAGATTCCCGCGCCGGATCTCGGCGCCACGGTGATCCGCGCGCTGCTCGCGCAATCAGGCATCAAGCCCGAGCAGATTTCCGAGGTGATTCTCGGCCAGGTATTGACTGCTGGCAGCGGTCAGAACCCGGCGCGCCAGGCGTCAATCAAAGCGGGCCTGCCGACCTCGATTCCCGCGATGACGATCAACAAGGTGTGCGGCTCCGGCCTCAAGGCCGTGATGCTGGCCGCGCAGGCAGTGCAATGCGGCGACGCCGACATCGTGATCGCCGGTGGACAAGAAAACATGAGCGCGGCGCCGCACGTGCTCCCCGGATCGCGCGACGGCTTCCGGATGGGCGATGCGAAGTTGATTGACTCGATGATCGTCGACGGCTTGTGGGACGTCTACAACCAGTATCACATGGGCACGACGGCCGAGAACGTCGCCAAGCAGTACGGGATAACGCGCGCGCAACAGGACGAGTTTTCCGTCGCAAGCCAGAACAAGGCCGAAGCCGCGCAGAAAGCGGGACGATTCAAGGAGGAGATCACGCCGGTGATGATCCCGCAACGCAAGGGCGATCCCGTTGCATTCGCGGCCGATGAGTTCGTGAAGGCGGGAACAACGCTCGACTCGATCGCCGGATTGCGGCCGGCTTTCGCGAAAGACGGAACAGTGACCGCCGCCAACGCGTCGGGCCTCAATGATGGCGGCGCAGCGGTGCTGGTGATGACGGCGACGCGCGCGGGGCAGTTGGGCTTGAAGCCGATCGCAAAGATCCAGGCGTTCGCTTCGTCCGGCGTTGATCCGTCGATCATGGGCATGGGCCCCGTGTCCGCGTCGCGGCGCTGTCTCGAAAAGGCCGGCTGGAAAGCGGCGGACCTCGACTTGATGGAGATCAACGAAGCATTCGCTGCGCAAGCCTGCGCGGTCAACAAGGAAATGGGCTGGGATACGTCCAAGATCAACGTGAACGGTGGCGCGATCGCACTCGGTCATCCAATCGGCGCATCGGGATGTCGTGTCCTCGTGACGCTGCTGCACGAAATGGTCAAGCGCAATGCCAAGAGGGGACTCGCGTCGCTGTGCATCGGCGGCGGAATGGGCGTCGCGATGGCGGTGATCCGCTAGCCATTAGGCTCGATGACAAGTTTCGACACGGAGGAACACGATCATGGCAACCACAACGCGCGTAGCGCTCGTCACCGGTGGAATGGGCGGACTGGGTGAGGCGATCTGCCTCAAGCTCGCCGCGCTCGGCGACAAAGTCGTCACAACCTTTTCGCCCGGCAACAAGAAGGCACAGGAATGGCTCGACACGATGACCAAGCGAGGCTACGCGTTCCGCGCGTTCCCCTGCGATATAACGAATTGGGATTCCACCGTCGATTGTGTGAAGAAAGTTACCGCGGAAGTCGGACCGATCGACGTGCTCGTCAACAACGCCGGCATCACGCGCGACATGACGTTCAAGAAAATGGACAAGGCCAATTGGGATGCCGTGATCAAGACCAATCTCGATTCGTGCTTCAACATGACGAAGCAAGTGTGCGACGGCATGGTCGAGCGCGGCTGGGGCCGCATCATCAACATCTCGTCGGTGAACGGCCAGAAGGGCGCTTTCGGCCAGACGAATTATTCGGCCGCCAAGGCCGGCATGCACGGTTTCACGAAGGCGCTCGCGCTCGAAGTTGCGCGCAAGGGCGTCACCGTCAACACGATCTCCCCGGGTTACATCGGCACGAAGATGGTGATGGCGATTCCAAAGGAAGTGCTCGACAGCAAGATCGTTCCGCAGATTCCGATGGGTAGGCTCGGCAAGCCGGAGGAAGTTGCGGGACTCGTCGCGTATCTGTCGAGCGACGAAGCCGCGTTTGTCACCGGCGCGAACATTGCGATCAACGGTGGCCAGCACATGTTTTGAAATGCCGCTCGCCCGACAGGAGGGTTGCATGCGGGTTCGCTCGTTCATGCGGCGGCACATCGCGGCCCTCGCACTTTGGCTCGTCGCTTTCGCTGCCGCGGCGCAGGACGCGTTCCCGTCGCGGCCAATTTCGCTGATCGTTCCCTTCCCTCCCGGCGGCGTCGCCGATATCGTCGGCAGGCCGTTTGCCGACGCGCTATCGCGCGAATTGAAAACGCCGGTCGTGATCGAGAACAAGACGGGCGCCGGTGGCGGAATCGGGATGGGATTCGTGGCGAAAGCGAAGCCCGACGGCTATACGCTGCTCCTCGCGCTGTCGTCGATTTCGATTCTGCCCGCGGCGGATAAAGTGATCGGACGGCCGCCGCTCTACCAGCTCGATCAACTGACGCCCATCGCGCGGCTGACGGCCGATCCCACCGTGCTCGCCGTTCGCGTCGAAAGCCCGTGGAAAACGTTGCAGGATTTTGTCGACGACGCGCGCAAACGTCCTGGTGCAATCAACTACGGCTCATCGGGCAACTACGGCACGATGCATATGCCGATGGAGATGTTCGCGCAAAACGCCGGCATCAAACTGTTGCACGTGCCGTTCGCCGGTGCGGGACCTGCAGTCGTCGCGTTGCTGGGCGGCACGATCGAAGCGGTTGCATCAGGGCCTTCCACCGTGATTCCGCACGTGAAGGCGGGCAAGCTCCGCGTGCTCGCCTCGTGGGGTGACAAGCGTCTCGCTTCGCTGCCGGACATTCCAACTTTGACGGAATCGGGCTACGACGTCGTGTTCTTCCAATGGTCCGGACTATTCGCGCCCGCGGGCGCGCCAGAGCCGGTCATCGCAAAATTGCGCGAAGCCGCGCGCGCCGCAGCAAGCGATGCAAAGTTCGTCGGCGCACTTTCGGCAGTCGAAACGCCCGTGCAGTATCTGGACGCGCCGGAAATGCAAAAGTTCTGGGCGAGCGACGCGAAAAAGCTTGCCGACGCCGTCTCGCGTGTCGGTAAGGTCGAATAGCGGCGCTGCAAACGATGATCAGAAAAAGTTCTAAAAAATCAGAAAAAAGGCCCCGCAGGTTGCCCTGCGGAGCCTTAACGCTGTATCAATCAGGAGGAGGATATTGATACAGGGAGACTACACCCACCGTTTGGTGGGACCAGCCTCCGGAATACAAGTTCCCGCGGCTATCCGCCCGTAAACCTGAGTCAAAAGGTCGGCAGGCTTGCGCCGGCCGACCCTCGTTTCAAACAGTTTACCTTTAGGCAGCGCGCTTACCCTTCGCGGTGGCGTGCGCCTTTTGCGTGGTGGCAGCCGCGGCGCGAACGCTCGCGTCGGCCAGATTCACGACTTGGCGCGTCGCCTTCTGGAACTGGTCAAACGCGGCCGTCGAAGCGGCAAACGTCGACTTCAGCGCATTGACGGCGACATCGGAACCCGCCGGTGCGGCCTTGGTCGCACTTTCCATCCACGATGCGACGCCCTTCGTATAAGTGGCCCACGCTTCCTCGGCGAGTGCCGAGAACTGCGATTGCGCCTCCGACGAGAGCTCATAGAGCGTCCGCGAGTAGCCCGTCGCGGCTTGCACGCCCGCTTCGGTGAACTTCGCGCGGAGCGCGAACAGCTCCTGTACATCCTTGATCGTCGCGGCGGCTTGCGCGCCTTCGACGCCCTGCGCCAGAGCGGCTTTCGCCGTGTTCAGGTTAAGCTTGACAAGCTTTTCGGCGTTTTCGAGCGAAAGCGCCGCGAGCTTGACTGCATTTGCATAACTTGCCTTGTTGATGTCGGTAAAGTGTTCGGTTGCGTTGTACATGGTCATTTCCTCTGCTGGTGAAAAGGTTGGTAATTTCGCATTTTTCGCAGCGCAGCCGTTTCAAAACCCCCACCGAAACGTGGCGGGAGACCGTTACGGCGCTCCCCTGCGGGTCTTTTGCTGCACTGCACAATTACAATTGTAGGGACGCTAAAAGCCCAAGTCAAGAACTTTTTGGTGCAGCGCACCATCTAAGCCGGCCAACCCGCGCGAGCCAAATCCAAACGCCCGATAAATCAGTGGGTTATAATCTCAAGTCATCCCCTTGGAGCGCGCGATGAGCGACTCAGTCCGCATGATCAAGAAGTACCCGAACCGCCGGTTGTACGACACGGCCAACAGCGGCTACATCACGCTCGCCGACGTGAAGCAGATGGTGCTCGAGGGCATCAACTTCCAGGTGGTCGATGCAAAGACGAACGACGATCTGACGCGCGCGATCTTGCTGCAGATCATTCTGGACGAGGAGTCCGGCGGCGTGCCGATGTTCAGCTCGGAGATGCTGGCGCAGATGATCCGTTTCTACGGCAGCGCGCAGCAGACGATCATGGGGCAGTACATCGAGCAGAACGTCAAGGCGTTTCTCGCCATCCAGAAGAAGCTGCAGGAGCAGGCAAAGCAGGTCTACGGCGACAAGATGATGCTGACGCCCGATCTGTGGAAACAGTTCATCCAAATGCAGGCGCCCGCGATGCAAGGCATGCTCGGCAGCTATCTCGAGCAAAGCGCGAAGCTCTTCATGGACATGCAGCAGCGAATGCAGGACCAAACGCGCGGCATGTTCTCCGCCTTTCCCTTTCCCGCGTTCACCGCGACGCCGCAAGGCGGGGCCGACGACGAGAAGAAGCGTTGAACGGCTGCATCGCAGCGCAGCACCGCACTCATCCGTCGAGAATTGCTGCGCCGCTCTACTGTTGATGAAGCAGCCGATGATCCGAAGCCGTAGGCACGATGCGCGTGAGCCGCGTGTCGGCTTTGTGTCGCTCGGATGCCCGAAGGCCTTGGTCGATTCCGAGCGGATAATCACCGAGCTGCGCGCCGAGGGTTACGCGATTTCGCCGTCGTACGAAGGCGCGGATCTCGTCGTCGTCAACACCTGCGGCTTCATCGATGCGGCCGTCGAGGAATCGCTCGACGCCATCGGCGAAGCGTTGGCGCAAAACGGGAAAGTCATCGTCACCGGTTGCTTGGGCGCGAAAGGCGGAGGCGAATTCGTCCGTGATGCGCACCCGAAAGTGCTCGCAGTGACAGGACCGCATGCGACGCACGAAGTGATGACAGCCGTGCACGCGCATTTGCCGAAGCCGCATGATCCATTCATCGATCTCGTTCCATTGCAAGGAATCAAGCTCACCCCAAAGCACTACGCCTATCTGAAGATCAGCGAAGGTTGCAATCATCGCTGCACGTTTTGCATCATCCCGTCGATGCGCGGCGATCTCGTGAGTCGACCGATCGGCGACGTGCTCGTCGAAGCCGAACGATTGCTGCAGGCCGGCGTGAAGGAGCTGCTCGTGATCTCGCAGGACACGAGCGCGTATGGCGTCGATGTTCGGTATCGGACCGGTTTCTGGCATGGGCGCCCGATACGCACGCAGATGACTGAGCTCGCGCGTGCGCTGGCCGATCTCGCCACCCAGCACAGCGCATGGGTGCGGTTGCACTACGTTTATCCGTACCCGCATGTGGATGACGTGATTGCACTGATGACCGACGACGCCGCGGGCGGCGGTCTGCTGCCGTATCTCGACGTCCCTTTCCAGCATGCAAACCCGCGGATCCTCAAGCTGATGAAACGCCCGGCCGCGCCCGAGCGCGTGCTGGAACGTGTGCGGGTGTGGCGCGGCGCGAAACCGGATCTCGCGATTCGCAGCACGTTCATCGTCGGCTTTCCGGGCGAAACGGAAACCGAATTCGAGGAGCTGCTCGCGTTCGTCGCCGAGGCGCAACTCGATCGCGTCGGCTGCTTCGCATACTCTCCCGTCGAGGGCGCCGTTGCGAACGATCTGCCCGATCCCGTTCCGGCCGCGATCAAAGAGGAGCGCCGCGCGCGCTTCATGGCTGCGCAGGCGGGCGTCAGTACGCGGCGATTGCAACAGAAAATCGGTCGCACGCTTCCGGTGCTTATCGATCGCATCGAGGATGGCCGTGCGATCGGCCGTTCCACCGCGGATGCACCCGAAATCGACGGCGTCGTGCATATCGAAAATGGATCCAACCTCGCGCCGGGGACGTTGGCGCGCGTGCGCATCGTCGGTGCGGATCAGCACGATCTTCGCGCGGTACTCGCGCAATAACGGGAAGTCCGGCTCTTTTGCTCGACGCGGGCTTACCGGCGCACGGCAGACCGGCTAGAATCGCGGCGTGATCGAGCGGTGGGCCGATTAGCATTCACCGCGAGAGCAACTCAACAACAACGCCACACCAGCGCCGTCGCCGTAGCGCGAGGCCCGGCGCTCGCCTTGACCGACGCCTTTGATCGGCGTTATATGCCGGTCGCGCGTTCGCGATCGCAGCACAGGGAGGTCTAATCGCATGAAGATTCTCGTCCCGCCTTTTCGCGCGCTCATGCCCGCGCTCTTTGCATTCATGCTGCTGCCCGGTTGCGGCAAAGAGGAGGCCAAAGCGCCACCGCAGCGTCCACCCGTCGACGTGACAGTGATGACGGTGACCGCACGCGATACGCCGGTCAGCTTCGAGTTCGTCGGGCAAACCCAAAGCTCACGCGAAGTCGAGATCCGCGCGCGTGTCGACGGCTTTCTCGAAAAGCGCCTCTACGTCGAGGGCGATCTCGTACGGGCCGGCCAACCGCTGTTTCAGATCGATCGCAAACCCTTGGCCGCGAGTTTGCAGTCGGCGAAGGGCGAGCTTGCGCAGCAACAGGCCACGCTCGACGTGGCGGTGGCGAATCTTGCACGCATCAAGCCGCTCGCCGAGCAGAACGCCGTGAGCAAGAAAGATCTGGACGACGCGATTGGCAGCGTGCAAAAGGCTCGCGCCGCCGTAATTGCGGCGCAGGGACAAGTGCAGACCGCCGAGCTCAATCTTGGCTACACGACGATCAACTCACCGCTCACCGGTCTGTCGAGCTACGCAAAGCTGCAGGAAGGAAGCTATCTGTCGCCATCGAACAGTCTGCTGACGTATGTCGCTCAGCTCGACCCGATCTGGGTCAACTTCTCGATATCGGAAAACGAATTTCTGCGCTATCGCGACGAAGTGCAGAAAGGGCAATTGCGCCTGCCCAAGGACAACGCGTTCGACATCGAAGTCTTGCTCGCCGACGGCAGCGTCTATCCCGACCGCGGCCACATCGGCTTTGCCGACTCGTCGTTCTCAAAAGAAACCGGGACGTTTCTTGTGCGCTCGGTGCTCTCGAATCCGAAGACGCAATTGCGGCCGGGGCAATTCGTCAAGGTCAATGTGCTCGGCGCAATACGTCCCAACAGCATCGTGATTCCCCAACGCGCCGTCCAGCAGGGCGCGAAATCGCATTTCGTCTGGGTCGTCGGCAAGGACAGCAAGGCCGAGCAGCGGCCGGTGATTCCCGGCGCATGGATCGGCGATGACTGGTTCATTCTCGATGGGCTTAAAAACGGCGACCAGATCGTCGTCGATGGGGCTATTCGCGTGAGCCCGGGCGCGGCGCTGAAAACCACGCCGTATGCGCCGAAAGTGGCGCCGGTATCGCCGCCGGTAAGAGCCGCGGAGCCGATGTCGATCGAACAGGAGCAGACCGGCACGCCATCAAAAGCGGCGCCGAAGCAACCCACGCCGACAAAAGCGTCGATGGCGCCGAACGTCGCGAAGGTTTATTTCGAAACCGACAGCGATGTGCTGACACCGCAAGGCGCGCAAGCACTGGGGCCCTTGGTCCGCATGCTGGCAAGCGACCCGGATCTCGCCGTCGATATCGCCGGTCACGCGGACAAGTCCGGCATGTCATCCCACAACACGCAGCTTGCGAAGGACCGCGCGAAGGCCGTACGCGCTGCGCTGATCGGGCAAGGGGTTCGGCCCGAGCAGACGCGTCTCGCGGCGCCTCAAGTCATCGCCGAGGCAGCCGACAGCCATGAAGCGCGCCGCGTGGATGTCGTCGCCGCTCCTTCGCCGAAGCGGACGCAGTCGGCGCCGAAGCCGTAGCGCGGGTCCACTCATGAGCATTTCGCGCTATTGCATTGACCGCCCGATCTTCGCGGCGGTCGTCTCGATCGTCATCACGATCGCCGGCGCGGTCGCGATGATCAACTTGCCCGTCGCGCAATACCCCGACATCACGCCGGTCACCGTGTCGGTGAGCGCCGCATATCCGGGCGCTTCCGCCGACGTCGTGTCGAATAGCGTCGCGGCGCCGATGGAGCAGCAGATCAACGGCGCCGATCACATGATGTACATGGAATCGTCGAGCTCGTCATCGGGCAACACGTCGATCACCGTGTACTTCGACATCGGAACGAGCCCCGAGCTCGCGCAAGTCGACGTGCAGAATCGCGTCAACCTCGCGTTACCCACGCTGCCCGATTCGGTGCGACGGCAAGGCGTGTCGGTGCAAAAGCGCTCGGGGTCGTTCATGATGGTCATCGCGATCTATTCGCCGGACAATCGCTACGACGACCAATACATCGCGAACTACGCGAACCTGTATGTCCTCGACGCGCTGAAGCGCATTCCCGGCGCGGGCCAGACGAGCATCATGGGGGCGCCCGATCTCGCGATGCGAATCTGGTTGAAACCCGACCGGATGGCGCAACTCGGCGTCACCGCTGCCGACGTGCAACGCGCCGTGGCGAATCAGAATCAGCAGTTCGCCGTCGGCAGCATCGGGCAGGCGCCGACGGGGCGCGCAGTCGAGCAATCGTTCACCGTCACGACGACCGGCCGAATGACCGAGCCGGCCGAATTCGACAACATCATTCTGCGCACCGCGAGCGAAGGCGGCGCGATCGTACGGTTGAAGGATGTCGGCCATGCGGAGCTCGGCCAGCGCGACTACTCGGTCCGCGGCAAGTTGAACGGCAAGCCGACGACGGTGTTGGTCGTTTATCAGCAGCCCGGGGCGAACGCGCTAGCTGTCACAAAGACGCACACCGAGATGAAGAAGTCGTTTCCGGCCGGGATCGACTACGACATCGCGATGGATACGACGCAGTTCACACGCGCGTCCATTGACACTGTCGTCCACACGTTCTTCGAGGCATTGGCATTGGTCGTGCTGGTCGTCTTCTTGTTCCTCCAGAGCATCCGGGCGACGCTGATTCCGATCATCGCGGTCCCGATATCGATCATCGGCGCGGCGATCGGCATGACCGCGCTCGGTTTCTCGATCAACATGCTGACGCTGTTCGGCATGGTGCTGGCGATCGGCATCGTCGTCGACGACGCGATCGTCGTGATCGAAAGCGTCGAGCACAACATGTCGAAGTACGGCCTCTCGCCCAAGGAAGCGGCGAAAAGGTCGATGGATGAAGTGGGCGGCGCGCTCATTGCGATCGTGCTGGTGCTGTGCGCGGTGTTCGTTCCCGTCGCATTCATTCCCGGCATCACCGGCCAGCTCTACAAACAGTTCGCCATCACGATTGCCATCTCGGTCGTCATCTCGGGGATCGTCGCACTGACGTTGTCACCCGCGCTCGCCGCGCTGTTGCTGAAGCCGGGCCAGCATGAAAAGAAGGGGTTCTTCAAGTGGTTCGAAAACGGGTTTGCGCGCATGACGGATGGCTATACGCGCGCCGTGCAGCTCATGATCAAACGGAGCGTGATCGCGCTCGTGTTGTTCGCGGGGATGATCGCGATCTCCGTGCAGTTGCTGAGGACGATCCCGAGCTCATTCCTGCCAGCCGAAGATCAAGGTTACATTCTGGGCGCGGTGATCATGCCCGATGCAGCGAGCCTCGATCGCACGGCCGACGTCAGCGCGCATGTCACCGATTTCTTCACGAAGAACGCGGCGTCGCAAGCGGTCGTCGTTGTCGATGGCTACAGCCTGCTCGACGGTCAGGTCAAGAGCAACGCATCGGTCTTCTTCGTCGGGCTCAAGCCCTTCAGTGAGCGTTATTCATCGCCCAACATCAAAACCCAGAACGCGCAAGCGGTCATCACGGAAGCCTACAAGGCGTTTTCGACCGTGCGCGAAGGCATCATCCTGCCGATCAATCCGCCATCGATTCCGGGCCTAGGCACGACCGGCGGTCTCGAGCTCTACATCCAGTCCAAGGGTGACGGCGGGCTCGACCAGACTGCGGCCGTGATCGCCGACTATGTGGCCAAGGCGAGCCAGCGACCCGAGCTGACGGGTGTCACGTCGACATTCAACGCATCGTCGCAACAGCTGCTGGCCAATGTCGACCGCGAGAAGGCCGAGATCCTCGGCATTCCCGTCGAGGATGTCTACTCCGCGATGGAAACGATGTTCGGCTCGCTCTACGTGTCGCAATTCAACAAATTCAGCCGCCTGTGGCAGGTGCTCGTGCAAGCGGCGCCTTCGTATCGTCTGACGCCCGAAGCCCTCGAGCGCGTCTACGTCCGCAGCAAAGGCGGCGCGATGGTCCCGCTCAAGGCCGTTGTCACGACCAAATACGTGACGGGGCCTTCGATCGTCCCGCGCTTCAACAATTTTCCCGCCGTGAAGATCACGGCGAACGCGGCGCCAGGCTATAGCAGCGGGCAAGCGATCACTGCGCTGGAGGAAGTCGGAACGGAAGCGCTCCCTGGCGACTACGCGGTCGCCTGGACCGGGCAGGCATTCGAGGAGAAAAAATCAGGCAGCGCGTCGACGCTTGTCTTCGTGTTCGGCCTGATCATGGTGTTCCTGATCCTCGCCGGCCAATACGAGAAATGGTCGTTGCCGTTCGGTGTGCTGCTTGCCGTGCCCTTCGCGTTGTTCGGTGCGTTGCTCGCCATCCTCATT
>VBCG01000083.1 GCA_005881895.1 Betaproteobacteria bacterium
GGGATCCTTTTCGTCCGGTGTCGCGTGAATAGTTGCCATGATGTGTGCCTTTCGCGGGATTGCTGCGCGTCGAACCGTGACGCGAACACGCGAACGTCAGGATAAATCCGCCGCGCGCTGCGCTTTGATCGTGTCTGCAGAGCGTTGGTTCATCGAGTCTGCGGCGCTGCCGCTGTAGGCGAAATGACTACGAAGCGCGTAGTATTCGGCGATTCGACAAGGGAGATCTCTATGGGGGGCGCTCCGACACGCTGCGGCGTGTTTTTATTTCTGGTTGCGGCTCCTTTCGCCACCGCTTCCTTCGCCGACGGCACCGGCTGGTTCACTTCAGCGCAGACTGCGAAGGGTCGTTTCGAATACGCACAGAAGTGCGCTGTTTGCCACGGCGCTCAATTGCAGGGCACCGGCGCGCCTGCGTTGAAGGGCACGCAATTCGTCGCGCAATGGAACGGGAAGAAGCAGCTTTCCGAACTTTACGATTACGTCCACACCAACATGCCACTTGGCCTCGGTGCCTCGCTGCCGAGTCAGGAATACGCGGACATCGTGGCGTTCATCCTCGCGCAGAGCGGCTTGCCCGCCGGTAACGAGATGTTCACGCCGAAGACGCCGATGGACCGGGTGCTCGAGTTGCCGGGAACATCCGCATCCGCCGCTGCAGCCGGAAGCGCGGCGCCTGGGCAGGTCAAGATCGGCGAGCTCTACGGAGCGCTCGCTCAGCCAACAACTTCGAAGCCGACGCAAGCGGAGCTCGATGCCGCCGACACCGCCACCACTAACTGGCTGATGTACAACAAGGGTTATCGCGCCGAGCGCTATTCGTTGTTGAAGCAGATCAACACGCAAAACGCCGGCAAGCTGCGGCCCGTATGCATGTTCCAGTTAGGCGAGCTCGGAACGTTTTCGACCGGCCCGGTGATGTACGAGGGGATTCTGTACGCGACGACGCATCTCGGCACCTACGCGATCGATGCGACGACGTGCAAGAAGCTATGGACCCACCAGCACGTTGCGCAAGGTCCGGAAATGAATGCGACGAACAAAGGTGTCGCAATTGCCGGCGGACGCGTGATCCGCGGCACGCAAGACGGCGTCCTGTACGCACTCGACGCCAAGACCGGTGAGCGGTTGTGGGAACGGCAAGTCGCCGACTGGAGCATCGGCGAAGGGATCGGCGCGGCGCCGATCGTCTGGAACGGAATCGTCTACGTCGCAAAGGCGGGCGGCGATTGGGGCATCAAAGGTCGCATGATGGCGTTCAAGGTCGAGGACGGTTCGCTCGCGTGGACATTCGACTTGATTCCAAAGCTCGGCGATCCGGGCGCGAACACATGGGACACGCCCGGCTCGACGGATCACGGCGGCGGCGCGGCGTGGGTCGCGTACGCACTCGATCGCGACACGGGCACGCTGTTCGTGCCGGTGGGGAATCCCGGGCCCGATTACAACAACAAGATGCGACCCGGAGCGAACCTGTTCACCATTTCAACGGTCGCGCTCGACGCGCGCACCGGCAAGCTGAAATGGTGGTATCAGTTGCGGCCGAATGACGACCACGATTGGGATGCGACGGTGGTCTCATTGTTCGACGCCGGCGGCAAGAAGCTCGTCGCGACGGCCGGCAAGGAAGGCATTCTGCACGTCGTCACGCGCGACGACGGCAAGCTGGTGTTCAAGCTGCCGATGACCACGGTGCTCAATCACGATGTGCCGTTGACACCCGAAGGCGTGCGCGTTTGTCCAGTGGCCGGCGTGCAATGGAATGGCGCGGCGCACAGTCCGGTCACGGGGCTTTTGTACGTCAATGCGATCGACTGGTGTACGGTGTTCAAGCAAGGGCCGGATCCGAAATGGGTCGCGACGGTGCCGTACACGGGGTTGTCCAATGGCTGGGGCACAAACGATCCCATCAGCAAGTGGGCCGGCTGGATCAACGCGGTCGATCCGAAAACCGGGAAGATGGCGTGGCGCGTCAAGATGCCGACGCCGATGTACGCCGCGCTCACACCAACCGCCGGCAATGTGTTGTTCACCGGCGATTTGAGCGGGAATTTTATCGCGCTCGACGCGCGCAACGGCAAGCGGCTCTATACCTTCGACACCGGCGGTCCGATCGCGGGCGGCGTCATTACGTACGACGTGAAGGGGAAGCAATACGTTGCTGTCGCGTCGGGACACAGCGGCGGCTCGATCCCGTTGACGGGCAGCACGACGATCGTGATTTTCGGCCTGTAAGATCGGCGGCAGCGTGCGGGGCCGGCAACACCCTGTAGGAATTAGCGCAGCGGTAGTTGCTATGGGTTTCAAAGCCCCGTGGTAACTATTACCTTACGCAGGCGCGAATTGGTCGAACGCTCGGCGCCCGCCGGCGGGCTGCGATAGGTAACTCAAGCGCAGTCGCGCCGCAGTCATCGACATCCCGAATCAGTCTCCCAATGGCACCGATCCTGCTTGACGTCGGACGTAGTCCGTTGCCGCCATTTCGGTAACCCAGTTGGAGGTCCACCCCATGTTGAATCGCAAACTGTCTCTCGTAATCGGCATTGCACTCGTCCTCGGCGCTGCCGGATGCCAGCGCGAAACGACGACGTCGAGCTCGACTCCGCCTCCGCCGTCATCGTCGACTGCTCAATCGACTGCACCGATGACGCCTCCGTCATCATCGTCATCGCAGCCTTCACCGTCGACGCCAAGCTCATCCGATACTTCGTCGTCGAGTGCGACACCGGCGACACCGCCACCGTCGAGCGAATCGAAGTCCTCATCGTCGGCGACGTCGCCGTCGGGCGCCGAGCCGAAGAAGGACGAGCCGAAGAAGGACGAGCAGAAGAAGTAGTTAAGAACACGCAGGAGGCAGTTGTCTGCTCGCGGCCGAGCGTCCCCTCCAATCGGCTGCGCAGCAATGAACGTGGCGTCGAACGCGATGTCGAAGATGCGGTCCTGGCCCGCAATGGGGAAAGTGTCGTCGGCGAGCGCTCGCGAACGGCGAGCGCCGAACGGCGCACCGATCGACATGCACGTTCTCGACACGACGATGCTGTACGGCCCGATGGGCGGCGGCGTTGCGCGCTATTTGAAAGAGAAGCGAAGCTGGCTCGCGCGGAATTCGCCCTGCCGCCATTCGCTGCTCGTTCCCGGGCCGTTCAACGGCATCGGGGAGGAGGGCGAACACTTCATCGCCACATGGGCGCCGAACGAGGCCGCGCGTCGCTGGCCTTGGCGGGTAACGCCCTGGTTTCAGGCGATGCTTCGCTACGCGCCCGACATCATCGAGGTCGAGGATCCCGGACTCGTCGGCTGGGTCGCGCTGCATGCAGCACGCGAGCTCGGCGTTCCGCTGGTCGCGTTCTGTCATAGCGAGCTCGTCGGTACCGTGGCGCGACGGCTAGGTCCCATTCCAGCGACGGTGATGCGCGCGTATCTTCGCTCGTTCTACCGGCGTTGCGATCTGGTGCTGACGCCGAGCGAATTCATGCGCCGGCGCTTGCTTCGCTGGGGCGTTGACAACGTTGTCGTGCGTCCGCTCGGCGTCGATCTCAAGACATTCAATCCGGCGGCGAGAACGATGACGCTGCGCCGCGAACTCGGCTTGGCCGAAAGCGCGCGGATCCTCGTCTATGCCGGACGGTTCGCGTGCGAGAAGAATCTGTCCGTGCTGTTGGCGGCGTTTCGCAGACTCGGGCGCCCCTACTACTTGTTGATGCTCGGTACGGGCGAGCCGATACCGCGGCAGCCGAACGTCATCGTGCGTCCTTATGAGCGCTCGTCACGCGAGCTCGCGCGGATCATCGCGAGCGCAGACGGCTTCGTGCACGCCGGCGATCAGGAAACGTTCGGACTCGTGTTGCTCGAGGCAATGGCATGCGGACGCGGAGTCGTCGCCGCTGCAGCAGGCGCCGCACCGGAGCTTGTGACGCTGGATACCGGCTTGCTGGCGCCCGCGCGCGACGCCGGGTCCCTCGCATCAACGATTCACGGGTTTTATCAGCGCGACCTCGACGCAATGGGACGGCGCGCTCGGGCGCACGTCGAGCGAAGTTATAGCTGGGACGCGGTGATGCGCGGTCTTCTCGACGTCTACCGTGCCGTGCAGAGTTGGCAACTCAGGGGAACCGCCCGGTATGTCGCATCATGAGGTCGGACCCGCGGTTGCGCTCGTCGTCCACGACGTGGCGCCGCGGACATGGCCGGAGTGCGCGCAACTGTTGCAGATGCTCGATGACCTCGGCGCTCGACCCGTCACGATACTGGTCGTTCCGCACTATCATTACCGGGATCCGATCGCGAAGGACGCCCGCTTCATCGCGGCGTTGGACCGGCGGCTCGCACGCGGCGATGAGCTCGCGCTGCATGGGTTCCACCATCGCGACGACGAACCGCCCCCACGCACACTTCGCGGTTTCGTCGAGCGGCGAATGCTGACCCGCGCCGAAGGCGAATTTGCCGCGTTGAACGAAGCGTCGGCGGCGTGGCGTCTCGCGCACGGCATCGAAGCATTCCGGGCGCTCCGCTGGCCGTTATATGGTTTTGTGCCGCCCGCGTGGCTGCTCGGCGAAGCAAGCCGCGCAGCGATCGATCGCTGCGGGTATCCGCTGCGCTACGTTTCGGCGCGCCGCGGAATTTTTCGGTTGCCAAACTGGCGTTTCACACGCACGGCAAATCTCTGCTACAGCCCGGATGCGCGCTGGCGGCGGGTCCTATCCCGCGCGTTGATCCGCGCCGAGCTCGCCCGTGCGCGGCATCGGTCGCTCCTTCGGGTATCACTGCACCCGCAAGACGTGCGCTCCCCCGAGGTCATTGCACATTGGCGCACGCTGATCGCCGAGATTCTCGCCGAGCGCTTGCCGGTGACGAAGGCACAGTGGACCGCGTCGTTCGGTCAGAGTCCGGTTGGATACGCCTCGGGCGCTTCGTCCGAGGGCACCGACGCTGGCTTGTCGACCGCCTCGAGCGGCTCCAATGCGCTCGTCTCGTCGCAATGAATGACTGCGTCGAATTGGCGCGGCAGCGTGGCGTCGAAGTAGTGGCTCGCGCGCTCCGTCTCAGGTAAATAGATCACGCCGATCGCGCGTTCGAGTCGCGCCGCGCGCAAGCCGCATGTCGCAGGATTGTCGCCGCGCAACGGGAGCAGAAACCGATCGATGGCGGCACGATGAAACAGATCTTCGTAACTGTCGGGAAGCGCCGGTCGTACGCGCTTGCGCAGAGCCGGCCCGCCCCAATCCGACGCGGCGATCACCGTTCCGTGATGGGTCGTGAAACCGACGAGCACGCTCTCGGCGTCGTAACGTTCGCGCACGAGCTGTCCAAGCGTCCATTCGCCGATTGCGCCCATCTGCGTTGCTCGCGCATCGCCGATGTGCGAATTGTGCTCCCAGACGACGATCTTGGCCGGGCTGTCACGCGACAGATGCGCGTCGAGCGCCTCGAGTGTCTGCGCCATATGGCGGTCACGCAGATTCCATGACGACACGCGCCCGCGGAACATCGTCCGGTAGTATTCCTCCGCGTTCTTTACGAGCCGAGCGTTTTGCATTGCGTAAAAGTGCTCGTCGGTCGCAGCGGCGGCTCGACCTTCGGTGGCCGAGACGCCGCGTCTCTGCATCTCGGCCAATTGAGCGACGACTTCGTCTTCGCAGGACTGCGACGCGCCGAATCCCGCGGCGTAGGCGTAGCGCTCGCTGTCGCGGTCGAAATGATCGAAGCAGGCATAACGCGCCCGCGCCCGCCGTGCTGCTTCCGGGTCGGTGTGCTGGAGGTAACGCAGCACCGCGTCGATCGATGTGTAGAGGCTGTAGAGATCGAGCCCGTAGAAGCCCGCTTTGCCGCCGGGATCGCGCAGGTCGTCGTTGCGACTCCGCAGCCATTCGATGAACGTCAGCACCTCCGCATTGCGCCACATCCACGTCGGGAATCGCATGAAGCCGCCCAGCGCATCGCGACCGTTGCGATCGTCGGTCTGTCCGCGGATATAACGGTTGACGCGATAGGCGTCGGGCCAATCGGCTTCGACCGCCACCGCGCTGAAGCCAAAGCGCTCGATCAATGCGCGCGTGATGCGCGCGCGCTCGGCGTAGAACTCGTGAGTGCCGTGCGTTGCTTCGCCGAGCAGAACAAAGCGGGCGTTGCCGATCAGTCGGAAGAGGGGCTCGTAGTCGTCACCCGCTCCCTGTAAACGATGCGCCGATTCCGAAATCGCTTCATCGACGATCGTATCGACGCTGCGCGCCATCTGCCGTTACCGAGCGAATACAAACGCGCCAACGTCAGCGTGAAGATGACGCTCGAACCAGCGTCTTGCAAAATGCGCGGCGCGCGACAGCGTTCCAGGCTCTTCGAACAAATGCGTTGCGCCCGGAATGAGCTCAAGCTCCTTTTCGCAGCGGAGCTCCTGATACGCCGCGCGATTCAAGCCGACGACGGCGTGGTCCTCGGCGCCGACGATCAACAGCGTTGGGGCGCGCACACTCTGCAGCGCAGCCGATCCCGCGAGATCCGGCCGTCCCCCACGCGACACCACGGCCGCGATGTTATCCCGTTCCGAGGCAGCGAGCCGAATCGCCGCCGCGGCGCCGGTGCTCGCGCCGAATAAGCCCAGTGGAAGATCGCTTGCGGCGCGCGACTCCGAGATCCATTGAGCGACGGTGGCAAGGCGCCGGGTAAGGAGCGGAATATCGAAGCGCGTCTCGTAGACCGCTTCCTCGTCCATCATGAGCAGATCGACGAGCAAGGTGCCAACGCCGCCTTCGCGCAATTTTTCGGCGACGAAATTATTGCGCGGGCTGAGACGGCTGCTGCCGCTGCCATGCGCGAACAACACGACCCCCTGCGCATTGGGCGGTAATTCGAGCATGCCTTCCAGGAAGCCCGTATCGGCGGAAATCTGGATCAGTTGGCTCAAGGAAGCGTTCATTGCTAGTCCCTCTTCATTGGCGGTCGAGCGCGGCGTGATGTGCGGACGCGCGGCGCAAGAGATCAATGACTTCGTCGTCGCTCGTTTGATCGAATTGCTCGTACCAGACGCTGACGGCGCGAAACGGCTCGGGTGTGTGGAGGCAGATCATTTCGTCGACAAGTCCCGCCAGTTCGTCGCAGCTGTCCGCCGCCGCCACAGGGACGGCGACGACGATTCGTTGCGGATGTTCGCGGCGCACCGCTTGCACGGCCACCATCATCGTCGAACCGGTAGCAAGGCCGTCATCGACGAGTATCGCAGTGCGGCTGCGGAGCGGCGGTGCCGGCGCGCCGCGCCGATAACGCGCTTCTCGGCGAGCGATTTCCTGTAGCTCGGCGCGGACGACCTTATCGATCGTTGCGTCATCGACCCGAGCCAGTGCAACGATGTCGCGATTGAGAACGCGCAATCCGCCGCTCGCGACGGCGCCCATCGCGAGTTCCTCGTGCGATGGAACGCCGAGCTTGCGCACGACGATCACGTCGAGGTCGACATGCAAACGCTCCGCGATCGCATAGCCGACAGGAACGCCGCCGCGGGGTAGCGCGAGAACAATCACGTCAGGACGATCCGCGTACGCAGCCAGCCGGTCGGCGAGCATCGCGCCGGCTTCCACTCGATTGGGAAGCGGCAGCGCCACGTCGGTCAGGCGTGCTTCGCGGTCCGCGACGGCCGATGAAACTGCCGCCGCAGTTCAACCTTGGCGCGCTCGAGCACCGCACGGCGTCGCTTGCCGAGATGTTTTCCGGCGCGATTGATGTAGAACACGAGCATCGACATCGCGGACCGGAAAGGATCCGCCTTGCGTCGCTGACTTCGCTCGGCGGATCGCTTGAGCGAACGCGCGATGGAAGCGGGATCCGGCCGCGCGAACACGCCTTGCTCGAGATCGAGCGCGTCGCTCGTCTCTGTCACCCGCTGCGACCACCGTCGCGGTTCCCCAGCGCTCCGTTTTTTCGCCGCCGCCGCGGTACGCCGATGTGTCGTCGCCATGCGAACCTCATCAGTGCGAGTGCGGGCCGCCGGGCTGCGAAACTTGCGCGACCGTATCGCCGGCGGTTTCGAGATCCTCGTGGGTTGCGAGATCGCCGAGCGAGAGGATGCCGACGAGCCGTTTGTCCCGATTGACCACGGGCATCCGGCGCACCTTGACGTCGCCCATGTTCTTGGCCACGTCGTCCAAGTCCTGATCGTCGTAGCAGTACAGCACTTCCGGGCTCATGACGTCGCGGACCTTCGTCGTCGGCGCTTTGCCTTCCGCAACCGCGCGCACGGCGATGTCCCGGTCCGTGATGACGCCGACCAGACGATCGTTTTCGCCCACCGGCAGCGAACCGGCGTTGATTTCAGCCATCATCCGCGCCGCATCGCGGATGGTTTCATTGGGATTCGCGACGCGCACGTCGCGTGTCATCGCTTCGCTCACTTTCATTGCATCGCTCCTTGCGTAAAATTACCGTTGCCAAGCTGACGATGAGCTTTATGCAACGCGCATGCCACGCGCTACGCCCGACGAGAAGGCGCCGGAGAGCATCAGGGCACGGTAATTCTTGCAAAGCCGTCGTAACTGTTACACGGCATTGCGACGATACGCGAGAGCGTCAAGTCGCTATGCTGCCTTCGCTGTGCTCGACGGAGACTTGGGGAATCGGCGGAGTCGATGCGTGCGCGGCGGACTCGTATGCACGCAAGCGGTTGTAGAGCGTCTTGACGCTGATGCCGAGCACTGCGGCGGCCGCTTCGCGTGTCTTCGTGTGTTGAACGGTGGCGAGAATCAAGCGCTTCTCGACGGCGTCAATGCGATCGCCGACCGCGACTTGAAATGATCGGCTGAACGGTTCGGCGTTGAGCGTCGGCTCACTCGACAGCCCAAGCTGCGTAATCCACGGCCCGTCGCTCATGATGTACGCGCGTTGCACGACGTTCCACAGCTCGCGCACGTTGCCCGGCCAGCTATAGCGCTTCAGGCGCTCGACGGCGGCGGGGGTGAACGACTTTGGCGTTGCTGCGCCTTTATTGAGCTCGTTCAAGAAATGATTGCCCAGCAGGTCGATGTCGCCGTCGCGCTCGCGTAACGGCGGCACATACACCGGAAACACCTGCAGACGGTAAAGAAGATCGCGCCGCAGTTTTCCGGCGCTGACGGCCTCTTGTGGCGTAGCGTTGCTCGCCGCGAGCACACGGACGTCGACTTCGACCAGCTCGTCGGAACCGACGCGCGAGAGCGTCCGCGTTTCGAGCACGCGCAAAAGCTTGACCTGGAGATCGGTCGGCATCTCGACGACTTCGTCCAAGAACAACGTGCCGCCGTGCGCACGCTCGAAGAATCCGCGATGCTGGCGATTGGCGCCGGTGAAGCTTCCTTTCTCGTGACCAAAAAGCTCGCTTTCGATGAGTTGCGGCGAGATAGCGCCGCAATTGACCGCGAGAAACGGTTGCAGGCGCCGACGACTCACATCGTGAATCGTTTGGGCGACTACTTCCTTGCCCGTGCCGCTGTCGCCGGTGATGAATACCGTTGCGTTGGTCGGCGCGACACGCTCGATGGCGTCGTATAGCTTTTGCATCGGTTGCGAGCTGCCGACCAGCGAGCCGAAGCGTCCGAGCGAACGGAGCGTATTGCGAAGCCCCGTAACCTCCGCGCGCAGCTCCACCGGCCGCGCGACCCGTGACAGGGCATTGCGAAGGTGGATGGGATTGACGGGCTTCAGCAGGTAATCGCTTGCGCCATGCCGGATCGCTTCAATCGAGCTTTCAATGGAAGCGTGACCGGTGACGACGATCACTTCGGTCGCCGCATTGGGCGTTAGATCGCGCAGCAAATCGATCCCGTTGCCGTCTGGCAGGACGAGATCGAGCAACACGATGTCGGGCGCGTCCTTCAAGTATTGACGCGCTGCCGCCAATGTTGGCGCCGTAGCGGTCGTGAACCCTTCGTCCGCAATCATTTCAGCCAGCGAAGCGCTATTGGTCTCGTCGTCGTCGATGATTAATGCGTGGGGCATGGGTATGTCGCCGCAACAGCGCGGCTCAATGGTTTAGTGGTCGGGAAACTTTAACCGCAAGAGCCGTACCGTATTTCGCAATCTCGAACGGTCGATGCGTCTGCGATCGAAGCGAATTGATTTTGAGATTGTTTTCGATGTCAGCGCAACAAATGCATCGTAAGTCATTGTAGGAAACGTGGAAGAGGACATTGTTACTGCTTCCAAATTTCGG
>VBCG01000244.1 GCA_005881895.1 Betaproteobacteria bacterium
AGACCGTCACGCTGGACGATATCGATCCGACGCGGACGGTGCTCCAGTATCTGCGCGAGGATTTAGGCCGTACCGGCACCAAGGAGACGAGCACTGGATGAACTGCTCCTTTGCATCGCTCTCGGATGCGCAACCGTGGGCGAGCGACCGCGAGATGATCGAACGGCTCCGCTCGATTGTGCTGATCCTCGCGTTCATTCCGAAGAAGAAAAGTCGGCTGACCGGAATGGCGCAGCGCGTTCGCGCAGCATGGACTTGCGCGTCACCCGTTTTCCGGGCGGTTCACGCGTTCCGCGCCTGGCGCGTGTGAATCGCGCAATCACTTCTGCAGCAGGTCGTGCACCGAGCTCGCCACGACGTGCGTGGCGCGGCGCAATTCCTCCAGAAGCAGGTTTTCGTCAGGGCGTTTCGCATTGGACTCGCTAATCGTGCGCGGGCCCGCGCCGTACATGACGATCGGCACACCGTGCTCACCGTAGAGGCGCGCGTCCGCGTATAGCGGAACGCCAACGGCGGGTATCGGCTCGCCGAACACGCGCGTGCCATGCTTCTGGATCGCGGCGACCAACTTCTCGTGACCGGGTAGCGGCGTAAGCGCATTGGCGAGCAGCAGGCGCCGAATCTCGACGCGGATGCCGTCCATCCCCCGCACCGAATCTTCGATCAGTGAGCGCACGCGCGCCTCGACCGCGGCGGGGTTCTCTTCCGGGATCATCCGGCGGTCCATGCGCAGCGTCAGCCGATCCGGCACGACATTGGTATTGATCCCTCCATTCAACAAGCCGACGATGAGCGTCGGATGGTCGATGCCCCTCACGCTCGACTTCTTCGCCTTGAGCGCATCCGCTTCGGCGTAAAGCGCATTGAGAATCGCGGCGCCGGCGCGAAATGCGTCGCGTCCGGTCTCGGGCATCGCGCCGTGCCCGGATTTCCCATGCACCGTCACTTCGAGCTGCAGGCAGCCGTTGTGCGCGGTGACGACCGCGTAGCTGAAACTAGCGGCGATCGCGTAGTCGGGCTTCGTCAGCTTGTTCGAGAGCAGAAATCCGGGTCCTGCAAGGCCGCCGAATTCCTCGTCGTACGTAAAGTGCAACTCCACCGTCCCGCCGAGAGGCGCACCGCCTTGTGCAAGCGCGCGCAACGCGGCGAGGGCGTAGGTGAACGTTGCGATGTCGGATTTCGAGACGGCAACACCGCGCCCGTACATGCGACCATTCTCGATCACGCCTTCGTACGGCGGCTTCGTCCAGCCTTCGCCTGGCGGCACCACGTCGCCGTGCGCGTTCAGCGCGATCGTCGGTCCCCCCGCGTCGAAGCGGTGGCGGACGATCAGGTTGGTGACGCTCTGCATGCCGTATTCGCGGAGGAAATCCGTGGGCACCGGATGGCGCTCGACCGCGAAGCCGAGCGCCGTGAGGAGCGACGCGGCCTTCTCCGCCGCGGGTGCGTTGTTTCCGGGTGGCGTGTCGGAGGGCACGCGTACGATCTCGCGCAGGAATTCGATCTGTTCCGGGTGATGGGCGTCGATCCAGCGTCCGAGATTCCCGTAAGCGTCCATGGTCGTTGCGCGTGTCAGGCTTGTCGGGATGGAACGTAGTGCTCGAAGAAATACAGCAGCGCCGACGTAGCGATCTCGGCGTCTTCGGCCGTCATCGTTTCGTCGGGATGATGGCTGATGCCGTTGTTGCCGCAGCGGACGAACAGCATCGCGGTAGGCGCTACGGCAGGGAACACCATCGCATCGTGACCCGCGCCGCTCGGCAAATGACGTACCGGAATCCCGTGCGCGCTGATGGCCTGTGCAAACGCTTCCTGCAGAGCGCCATCGCACGGGGCCGCGTTGGCAGCATAGAAGGGGGCCGTGTTGACGGTGACATTGCGCCGTTTCGCGATGTCGTCGAATGCTGACTGAAAGGCCGACACCGCCTCGCGCCGCGCCGCATCTTCGCCGGAGCGCACGTCGATCGTGAATTCGACGTCCTGCGGAATGACGTTGATCGCGCCGGGCTGCACCGTCATCTTGCCGACGGTGCCGACGAGCCCCTTGTGGCCTTCGCAATAGCGTTCGACGAACAGCACCATTTCGCTCGCTGCCGTGAGTGCGTCCTGGCGGCTGCCCATCGGAACGGTGCCCGCATGTCCGGCGAGACCGGTTACCGCCACGCGCAGGCGCGACGCGCCGGCGATCGCAGTCACGACGCCGACCGCGAGGCCCTCGTTCAGCAGCATCGGGCCCTGCTCGATGTGCGACTCGACGAACGCGACGACGTTCTTGCCGCGCCGGTCGATATCGCGCCAGCCATCCGGATCGCCGCCGAAGTCGATGAGCGCCTGCCGCATCGTGATGCCCTTGTCGTCGGCCTTGTCGAGCCAAGCCGGCTCGAAGCTGCCGGCCATCGCCTTGCTCCCGATCAGCGTCGCGCCGAAGCGCACGCCTTCCTCGTCGCCGAAGCCGACAATTTCGAGCGTGTACGGCAGGCGCTTGCCGCGGTCGTGCAGGTCCTTCACGCAGGCGATGGCGGTGAGGATGCCGAACAGCCCATCGTACTTGCCCGCGTTTCGCACGCTGTCCTGGTGCGAGCCGGTCATCACGATGGGCGCATCCGTATCTACCGCTTCGTACCGACCGACGATGTTGCCGAGCGCATCGAACCCCGCTGTCA
>VBCG01000246.1 GCA_005881895.1 Betaproteobacteria bacterium
CAACCGCGAGCGCGCCGAGGCGCTGGCGAAGGAAATCGGCGAGCGCGCCTTCGCCGTGCCGGGCGACGTCGCGGCGGACGGCGTCCCCGACGAGATCGCGCGCCGCACGCTCGAACGCTTCGGAGGGATCGACATCCTCGTCAATAACGCGGCACTGGCGCTGTCGACACGCTTCCCCGATCTCACCGCCGACGAATGGCGCAGAGCGTTCGAGGTCAACCTCACCGCGCCGTTCTTGATGACGAAAGCCGTTCTTCCCGCAATGCGCGCCCAGCACTACGGCCGCATCATTAATATCTCGTCCTCGGGCGGCCGGATGGTGAGCACGCTCGGCGGTGCGCACTACACGGCATCGAAGGCCGGACTCCTCGGACTGACGCGCGCGGCCGCGAAGGAGCTCGGCAAGTTCGGCATCACCGTGAACGCCATCTGCCCCGGCATGATCGATACCGAGCTGACGCGCGAACATGCCTCGGACGAGTTGCTCGAACGCCTTGCCGCGAGCTATCCCGTGCCGCGGCTCGGCACTGCGCTCGAAGTCGCCGATTTGATTTGCTTCGCCGCCTCCGAGGCTGCCGGCTACATCACCGGCGCGTCCCTCGACATCAACGGCGGCGACTTGATGATGTGATCTATGTTGTCCGCCAACGCGGCCGGTTCCCTCCGGCGCGCGCGTATGCGTGACAGTCACGAGAGCGGGGGTCATCATGCAGCTGGCGGGGAAGCATGACGCGTTGATGCCGCCGAACCCGGAAGAGTTGCTCGACCGGCCTCAATAGATCGATTCCCATTCGGCTGAACGTGTAAGTCTGGCGCGTCTGACACGATTTGCCCAAGGACAGACCTTCGGATTCATCGGTTGTCCTAGAATTTGTGCTAGACCGGAAGAGAAAACGGGAACCCTATAATTCCCATGGCAATGACAAAAATGATATGAATGGGCGCGATGGAATTGTCGCTAGGCAATTGGAACAAAATAACTGGTGAAGCGCGCTCGAAAACGTAAATCTCGGTGAAACGACGGAGATGCCAACGCGAATAGCGGAGTACTACAATGAACTGCAGCGACGCGAAGGTCTGCAACCGATTGAACTCGTTGCCGAGTGGCGAAAGCCGGAGGTGGATACAGTTTCCGCCGCGTTTCGCACAGCTCTTGCTGCCTCACGTATGACGGAACTAGACATTCCACTTCGGGATCGCAGCACTAACCAATCGATCGGCAATCAGGTTGCCGAATTTTTCGTCCTTATTAATCGGAGTTGATCTTGAAAGAAAGCACGCGTGTTCTCGTGGCTCTCGCCGTAGCGATCGCCAGCGGCGTCGCCATTGCCGCGTCGGGGATCCCGACGTTGGTTCGCGCAGCCGATTTCATCACGCCGATTGGCACGCTGTGGGTCAATGCAATCCGCATGACGGTGATCCCGTTAGTCGTATCGCTTCTCGTCGTCGGTGTCGCCTCGGCCTCTGACGTGAAATCGATTGGTCGCATCGGCGGGCGAACGCTGTTGGTATTCCTATTTCTTCTTGTCGGTACCGCAATCGTGGTGATGCCGCTCGCGCCTATGCTTTTTCGGATGCTTCCGCAGCAAGCCAGCGGGCGGCTACTTCCCGCCGGTGCTGCGGCGGCTGCAGCCGAAATCGCGACCGGAGGAAAAGGACAAACGTTCTCAGGCTGGCTTACCTCGCTTCTTCCCTCTAATCCGATTGCTGCCGCCGCGACAGGTGAGATGATTCCATTGATTCTTTTCACGTTGTTGCTCGCACTCGCGATCGCATTCAATCCTGGGCCCACGCGCGAGGCACTGACCGGATTCTTTCGCGCGTTCAGTGAGGCGATGTTGACGCTTGTCCGGTGGGTGATTCTAGTGGCACCGATCGGCGTATTCGCACTAGTACTCCCGATGGCTGCGCACGCCGGCGCCGCGGTTGCCGGCGCGATCGGTTTCTACATTCTAGCGTATTCAATCCTCTGCATCCTGGTTACGCTGCTGCTCTATGTTGTCGTTGCCCTGACGACCCGGGTTCCGATGGGCCGCTTTGCGCGGGCCGCGCTTCCGGCCCAACTTATCGCTTTTAGCTCCAGCTCATCAATTGCATCGCTGCCGGCGCTCATCGAGAGCGCCGAGACGCGACTCACCCTTCCCGAGCAAGTCACCGGATTTGTCTTGCCGCTCGCCGTCTCAACGTTCCACATCGCGGGGCCAGTGGCGTGGAGCGTTGGCGCGCTCTTCGTTGGATGGTTCTATGGCATTTCTCTGCACGTGGGCAGTCTTGCGACGATCGCCTTCGCGGCGGTGTTCCTCGGTTTTGTGGGGCCAGGCATTCCGCGCGGCGCGTTCATCATGCTGACGCCGCTCTTCCTCGCCATCGGCCTCCCTGCCGAAGGTATCGGAATCCTTATCGCAGTGGACGCTATTCCCGACACCTTTTCGACTGTGCTCAACACCACAGGAGATCTTGCGGCGGCGACACTCGTGGCCTCGTTCCCGGAAAACGGCCATGAGCAGGTACGTAAAGTTCTTCAGCCGTTCAAATGAACCTG
>VBCG01000247.1 GCA_005881895.1 Betaproteobacteria bacterium
GGAAAGGCGTTCTTTCCCGACGCGGGACGCATCTTGCGTCTCACGGAAGAGGCGGCGGCCACCGCCCGCCGGGTCGCCAAAGGCGATCGTGGCTCGATTGCCATCGGATTCACTGCTACTTTCGGCTACGGCGTTTTGCCCGACCTTGTGCGAGCGCTGCACGATCGATCGCCGAACATCTCCCTCACGCTCAAGGAAATGGTAACGAGCGCACAACTGGAAGCGCTTGACTCGGGTCAGCTGGATGTAGGCCTAATGCGACCGCATCCGCCGCGCGGCGGCTTCGAAACAGTCTTGTTCGGGCGCGAAGCCTTGATGCTCGCGATTCCTCACAAGGATGCGAAGCAATGGCCTACCGAACCGACGTTGTCGTGTTTGCAGGGCCGGTCGTTCATCGGCTATTCGCCGTACGAAGCAAACTATTTTCACCAGCTGGTACAGGGTTATCTCGATCGCGACGGCGTCAAACCCGATACCGTTCACTACGTTGCGCAAATTCACACAATGCTTGCACTCGTCGATGCGGGCGTCGGGGTCGCGCTAACGCCGGAAACGGCTTCGCGATTGCGCTTCGAAGGGGTGCTCCTTCGCCCTGTCCAGACGAATCCCGCGCGTCCCGTCGAAATGGTGTTTTCGCATCGGAAGACTAACGACAATCCAATTCTGAAAGTTTTTCACCGCGCGATTGTCGAGGCGCTGAAGAGGCCTAGGAACGCCATGCCCTGAGCAGAAATGAACAAGCGGCGACGTTTCGGCGCCTCTACTGCGCGGTGATCTTGCCAGTTTCGATCACCTTCTTCCATCGCGCCGATTCCTCGGATTGGTAGCGAGCAAAATGCTCGGGCGTGTCGCCGACGATCTCGAATCCGAGTTCGGTCAGGTTCTTCTTGACCTGCGGATCGTTCAGCGCGGCGACGATGGCGCTATGCAGCTTCGTGCGAATGTCGGCCGGCAGACCCTTCGGCGCGACGACAGCCTGCCACGAGTACACATCCACTCCCTTCACGCCGCTCTCGGCAAGGGTCGGCACCTGTGGTAGCAATGGTGAACGTTTGCTACCGGTCACTGCGAGCGCGCGCAGCTTCCCGCTTTGCACCTGTGTGATAACCGCGTTGATATTCGTGAAAGATGCATCGACCTGGCCGCCCAGCAGGTCCGAAACGGCGGGGGCGCCGCCCTTGTACGGCACATGCAGGCCCTTCGTGCCGGTCTGTTGCCAAAAAAGCTCCACGGTCAGATGATCGGACGAGCCGCTGCCGGACGTGGCGAAG
>VBCG01000248.1 GCA_005881895.1 Betaproteobacteria bacterium
GTACCCGCGCTGCTCATCGCGTGTGCGGCACTGGTGGTGGCGCAGCGCGCCGATCCGCGCCTACCACCCACCACCCGACGAGCGGCTGTGGCGGGCGGGCTCGTCGGACTGGCAGTGTTTGCCAGCGTGAAGGCGGTGTTTATTGGCGCGCCGCTGCTGGCCTTCGCGCTGTTCGAGAGCTCGGTGCTGCGCCGTACCTCTGCGCGGGCCTGGTTCGCCGCCGGTCTGGCGGCGATATTGATGACCTTGCCAATGACAATTGCCGCGGTAGCCGATCCGTACTCCGGCTTCGGCCACCAGGTCGGGTTCCATCTCGCAGCGGCTGCCTCGAAGCTGAATCCGCATGCCTTCGCGGACGCGATCGTCAGTGCGCTGATCTGCGCGGCGGACCTGGGCATCTATCTGGCCAGGGCGGACGGCAGCGACGGCAACCTATGGCCGGCGACGCTCGTCCTGCCGGCGATTGCTCTCGCGTACTCGACGGCGGCTTTCGTGCGTGCACTGTGGCGCTTGCCGCACGACCGGATCGCCGGCGCGTGCGGTGCCGTGCAGCTCTTCTATCTGCTCTTTGTTTGGCTCGCATATACTCAGGAAGGTGGTAACTACTTGGCGATCTGCTACGCGCAATCGATATCAGCCGCCTGCGTGATCGCGGCGGTTGGACGTACGGTTGCCAAGCGCGGTGGCAACCCGATTGTCGCTGTGGCCTTGGCCACGGCGATCACGATTGCGCCGCTCGTCGCGAATACCTACCGTCGAGGCGATCCGCGGAATTTGGCGATTTCGATCAACCTGGAAGCGGAACGGGCACTTGGGGAGCACTTGCAACGCACGCCGGGCGGGCCCGTCGTGGTGACGAGCTCCAATCTCGTCGGGATTCCGGAGGCCGTCAGTGGACATCCCGAGA
Source organism: Betaproteobacteria bacterium (assembly GCA_005881895.1). Classification (GTDB taxonomy): domain Bacteria; phylum Pseudomonadota; class Gammaproteobacteria; order Burkholderiales; family Casimicrobiaceae; genus VBCG01. Next base: position 908 of record VBCG01000248.1, read on the forward strand.
TGCGGCTGGATGATACGCTGGGTCGGGCGATGAGCGATTGTGCCGAACAGCCGCACAATGACGAGTGCGGGAGAGACGTGGCAGTTGCAGTCATCCATGCTGTTCCAGGAGCACGTTTCCTGGTGCCACTGCGGACCTCACACTACGACAAGAGTTGGGAAGATCGAATCTCGGACACGATTGCGAGTGCGGCGCGTGCTCTCGGGGCGCAGGTGCGCGAGGAGGCGCACTTCGAGACCCGACAAGGTGTGCCCGTGCTCGCACTGCTTGTCGTCGGGGACGGGAGCGAATCGACCGGATCGAAGGACCGAGAGGCCCAGCAACCGGGCGCGAATGAGAAGATGGATGGAGGTTAGCTTACGCACGTGGCGCTCTATGCCGACGGCGATTCGAGCAACGGACCCGCCTCTGATCGCCCTGGGATAGGAAGCCGCATATCGTACACCAAGGACTTCGAGGCCGTAAGCATGAGACTCGCGCGGTCGTGGCACCGAATTGTTCGGCGGATCGGTGTTTCCGCCGTAGTATTGCTCGTGTTTCTGGAAATCTCGATCCGTGCGGTTACGAACACTCTCTTCGTGTTCGATGTGGAAGTGCGAGATCCGTTGGTGGGGGGAATCCCGAAGCCGGGTGTGTCGATTCGTCATCCAACCAAATGGTACCGGATGACGGCTGTCGAGAATGGAACGCGGTGGAATGG
>VBCG01000154.1 GCA_005881895.1 Betaproteobacteria bacterium
GCACCGAGCAGCGTTGCAATCGTCTTGCGTATGAATGAGTTTCTCATCGTCGTCCAATTACGGGAACGAAACCGCTCGAGCATACAACGCAGGACGGCTGGCGGTTGAACCAGTCTCGGCCATCGCTGCCAAAAAATAGCGCAGCAGCGATTCGGGACGCGTGCCATCCGTGGCGAGTGATGATGGGTGTCAATCGAATGAGGATCCCCAGCGTGATGAAGACGGCGGCGATCGACCAGTTTGGTCAGCCGTCGGCGATCAAGGTTCACGAGCGGCCGGTTCCCAAGCCGGGGCCCGGCGAGGTGTTGATCAGGCTCGATACGGCTGGCGTCGGCTCATGGGACTCCGCGATTCGCGACGGAACCTGGCGGCCGCCTGGGCGTACGAAGTTTCCGCTCGTCCTCGGAACCGAGGGGGCGGGGGTTGTGGTCGCCATGGGAGCGCGTGTTCGGCGCTTTCGCGTCGGTGACCGCGTCTACGCCTACGAATTCGGAAATTCCAACGGTGGCTTTTACGCCGAGTACGTCGCGGCGAAGATCGAGCACGTGGCGCGCGTGCCCCAGCGCCTCGATCCACTGCAAGCCGGTGCGGCCGCACCGACGGGATTGACGGCTCTGCAAGGAATCGACGCCATGCTTCATCTGCGCCGCGGGCAAACGGTGTTGATTTTCGGAGCATCCGGCGCCGTGGGAACGATTGCGGTGCAGCTGGCAAAGCACCGCGGCGCGCGAGTGCTGGCGACCGCCTCAGGTCGGCGAGCTGCGGCGCTGGTTCGACGGCTGGGAGCAAGCGCGGTCGTCGACGCCCGCCGTGACGACGTCGCCGATCGTCTTCGGAAGCTCGCGCCCGACGGAATCGACGCGACGCTTGCGTTCGCGGGCGGTGAGAGTCTTGAGCGATGCCTGGATCTCATGCGTCCGGGCGGACCGGTCGCGTTTTCCAATGGCATCGAGCCGGCGCCGCCCCGCCGCCGCAACGCGATTCGCCGCCTCGCCTATGACGTGACGGCAAATCCACGCTGGTTCAAGCGACTCGAGCGCAGCATCGCCGAAGCGCCCATTCGCGTGCCGATTGCCGCGGTTTTTCCGCTAGCGCAGGCGGCGAAGGCACATCAACGTCTCGCGCGGGGACAGATTCTCGGAAGAATTGTGCTGCGAGTCCATCGCACGTGATCGCCGTTCCAATGCCTTTCAAGCCTATCGTGGTGCGCCATCCATCTGCGCAAAGACTTCCTCGGCCATGTGAAACGCGCTGTTCGCCGCCGGGACGCCGGCGTAGATCGCGCATTGCAGCAGCACTTCCTTGATTTCGTCGCGTGTCACGCCGTTGTTGAATGCGGCGCGCACGTGCAGCTTGAATTCGTCGCTGCGGTTGAGCGCGACCATCAGGCCAATCGTGAGCAAACTTCGGGTATGCCTCGGCAACCCGGGACGCGTCCAGATCTCGCCCCACGCGTGGCGCGTGATCAAGTCCTGGAATTCGCCATTGAAGGCGTTGCGCTTCGCTTCGGCCCGGTCGACGTGCGCATTTCCCAGCACTGCGCGACGGACTTCCATCCCCTTCGAGTGACGATCTTTTTCGTCCACAGCGTTCCTTCAGGTTGCGATGAAGTCGATCAACGCCGACGTGAACGCCGGCGCCGCTTCGATGTTCGACAAGTGCGCGGCGGGCAACTCGACATAGCGCGCTCCCTTGATGCGATCGGCAAGAAAGCGCGCGTCCGTCGGGGGCGTCGGGACATCGTGCGTTCCGGCGATCACCAGCGTCGGCACACCGATTCCGCCAACAGTCTCGCGCTGATCCATGTCGCGGATCGCTTCACAGCAAGCAACGTAACCGTCGGGCGGTGTTGCGTCGAGCATCGCGCGCACCCGCGCGACAGCGATTGGCGATGCGGTCAAGAAAGCTGGCGTAAACCACCGCGCGAGCACAGCATCCGTGATGGCGACCATTCCACCGTTGCGGACGGCGTCAATGCGCGCGTTATAGGTTTCAGGTGATCCGATCTTTGCGGTCGTGTTGGCAAGCACGAGCTTGCCCAATCGACGCGGCGCGTGGGCGCCCAGCCACTGCCCGATCATCCCGCCCATCGAAAGACCGCAGAAATTCGCGCGTTCGATTTCGAGCGCATCGAGCAGTGCGAGAGCGTCGCCCGCCAGCTGCTCGATCGTGTAGGGACCGCTTGTGACGGCTGATTCGCCGTGACCGCGCGAGTCGTAACGCAGCAGCCGGTAGCGTGTCTTCAACGACGCGAGTTGCGAATCCCACATCGCGAGATTCGTGCCGAGTGAATTGGACAACATGACGACCGGCGCAGCAGCGGGACCGTCGATTCGGTAATGGAAACGAGCGCCGGCGAGATCCAGAAATGGCATTGGCGAGAGCTTTCGTTGAACTCAACCGCGACGCGCGAGTGCGCGCTCGATGAACGCATCCGTCGAGCCGAGGTATGACTGCGGGTCGAATACACGCCCGATCGCGTCGCGATCGAGCACTGCGGTGACGCGTGGTTCCTCGGCGAGCACATCGCGCAGATGTCGACGCTCGCTCCGCGCGCGCCGGGAAGCACTCGCGACAAGTTCGTGGGCAACGTTGCGACCGAGCGTGGGCGCCAACGCCATCTGTACCGCCTCGGCGAGAATCTGGCCTTGCGAGATGTCGAGATTGGCGCGCATGCGAGCGACGTCCGTCTCGAGACCTTCGACGACGCCGGCCATCGCGTCGAGCGCACCGGCCGCCAACAACACGATTTCCGGCAGCGTGTCCCATTCCGCGGGCCAGTTACCCAATCCACGCTCGTGTTCCTGAACCGCGGCCGCGAGCATTGTCGCGACAAGGCCGGGTACGCGCACGGCAGCGGCGAGTGCGATCGACGCACCGACCGGATTGCGCTTTTGCGGCATTGTCGACGATCCGCCGCGCCCTGCTTTTGCGGGCTCGAACGTTTCGCCCACTTCGGTTTGCGCGAGAAGCGCGAGGTCGCGCGCCAGCTTGCCGACCGTTGCAACAACGAGGCCCAGAAACGTTGCGACTTCGCACAGATTGTCGCGCTGCGTATGCCACGGCAAGGTAGGAATCGCGAGATTGAGCTCCGTCGCAAGCGCCGCTTCGATCGCAAGACCGCGCGATCCGAGCGAGGCAAGAGTACCGGCGGCACCACCAAATTGCAGCACCAGAGCACGTTGACGCAATGCGGCCAGGCGCGCGCGATGACGCTCGAGCGCAGCAAGGGTCGTCGCGAGCTTCAAACCCAGCGTCACCGGCAGTGCTTGCTGAAGCCACGTGCGACCGGCAATGAGCGTTGCACGATGCACGCTTGCTTGCTTCGCCAGAACATCAGCGAGACGTGTTACATCTTTTTCAATGAGCGTCAGCGCGTCGCGAAGCTGCAGCACAAGACCGCTATCGATCACGTCTTGGCTCGTCGCGCCCCAATGCACGTAACCTGGCGCACCCGGATGCGCTCGCGCAACGCGCTCGGTCAATCGCGCAATCAGCGGGATCGCGACATTGCCCGCGTCGCGCGCTGCGACGGCAATCTTGGCGAGATCGAAATCCTCCGCGCGGCAGCAACGACCGATCGTATCGGCGGCATCGGCGGGAATCACGCCGACCGATGCTTCGGCGCGCGCGAGCGCTGCCTCGAAATCGAGCATTCGCTGAACGCGCGCCCGATCGGAGAAGACCTCACGCATCGCGTCGGTCGTGAAGAGAGGGTCAAGCACCGCTAAGCCGCCGGGCGTCAGTAGTCGAAAAACACCGTCTCGCGTTCGCCCCGCAGGATCACGTTCCACTTGAACGCGCCGGGCCGCCCACCGCTTGGCGTCGCGATCAACGTTTGCCGCCGTTCTGCGGGAACGCGTTGCAGCACGGGGTCTTCGTCGTTGGCGGGCTCATTGGAAAAGTACATCCGGGTGATCAGGTGTTTCAGCAGTCCGCGCGTGAAGATCGTCACATTGAGATGCGGCGCCTGCAATCCGCTGCCCGGTGCCGGCACACGTCCCGGCTTGATCGTCGTAATGCGGAAAACGCCGTCGTTATCGGTCATCACGCGGCCGAAACCTTTGAACGCGGATTCGAGGGGCTTGTCTTGCGTGTCCTCCGGGTGCGCGTAGCGTCCTTGCGCGTTGGCTTGCCAGATTTCGACGACGGCATCGTTCACCGCGTTACCGTCGCCATCGACGATGCGGCCTTCAATTGCGACCTTCTCGCCGCTCACGCCAGGCGCCGCCAAATTGTCGGTGACAAGCCAGGTGAGTCCGATGTGGAGATACGGACCGATCGTCTGCGACGATGTCGTTTGAAGGCTCATGCCGCTTATCCCGGCAGCTTCATGTCGTTCTCGAACGGCGTTTCATCGCGGCCACGGAGAACGATGTCGAATTTGTAGCCGAGTGCCTGTTCCGGAATCGTCGTTTCCCAATCGAACGTCGAGACCAATCGTTGGCGCGCGCGCTCGTTCGGAATGCTCGTGTACATCGGATCGTATTCGAGCAGCGGATCGCCGGGAAAATACATTTGCGTGACCAGGCGCGTTGCGAACGCCGCGCCGAACAGCGAGAAATGGATGTGCGCCGGGCGCCACGCGTTGTAATGGTTGCGCCATGGATATTCGCCGGGACGGATCGTCACGAACCGATAGTGGCCCTGTGTGTCGGTCAGCGTGCGTCCGCAGCCCGGAAAGTTGGGATCAACGGGCGCGTTGTGATTGTCGCGGCGATGCGGATAGCGGCCCGCCGAGTTGGCTTGCCAGACTTCAATGAGCGTATTGGCGACGGGCCGCGCGTTGCCGTCGAGCACACGGCCGCTCACGACGATCCGCTCGCCGATCGGATCGCCATTGCCTTGTTTCGTCAGGTCGGAATCGTTGGCTTTGATGACGTCGTAACCGAACAGCGGACCGGTCACTTCCGAAAGAGTCGTCGGCAGGATGACAAGCGGCTGCGACGGCGAGCGTTTCACCGTCGATGCATAGGGCGGATAGTAATAATCCGGTTGCGTGTCGCGATCGGGCTTGCGATAGCCGGCGAGCGCCTCAGTGCGCAGATTCTTCTGCAGGTTTTGCGGTCTGGAGGTCATGACTCACACTCTTTCGATAATCATCGCGATGCCCTGCCCGACGCCGATGCACATCGTGCACAGCGCGTAACGCCCGCGCGTGCGCAGCAATTGGTACGTCGCCGTCGTCACCAGACGCGCTCCGCTCGCGCCGAGCGGATGGCCGAGCGCGATCGCGCCGCCGTTCGGATTCACGTGCGGCGCGTCGTCACGCAAGCCGTGGTCGCGTGTCACGGCCAACGCTTGCGCGGCGAACGCTTCGTTCAGCTCGATCACGTCGATATCGGCAAGCTTGAGCCCAGCTTTCGCGAGCACCTTGCGCATTGCCGGTGCCGGTCCGAATCCCATGATACGCGGCGCGACGCCGGCGACCGCCGCCGCGACGATTCGCACTTTTGGCGTCAACTTGAAGCGTTCGATCGCTTCGGCCGATGCGATCAGCGTTGCGCACGCACCATCATTGACACCCGACGCGTTGCCCGCCGTAACCGTGCCCTCGGGACGAACGACGCCCTTCAGCCTGGCAAGCGCCTCGCGCGTTGTCGCGCGCGGATGCTCGTCCTGTTCGAAAATGATCGCTTCGCCTTTTCTCGCGGGAATCGTTACGGGAACGATTTCTTCCGCGAGCCGGCCCTCGGCGATCGCCGTTGCGGCACGCTGCTGACTTCGCAGAGCGAAAGCATCCTGGTCGGCGCGGCTCACGTCGAAATCCTGCGCCACATTCTCAGCAGTTTCAGGCATTGAATCGACGCCGTATTTGCTCTTCATCAACGGATTGATGAAACGCCAGCCGATCGTCGTGTCTTCGATCTTGGCGGTGCGCGAGTACGGCGTTTCTGCTTTGCCCATCACAAACGGCGCACGCGACATGCTTTCGACGCCGCCGGCAATCATCAGCGACGTCTCGCCGCTTTTGATTGCGCGACTCGCGATGGAGATCGCATCGAGGCTCGAGCCGCACAGGCGATTGACGGTCGAGCCTGGCACTTCCTGCGGCACGCCGGCCAAGAGCAACGCCATCCGCGCCACATTGCGGTTGTCCTCGCCGGCCTGGTTTGCACACCCATAGACGACGTCGTCGACTTGGGACCAATCGACGCCGGGATTACGCTCCATCAGCGCCCGGATCGGAATCGCCGCGAGGTCGTCGGTACGCACGGTCGCCAGCATGCCGCCGTAGCGACCGAACGGCGTCCGGATGGCATCGCAGATAAACGCTTTTCGTTCACTTATTTTCCTAATCTTTGAGTTCAACGCCGGAGATTCGCGTCAGCTCGGCAAGCGAGAGGCCGTCGACGATGTCGATGACACGCAATCCTTTGGCTGTAACGTCGATCACAGCGAGATCCGTGTAGATGCGGTTCACGCACTTGAGCCCGGTAACCGGATACGTGCAACGCTCGACAATCTTGCTCTCGCCCTTCTTGGTCAGGTGGTCCATCATCACATAGACGCTTTTTGCGCCAATCGCGAGGTCCATCGCGCCACCAACGGCGGGAATCGCGCCAGGCGTGCCCGTGTGCCAATTCGCGAGGTCACCCCCAACGGAAACCTGGAACGCGCCCAGCACGCAGCAATCGAGGTGACCGCCGCGCATCATCCCGAACGAGTCGGCGTGATGAAAGAACGCCGCGCCCGCCAAGGCCGTCACCGGCTGTTTCCCCGCGTTAATGAGATCGGGATCTTCGGCGCCGGGTTCCGGAGCCGGCCCCATCCCGAGAAGACCATTCTCCGTGTGCAGGATGATTTCGCGATCCCTGGGCAAGTGATTGGCCACCAGCGTCGGCAAGCCGATACCGAGGTTCACGTACGCGCCGTTCGGAATGTCGCGGCCGACACGCGCGGCCATTTGTTCACGCGTGAAGCGATTCATGTGATGCTCTCGATTTGATCTGTGTGGCGGAGGCGCATGCCGATTCTCCGCTTGGGGCGTCGCAAACACTCGCCTACGGGTCCCGGTGCGGCCGGTCCGCGTCGACCCAACGCCGCGCGACGGCCGCACCACCCGTGACGGCTCGCGCGACGCACTCGCTTCGTCTCGGCATGCGCCTCCGCCACGCTCATGCCGCCGCCCCGGGCTGCGCGACGAACTTCGCGGCCATCGGAATCTCGACGACGCGCCTCACGTAGATACCCGGCGTTACAACCGCCTCGGGATCGAGATCGCCGAGGTTCACAACCTCGCGCACCTGCACGATTGTGCACTTCGCCGCAGCCGCCATGATGGGACCGAAATTGCGCGCAGTCTTGCGGTACACCAGGTTGCCCCATCGATCGGCGTGCTGCGCCTTGATCAATGCAAAATCCGCCTCGATCGGATATTCGAGCACATAGTTGCGACCGTTGATCTCGCGCGTCTCCTTGCCCTCCGCGAGTAACGTTCCATAACCCGTCGGCGTGAAAAACGCGCCGATCCCCGAGCCCGCGGCGCGTATCCGTTCGGCGAGATTGCCTTGCGGCACGAGCTCCAGCTCGATTTCGCCGGCGTGATAAAGGGCATCGAAGACGTACGAATCGGTCTGGCGCGGAAACGAGCAGATGATTTTGCGTACGCGCTTCGCCTTCAGCAACGCGGCGAGACCCACTTCGCCGTTGCCCGCGTTGTTGTTCACGATCGTGAGGCCGCGCGCACCTTGATCAATTAGCGCATCGATGAGCTCGGACGGCATGCCGGCGGTACCGAAGCCGCCAATCATCACCGTGGCGCCGTCGCCAATATCGGCGACCGCCGCGGCAGCTGTCCCGACCGTTTTATCAATCATCTTGGAAGCCCCTGTGTGCGATTACCGCACCAATGTTCGCATATCGCACAGTGTAGGGCGTACGTTGGAGACAGGTCAATCGCGCACGCGCAGAAAGCGTTCGGTAATCGCGCGCTTTCGTTGTCATCTCACGCGCTCAACGTCGCGATAACCGGACCGGTATCGGGTCGCACGCCACGCCATATCAGAAACGACTCCGCTGCTTGCGCAATCAGCATTCCCAGGCCGTCCGCACCGCGGCAAACGCCGAACGATTTCGCCGTCGCAAGAAACGGCGTCGCGCGTTCGCCGTAGACCATATCGTAGGCCAGCGTCGCCGAAGCGCAGGCGCGTTTTGACAGCGGCGGTACGTCGCCGCTCAAGCTCGCCGACGTCGCGTTGATGATGACGTCGAAGCGCTCGTCGGCGAAGTCGCCATATCCGCCGCCACGAACGTTGCCACGCGATTTCCAGCGCGCCGCGAGCGCGATGGCCTTCTCCACGGTGCGGTTGGCAATCGCCAGCAGCGCGGGTTTCTGTTCCAGCAACGGCAGCACGACGCCGCGCGCGGCGCCGCCGGCGCCCATCAGCAAGATGCGCTTAGCGGCCAGCGGTAAGCCAAGGCGAATCGTGATGTCGGCGACGAGCCCCGCGCCATCGGTGTTGTCGCCAAGCGCTGATGCGCCGTCGAACTTGAGCGTGTTGACGGCGCCCGCGCTCTCCGCGCGATCAGTCAACGTCGTCGCGAGTGCAAACGCGTCAAGCTTGAACGGAACCGTCACGTTGAGACCGCAGCCGCCGTGCGAGCGAAAGGTCCCGACCGCCGCGGCGAATCCATCCACCGGCGCCAGGATCGCACCGTACTCGATGTCTTCCCCCGTTTGCTGCGCGAAAGCGGCATGGATGCGCGGCGACAAGCTGTGCGCGACCGGATTTCCGATGACGGCGTAGCGGTCGGTCACGGATGCGCCATCGCTGCTGAACGTTGCGCCTGCGACGCAATGCGGGCCGGCGCATTGAGCGCGCCATAGCCGTCGTAGTCGCCGGTACGCTGGACGATCTCGAAAAAGAATCGGCCTGCGAACGGCTCCGAGTAGGCGTGAAAGTACTCGCCGCCGGAACGTTCGTAAAGAATGCTCAGTCGGCGCATGCGCGCGACGACCGACGTTGGAAGATCGAAACGCGCGAGCAGATCGTCATAGTAATTGGGCGAGATCGGGACAAAGCGCACGCCGTTCTCGATCAGCTTTTCGAGCGTCGCGAAAATGTCGTTGCAGGCGAACGCGATATGGTGAACGCCGGCGCCGCCCTGTGATGTTACGGCCCGCGCGGTCTGCGTGCTGCGGCTTTGCGAGACATTCAGCACGACGCGGACCGCGCGATTGTCACTCGCCACGCCGCAGCTGCGGATTAGACCGTAGGGATCGGAAAGCTCGAGACTGTCGCCCGGTTGCATGCCAAGCACGGCGCGATAAAACAATATCCATGTGTCGAGCGCATCGACCGGCAGCCCGATTGCGACGTGGTCGATCGACGCCAGGCCCGCGTCGACGCCTTTGAGACGCGGGCGCGCAGTCAAGTCGAAATCGATTTCATAAAGACCGTCCGATCCCAACTCGGCGGGAACGAAATAGACGAGGCTTCCATCCGGCGCGCGGATCGCCGGAATCTTGAGCTCGTGCGGCCCGATCCGGCTGTCGAATCGCGGGCAATTGAGCGCGGTGGCGCGGTTCAACGCTCGTATGCTGTCATCGGTTGTCAGGCTCATCGCACAGATCGAAGGGCCATGCTCGGAAAAGTGCGTCCGCGCAAACGAATCGGGCTCGGCGTTCAGCACAAGATTGATGTCGCCTTGCTGATAGAGCGAAACCTCTTTGGATCGATGGCGGCCGGCGCGCGCGAAGCCGAGCGATTCGAGGAGGCCACCGAGGGCCGTCTCGGTTTCCGTGTCGACGGCGAACTCGAGAAACGCAACGCCGTCGAGCCGCGGAGGTTGCGGCGGATCGAACAGCGCGACACGGCCAAGCGCCTGCGCTGCGGATGATTGCGGATTCGCCAAGGCGGCGCTCGCCAAACGTTGCCGCGTCTGCGATTCGAGATACAAGAGGGACTGCATCGCGTCGATGGCGGTACGCCGGCCGGGCGCCTCGCGGAATACGTCATTGAAGATTTCGAGCGACAGCGGCCCGTTATAGCCGGCGATCAGCACGCATTCGAGAAAGCGGGCGAGATCGAACTGGCCCTGGCCGGGAAAGCACCGGTAATGTCGGCTCCATTGCAGGACGTCCATCGCGAGCCGCGGCGCATCCGCGAGCTGCAGGAAGAATATCTTGTCACCGGGAATCTCCGCGATGCCCGCGGGATCGTCGCCGAGCGAAAGCGTGTGAAAACTGTCGAGTGCGACGCCGAGGTGCGGATGATCGGCTGCCTTCACGATTGACCACGCGTGGCTGTATCGGCTGACGTGTCGGCCCCACGCGAGCGCTTCGAACGCGATGCGGAGATTGCGACGCGCCGCGCGATCGGCGAGCGCGTGAAACTGTGCGGCGATCCGCGCATCGTCGGTCACCGCGCCCGGCGTCGGATTCGAGCACACCAGCATCATCGGCGCGCCGAGCGTGTCCATGATGTCGAACTTGCGTTCGGCGCGGTCGAGGTTACGCCGAAACTGCTCGTCGGTTGCGGCGTCGAGATCGCGAAACGGCTGGTAAAGATCAATGCCGAGACCGCGGTCGGCGGCCATTGCGCGCACGTCTTCGGGCGAGCCTTGAAAATGAATCAGATCGTTTTCGAACACTTCGATCGCGTCGAAGCGCGCCGCTGCAATCGCGTCGAGTTTTTCGGAGAGCGTACCGCTCAACGATACGGTCGCGATGCACTTTCGCATGGCGCGCTACTTTGCCGCGGCGATTTTCGCGAGACCGGCGATGGCCAGCGGATAACCGTGGACGCCGAAGCCGGCGATGACCGCCTTCGCGACCGGGGACAACCACGAATGGTGACGAAACGGCTCGCGGGCATGGACGTTGGAAATATGCAGCTCGATGACGGGGACGTTGGCGCCCTTGATCGCGTCGTGCAGCGCGATCGATGTGTGCGTGAGCGCGCCGGCGTTGAATACGACACCGAGCATCGTGCCCGCAGCGCACTCGCGTCCGGCCTCATGTATCCAGTCGATCAACTGACCTTCATGATTCGACTGCCGGAAGTCGATTGCGAGCGACAAACGCGCGCCTTCGTCACGACACATCTGCTCGACGTCGGCGAGCGTTTGCGAGCCGTATACGGCCGGCTCGCGCGTGCCGAGCAGATTGAGGTTCGGACCGTTCAGGACGAGCACTTTTTTCATAAGGTCTCCAGGAGCCGTTGCGTCTTGGCGAGCATCTGCCGCACGCGCTCGAGCGCGGGCATCGTGGGAGTCAGTGTTCGCATCGGAATCTCCAAGCTGAGCGGCAAATCCGGCGACACCGCGCGCAGAATGCCGCGCAAATCCAAGCCGCCGTCGCCGGGCATCAGCCGCTCAGCACGCGCCTGATGCAAAAGCGTTTCAGTGTCGGTGGGCCGCTCGGCCGGCGCGTCGCAGAGCTGCATGTAGCGCAGGCGGGCGCGCGGCACGGACGCGATTTCCTCTGCACGGCTTCCGCCGCGATCGAAATGAATCGGATCGATCACGATGCCCGCGTTTTCGTGGCCGGATGCAGCGACAATCCGCGCACCTTGCGCGAAATTGCGGACGTCGGTCCATGGCATCGGCTCGAGGTTCGCGCCCATGCCGAATTCGCGGGCGAGGTCGCAAAACGCAGCGAAATTGTCCGTCAACCGGGCTTCGTCGGAATCGTTGCCCGCCAACAGGACTTCGTGCGCGCCCAGACGCGCGCCCGTCTCCAGCGCCGCGCGATAGTCTGCAACGTTCGTATCGGGTTTCAAGCGAAAGAGCTCGATATCGAGCACCGGAATGCCGGTGTCGGCGAGTCGACGCGCCGTCTCGCGCACGAGCGGCGTGTCGCCGACCATCGGATGCTGAACTTCCTCCGCAGTCGGCGGCAGCAAGCGCAAACCGATGGTTGCGAATCCCGCCTTCGCGGCGCACGACACCATTTCGGGCGGCGAAAGCTCCAGCACAGTTAATGCGGCAAGTCCGATCGGGTGCGCCATGATCATGCAGTCTTCACGTGCCCGCCGAGGAACAAGCGGTTGAGATTCGGATCGTGCAGAAGCTCGGAGGCCGGACGATCGAGCGCGAGCCGGCCCATCTCGAGCACGAGCGCGCGGTTCGCGTACTTGAGCGCCGTGCGCACATTTTGCTCGACCATCAGCACGGTCGTGCCGCCGTCGGCGAGCGTGCGCAGAAGCGTCATCACTTCCTGAACGAGCTTCGGCGACAATCCGATTGATGGCTCATCGATCAGGATCACCCGCGGCCGCAACAGCATCGCGCGGGCGATCTCGAGCTGTTTCTGCTCACCGCCCGACATCGTCGATGCCTGGTTGTCGATCCGCTCCTTGATCCGCGGAAAACGCGTGAGCGCCTCTTCGATGCGCCCGCCCAGCTCGCCGCGCGGCAGCGTGATGCCGCCGAGCTCGAGATTGTGACGCACCGACAGCGACCCAAAAAGATTTCGACCTTGCGGGACAAACGCGATGCCCTCGGCCAGGAGCTCGCGTGGCGTCCTGCCGTTGATCCGCTTGCCCTCGAAGCGGATTTCACCAGCGCGAGGAACCAGCATGCCAAACAGCGTCTTCAAGACGGTCGATTTGCCTGCGCCGTTGGGACCGATCAGCAAGGTGATTTCCGCTTTGCGGGCGTCGAGTGTCGTCTCGTTCAGAATCGTCAAACTCGGCGAATAGCCGGCGACGACCTTGTCGAACTCGATGATCTTTTCGTTCGCCATGTCTGCCCCTCAGTTGCCCACTCAGTTCCCTAGATACGCTTCGAGCACCGCGCGATTGCCTTGCACCTGCGCCGGTGGCCCTTCCGCGAGCACTTTGCCTTCGACCATGCAGATCACGTGCGGGCAGAGCTTCATGATGAAGTCCATGTTGTGCTCGATGACGACGAAGCTGCCGCCCTGCGTCTTGTTGAGCTCCACCAGGCGATCGTGCAGCTGATCGACGAGACTAGGATTCACGCCCGCGCAGGGTTCGTCGAGCAGCACGAGCCGCGGCGCGGCCATGAAGGCCATCGCGATGTCGATCAGCTTTTGCTGGCCGTACGAGAGACTTCCCGCGGGCAGGTGCGCGACATGCTTCAAGCGGAACAGCTCGATCATCTGGTCCGCATGGTCGCCGAGCCCCGCATCGGGCTTCGCGAATAGCCGCCCGCCGAGCGTGCCTTTGAATTCCTGCGCGGCGGCGATCAGGTTATCGCGTACCGACAGCTTGACGAACACCTGCAAGGTTTGGAACGTGCGTCCGACGCCTCGCCGCGACAGCTCGAGCGGCGACATGCCGGTGATGTCCTCGCCGCAGAATTCGACGTGGCCCGACGTCGGCGCGATCTGCCCGAGGATGCTGTTGAAAAGCGTCGTCTTGCCCGAGCCGTTCGGCCCGATGACGCCGACGATCTCGCCCGGACCCACGTCGAAGCTGACGCCGTCGACGGCCTTGATCGCGCCGTACGCCTTGCGCACGTCCTTTACTTCGAGGAAAGGTGTCACTTGGCCACCTCCTTCGATTTGAAGCGATCACCGATCGAAAGAATGCCGCCCGGCAACCAGATCATCAGCGCGACGACGGCAACGCCGAACACCGCCAGATACCACGTCTGCATGAACTTGAGCCACGAAACGTTGGTCGAGCGCAAGAGCTCCGGCAGCAGAATGATGATGATTGTGCCGATCACCGGCCCGAAAAAGCGTCCGGAGCCGCCGACGATGACGGCGAGCAGCATCGTCAGCGATGTCGAAAAATGGAACGGACCCGGCTCGATGAATTCGACCAGCGACGCGTAGTAGACGCCGCCGATGCCCGCGCACGCAGCGCCAATCGCAAACGCGAGCAGCGTATAGGCGGTGATATTGACGCCGAGACTTTCCGCGCGGATTGGATTGTCGCGAAGGGCCGCGAACGCGCGTCCCCAGGGCGAGCGCAGCAACCACCATAAGAAGAACGCGAGAATGATCAACGACACGAAGGTGAAAAAGAAAAATGCGAGCGGACCGTCAAATGAAACTCCGAACAGCGAAGGCCGCGGAATCCCGGAAATCCCGAACGTGCCGCCCGTCAATTTCTCTTCGTTACGCATGACCAGGTAGACGAGCACGTTGAACCCGAGTGTCGCGAACGCGAGGTAATGGTGCTGCACCCGCAACGCGGGGAATCCGAGCGCGAGACCGACGACGAAACACGCAATCGCCGATATCGGGAGCACGAGCAGGAACGGTACGCCCGCCTTCAGCGCGATCGCGGCGACGTACGCGCCAATGCCGAAGAACGCCGCCTGGCCGAGCGACATCTGTCCTGCGTAGCCGACGGTCAAATTGAGGCCGAACGTTGCCATCAGGTACACACAATAGAGCGTCAGCAGATAGACGTCGCTTCGTTTGGCGAACGATGCCACCACGGCGACCACCACGAGCGATGCCACCAGAATCCCGGTCTTCATCTGCGCGTTCATACCTTGCGCTCCTCGGCCTTGCCGAGCAGTCCCTCGGGCCGGAACAGAATGACGGCGAGGAACAACACCAGCGCGACACCCTCCTTGTACGCCGGCGACACATAAAACCCGACGACGTTCTCCAGGATGCCGATCAGCACACCGCCGAGCAACGCACCCCGCGTCTGGTTGAAGCCGCCGATGATCGCGGCAAAGAACGCCTTTTGCCCGATCGAGTCGCCCATATCGAACTTCGCCAGATACGTCGGCGTCACGAGCAACGCTGCGACGACCGATAACACCGCGTTGATCAGAAATACATACAACACCATTCGCTTGACGTCGATGCCGAGCACGCGCGCGGCATCGGTGTTTTGCGCCACCGCCTGCATCGCACGGCCGGTGACTGTCTTGTTGAGAAACATCTGCAAGCCAATCACGATGAGGCCCGCCAACACGAGCGTGCCGATGTCTGCGTAGGAGACGGCGATGCCGCCGAGCGAAAGCTGACCGGCGGGAAACGCGCTCGGAAAAGGATGCGCTTCCGCGCTGTAGCCGGCACGCACGATCGACTTGACGGCGATCGACAATCCCAACGTCGCGATCACCAACGGAATGACGCCGTGCTTGATCAGCGGATCGACGATGACGCGCTTGAAACCGTAGCCGAGGACGACCATCGCGACTGCGCACGTGAGCAGGAATGAGAGCCACAGCGGCGCGCCGACGGCGATGAAGAACAACATCGCGAATGCCGGAAGCATCACGAATTCACCTTGCGCGAAGTTGATCACGCCGGCGGCCTGCCACAGCAGCGTGAAGCCGAGCGCGGCGAGTGCGTAGATCGCGCCCGTCGCCGTGCCGGACAGGATCAGATGGATTAGATCACCCATGGCGGTTCCTCCCGCAATTAGCGCGCATCGGCTCGAGCGTCCCGTGCCGAAGCGAGGGACATGCCCGGCGCAACGCGCGCGGGTACGGCGTTTCTACTTCGCGGATGCCGGAGGCAACGTCGCCGTCACGACTTGTTTGCCATTTTCGACTTTGACCAGAAAGCTTTCACGATCGAGATCGCCATTCTGATCGAACGACACGTCGAGCAGGACGCCGGGATACTCCTTCGCGGAAATCTTCGCGCCGTGCAGCGCCTTGGCAAACTCCTTCGGATCGAGCTTCTTGTTTTTTTCCGTGATTGCCTTGACGACATACATCGCGCTGTAGCCCTTCATGCCGTTGTGATCGCTTTTGTATTTGTATTCCTTCTGGAACTTTTCGTCGAACGCCTTGATCGTCGGCTGCGGTGCGTCGACAGTCAAGCCGACGTGCGCGAGCGCGCCGTTCGCGGAGTCTCCGGCCAGCTCGATCACTTTCTGTCCGGTGAGCGTCGTCTCGCCGATGATCGGCTTGTCGTAGCCCTGCTTGCGCAGCTCGCGGAGCGCGCGCGCCGACTCTTCCTCGTTGGTATAGACGAACAGCGCGTCGGCGTTCGATTGTTTCACTTTCAGCACCGCGCCGGAAAAATCCACCTGGCCCGGATCCGTCGGAACGTCGGCGACGACTTTGATGCCTTGTGCCTCAAGCGCCTTCAGCATGGAATCGTGTCCGCCTTTGCCGAAGTCGTTGTTGACCCAGATCATCGCGACCGACTTCGCCTTGACGCCGTCCTTGATGTACTTGGCGAGCTTCGGCATTGCCGTCGACTGCGTGAACGACGTGCGAAAGACGTACGGATTTCCCTGCTGCGTAATGTTCGCCGCTTCGCCGCCCGTGAAGTTCGGGATCTCGGCGCGCTTCGTTTCCACCATGCTGACAATGATCGAACCGGAAAAGACCGGTCCCATCACGACGTAGGCGCCCGAATCGACTGCCTTCTGCGCCAACGCCTTGGCGACGCCGGGATTGGTTTGCGTATCCATCGCCGTGTACTCGATCTTGCGCCCGAGGAGGCCACCCGCAGCGTTGATTTCCTTCACGGCCAGCTTGACGCCGTTGTCGAAGTTGGTGCCCGCCGTCGCGCCGGTGCCCGAAAGCTCCATCAGTCCGAAAATCGGGACCGGACCCTGTTGCGCGAGCGATGTCGTCGCCGCGGACAGGACCAGTGCAGCGATGGCGAGTCGTTCAAATCGATTCATCGTTTCCTCCTTAGAGTGAAGCCATCAGTGAATTACTGCCGCATTGGGCTGCAGCATTCGCGTTACAGCCGCTGAACAGATGTTCATGACTGCGCCGTCTCGGCAATGATCCATTGCGCCGCTTTTCGCGCGCGGCCGACGATCGATTCGGGCGCGAGATGCAGATACTCATCGTTGAACACTTCGAACACGTAATCGCCGCGGTACCCGGCACGATGGATCTTGCGCACCAACGTACCGATCACGTCGCGATGCGCACTCTCGTTCGGGAACGCGCGCCGGTGGTCCGCTGTTTCGGTGATGTCTTTGAGATCGCCAAGGTAGTCGGCGAGCTGGACGAGAAAAATGCGCTCACCCGGGATCGTGTCGATTCCGTCCAGCGTCGTACCGCGCGCGAGCAGGTGGAACGCGTTGATCAGCACGCCGAGATTCTCTCGATCTGCGCGCCGGACCGTCTCCCATACCGCCGGATATTCGTTGATCCATTTCCCCCACGCTGGTGCGCCGAAAGCGATGCGGACCTGGCGGGGAACCGCCAGCGTCGCGAGTGCGCGCATATCGGCCGCAACCTTGTCCGTATCGGCCGATGCGTACGCCGACGTCGACGACGCGACGACGAGAACTTTGGCGCCAACGGCGTCCATCAAATCCAGCAGCGATTTGGCGATGTCGATTTTGTATTCGTGCAAATGCGCGTCGAGTCCTTCGTAGTCCTTGAGCAACTGAAAGCTCGACACGCGAAGCCCGCTCGCGCGTATTGCCGCGACCGCACCCGGCACACCACCCGGATGGGTGACCAGATCCTTGGCCCAAATCTCGATCCCTCCGAAACCCGCGTCGCGCATGACGCGAAGCTTGTCCTCCAACGAGCCCGCCAACGTGACGGTGTCGATAGCGAAGCGGCTCAGGTCCACTGCGTCTGTCCTTTTCGGGCGGCGTCTCGGTGGAATCGCCGGCATGGACCGGCGTCGCCATGGCCTCGCGTGATCATCTCGAAACCTCCTCGTTAAGCGCTTTTTCCAACTTATACTTCGCTAACGAACAAGTTAGTACACTACCGTCCACCCGGTCAAGCCGATTATCGAATAATTGTGCGATAATCGAACGAACCGCCTCTCGCGATCGCCGGTGCCCGCAATTATCTGCCCTACATTACGGGGACGTATTCGAAAGCGCTCATCCGATGCCACCCAAACGCCCGCCGGCCGAGCCTCCCCTCAAGAATGGCTTTTCCGGCTCTCGCAATCGCACGGCAGCCAAACTCGCGGCCACGACCGTCGCCGACGAGATTCAGGCGCTTTCGGGCGATCCAAATTTCATGACGTCGCTCGCTCGAGGATTGGCGGTCATCCGCGGCTTTTCACAGCAGCGACGCAAGATGTCGATCGCCCAGTTGAGCTTGCGCACCGGCATACCGCGCGCGGCGGTAAGACGATGTCTGTACACGCTCGCAAAGCTTGGCTACGTCGGAGCGGAGGATGGCGGAACATTCGCGCTCCGGCCGCAGATCCTGTCGCTCGGACACGCGTACCTGTCGTCGGTCCCGCTGGTCATGGCCGCCCAGCCGGTTCTCGACCAAGTCAGCGCATCGACACACGAATCCTGCTCGCTCGCGATCATGGACGGTGATGAAATCCTGTACGTGGCGCGATCGTCATCGAGCAAGCGAATCATGTCGATCGACCTCGGCGTCGGCAGCCGATTGGCGGCGCATTGCACATCGATGGGACGCGTGCTGCTTGCCAATCTCCCCGCAGACGAGCTTGGCGCCTACGTGCGTCGCGTCAAGCTTGCGCCGTACACGAATCGCACGATCGTATCAAAGGAGAAGCTCGCCGAGACGCTGGCCGGCGTGCGCGATGCGGGCTACGCCATCGTCGATCAAGAGCTCGAGATCGGTTTGCGCTCGATCGCGGTCCCGGTGAAGGACTACCGGGCGCGTGTCGCGGCGGCGATCAACATCAGCGTGCAGGCGCCTCGCGTGTCGATCGCGGAAATGGAGAAGTCATTCCTGCCGCCGCTCCGCCAGGCTGCGGAGGAGCTGGGGATGTTAAGCGGTTGAGCGCTTGCCGCGCGCGTCGAAACGCAAACGCGCCGAGCGCGCCACCGCCGATGATGATCACGAATGCAGACGCGGGTGCAGCTGCACCATTGAACAGGTTGATGAACCCGCCCACGAGGGCGCTGGCGCCGACGAATGCGGCGCGAAGCCATGATCCGTTCGCGACCAGTAGCCATTCGGGTTTTATTCGCACAAGGACGGACTCCCTGAATGCGCGAAGAACTTCCATGCAGCCACCCTTGAGGATTTCACAGCGTGCAATCTAGAGTGACTGACGGGACAATGCCAATCGCGTCTTTGGATGATCGCGATCACGATTGCCGATGGGTTCGGCGGTCGTTACGATGACGCCAACGACAAAGAGGAACGGTTGTGGAGAGAATCAGGATTGCCGTTGCGGGCGCAGGGCTGATCGGACTTCGCCATATCGAGGAAATCCAGAAAAGCCGCTCGTGCAAACTGTCGGCCATCGTCGATCCGGCTCCCAAGGCGGCCGATGTAGCGCGCCAAGCCGACGTACCCGTCTATCGCTCGCTCGACGAACTGTTCGCCAAGGACAAACCCGACGGCGTCGT
Source organism: Betaproteobacteria bacterium (assembly GCA_005881895.1). Taxonomy (GTDB): domain Bacteria; phylum Pseudomonadota; class Gammaproteobacteria; order Burkholderiales; family Casimicrobiaceae; genus VBCG01. The sequence goes on from VBCG01000154.1 coordinate 19,164, forward strand.
ACTCGCGACACCCAATCAGCTGCACGTGGAGCAAGCGTTGGAGTGCATACGGGCCGGCGTTCCGACATTGGTCGAGAAGCCGGTCGCACACACGTTGGCCGAAGGTATACGGCTGTGCGAAGCCGCCGAGCGCGCCCACGTGAAGGTGCTCGTCGGCCATCATCGCCGTCACAGCCCGATTCTTCACAAGGCGTGCGAGATCGTGCGATCGGAAATGCTGGGCGAGATCGTCGGCGTCATTGGCTGCGCGCTCTTCTACAAGCCCGATCATTACTTCGATGAAGCGCCGTGGCGGCGGCAGCCCGGCGGCGGCCCGATCCTGATCAACATGATCCACGAAGTGGGAAATCTGCGCGCGATGGTGGGCGAGATCGTCGCCGTGCAGGCGTTCGCGGCGAACGCGACGCGTGGATTTCCCGTTGAAGACACCGTGGCGATCAATCTCAAGTTTGCGAACGGCGCACTCGGGACATTCCTGCTGTCCGACACCGCCGGCAGCGCGAAGAGCTGGGAGCAAACGTCGCAGGAAAACAAGAGCTATTCGACGTATCCCGACGAGGATTGCTACGTCATCGTCGGGACGAACGGCTCGTTGTCCGTTCCGACGATGCGGATCAAGTACTACGCCGGAAAGGAAGAACGCTCGTGGTGGAAGCCTTTCTTGACGCGCACGGAGGAATTCGAACGGATCGATCCGTTGGCTGCGCAAATCGAGCATTTCGCTGCGGTCATTCGTGGCGACGCGGAACCACTGGTGACGGCACGCGATGGCCTGCAAAATCTGCGCGTCACCGATGCCATTGCGGAGGCGGCGCGTACGGGCCAGGTCGTGAACACAACGGAGTCGAGATGATCAGCGGCAAGACGACATTGATCGCACATATCGGTTATCCGACGGAGACGTTCAAGGCGCCGCTGATCTATAACCCGTGGTTCGAGAGAGCCTGCATCGATGCCGTGGTGGTGCCGATGGGCGTCAAGGCGGACGCTTACCCGCAGGTGCTGAAGGCGCTGTTCCGGCTTACCAATATCCGCGGCGCGCTTATCACGATGCCGCACAAGGTGACCACCGTTGCGTTGCTAGACGAAGTTTCCACGACGGTAAAGGTCGCGGGATCGTGCAATGCCGTCTTGCGCCGGGAGAACGGAACGTTGCTGGGCGACATGTTCGACGGCGCTGGCTTCACGCGGGGGTTGAAGCGCAAAGGATTCCGTGTTGCCGGTGCATCATGCCTTGTCGTGGGCGCCGGGGGCGTGGGTTCGGCGATCGCCGCGTCGCTCGCCGCCGATGCTCCGGCGTCCATCACGTTGTTCGATGCGCACGCCGCGACGGCGGAGAGCCTCGCGGACCGCTTACGCCTCCACTATCCCCACGTCCGTGTCGACGTTCGCTCCAACGATCCCGCCGGTTACGACCTCGTCGTCAATGCAACGCCACTCGGCATGAAGGCGACCGATCCGCTGCCATTCGACGTCTGGCGCTTGTCGCCCAGCACGTTCGTCGGCGAAGTCGTGATGAAGCAGGAAATCACGCCGCTGCTGCAAGCCGCGCGCGAGCGCGGATGCCGCTTCCAAATCGGCACCGACATGCTGTTCGAGCAGATTCCCGCGTATCTGGAGTTTTTCGGCTTCGGCACAGCGACGCCCGAAGAGCTTCGCGCAGTCGCGCAAGTCGCGTACTGAAAGATCGACGATGAAGACCGTTCGCTGGGGCATGATCGGTTGTGGTGACGTCGCCGAGGTCAAAAGCGGACCCGGATTCTACAAAGCCGACCATTCGCAACTGGCCGCGGTCATGCGACGCAACGGCGCGCTGGCCGCCGACTTCGCACGCCGCCATGGCGTTCCCCGCTCATACGACAACGCGGATGCGATCATCGAGGCTAACGACATCGACGCGGTTTACATTGCTACGCTGACGGATTCACATCGCGAATACACGTTGCGGTGTGCGGCCGCCGGCAAGCCCGTTTATGTCGAAAAGCCGATGGCGATGAATCATGTCCAATGCGCGGAGATGATAGCCGCGTGCCGGTCTGCGCGCGTTCCTCTCTGGGTCGCCTACTATCGGCGCGCGCTGCCGCGTTTCCTCGCGGTGAAGGACCTCGTCGACTCCGGCGCGATCGGCGCAGTTCGGATGGTGATCACGCGGCAGTTCCAACGTCTGCCGCCTGCCGAGCAAATGAAGACATTGCCGTGGCGTATCGATCCTGCGCTATCGGGCGGTGGTTTCTTCTTTGAGATGGTTTGCCATGCGCTCGACTTCCTCGATTTCGTTTGCGGACCGATCGAGACCGTGCGCGCCTTTGCCGGCAACCAGGCCGGCGCGTACCGCCCGGAAGATGTTGTCACGGCCAGCTACCGCTTCGCTTCAGGCGTCTACGGCAACGGCGCATGGTGCTTCGCCGCCGATTTCGACGAAGAGTACAACGAGATCATCGGTGCGAGCGGTCGCATCCGGTTTTCGACCTATGCGCCGGTTCCGATCCGCTTGAGCCGCGGCAGCATGACGGAAGAAATTCCCATCGCGGATCCGCCGCACGTGCATCAACCGATGATCCAGAGCATCGTCGACGAATTGAACGGAAACGGCCGTTGCCCGAGCACCGGCGACAGTGGCGCGCGCACCGCGTGGGTAATGGACGAAATCCTCAACGAATTTCGCGCGACGGACGCACGGCCGCGAGAACCGTCGCGATAACGCTTCTCTTGCGCGCCGCCAACGCCTTGGCCGACGTCATGTCGACCTTGAAGATCGTCGAGAACGTGTGGCGGTTGGACACGCTGTAGAAGCACAAGGCGCTGATCGTCATGTGCAGATCGGTGGGATCGACGTCCTGCCGAAACGCGCGCGACTTTTTGCCGTGCTCGACGATTCGCCGGACCGTGTCAATTGCGGGCACGTTGAGCGTCGGTATGTTGGCAGACTGCGCGATGTACTTCCCCGAATGGAGGTTTTCGTTCATCACGAGACGCACGAAATCCGGATTCTGCTGGTGCCGGTCGAACGTGAACCCGACGAGCTCGCGCAGCGCTTGTTCGGGCGACAGGTGGTCGACGTTGACGTCACGCTCGATGTTGCGAATCGTGCGATAGGCTTCTTCCAGCACCGAGATGTAGAGCCCTTCCTTGCTGCCGAAGTAGTAGTAGATCATCCGCTTGCTGGTGCGCGTGCGTGCGGCGATCTCGTCGATGCGCGCCCCGCTCAGACCCTTGTCCGCGAACTCCTGCGTTGCGACGGTGAGAATGTCGCGCCGCGTCTGCTCCGGATCGTTGCTGCGCGGCGTTTTGGCGCCTGTGGCGCGCTCCCCGTTGCCAGCCGGGGCATTTCTGCCGGCGCATTTCATGGCAGCGGCAGCCCGACGTAGTTTTCCGCGAGCGACGTCGCGGCCGCACGCGAGCTGACGACATAGTCGAGCTGCGAGCGCTGCAGCTTGTGCTGGAACGTATCGCCGTCGGGAAAGCGATGCAGCATCGAGGTCATCCACCACGAGAAATGCTCGGCGCGCCAGACGCGTGCGAGGCACGTTGCAGAATACTGTTCCAGCAAGTCTTCACGCCCGGACGTGAAAAATGCGGTGAGGGCGCGCGCGAGCACGCTCACATCCGCGACGGCTAGGTTCATGCCCTTCGCACCGGTCGGCGGCACGATGTGCGCGGCATCGCCGGCAAGAAAGAGACGTCCATATTGCATTGGCTCGACGACGAAGCTTCGCATTGGCGCGAGCAACTTCTCGAGCACCGGGCCTTCGTTGAGCCGCCAGCCGTCGTCGGTCTCCAGCCGCGTGTGCAGCTCGCGCCAGATGCGCGCGTCGGACCATTCGTCGATATTTTCATCGGGCGCGACTTGCAGATACAAGCGCGTCACTTCCGGCGAACGCATGCTGAATAGCGCAAAGCCGCGTTCATGATAGGCGTAGATCAGCTCGTCGTGCGACGGCGGCGCCGCCGCGAGGATGCCGAGCCAGGCGAATGGGTACGTGCGCTCGAACGTCGCGAGAACGCCCGGCGGAATCGACGGACGGCACACGCCGTGGAATCCATCGGTGCCGGCGATCACAGCGCATTGCAACTCTTCCGGCACGCCATTGCGATGGAAGGTTACGCGCGGCGCAGGCGAATCGAGATCGTGCACGCTGACATCGGTGACATCGAACAGGATTTCGCTGCCCGCGCGAAGCGCGGCGCCGATCAAGTCCTTCACGACTTCCTGCTGTCCGTAGACCGTTATTGCTTTGCCGGTCAACGCTGCGAAATCGATCCGATGTCCGCGGCCGGCGAAACGCAGCTCGATGCCGCGATGGCACAATCCCTCGCGCTGCAAGCGCTCGCCCAGACCGGAGGCAACGAGAAGATCCACCGTCCCCTGCTCGAGAACGCCGGCGCGTACGCGATGCTCGACGTAATCACGCGAGCGGGCTTCGACGACGACCGATTCGACGCCTGCAAGACGAAGCAGATGCGACAGCAGGAGCCCCGCCGGACCCGCCCCGACGATTCCTACCTGTGTTCGCATTGGCCTCTCCCCCGGTTTGACGATAGGCGGGCAGCGGGAATTCTACGTCGGGACGGCTGTTCGTAGGGCCACGTGGTTTGCCGACGTGCGGACTTGAAAATCGCCGCGGAATGGGCCTATCGTTAGCGAATGCAATTCCGTTTTACGATCGCGTGGCTCGCCACCGTGCTGACGGCTTGTGCAGCGGCACCGGAAAATCCGCCGCTGGCCACCACGTCGCGTAGCGATGCCGCCGGCGCAGCCGTCGCGCGGCGGCCGTTGGAAACGCCGGCGATTCCGCCAGTCGCGATCGCGCCGCCCACCTATCTGGTGCCTCAACAGCCTCCGCCGAAGATCGTCGTCCCGCCGACCACGCAGTACGTGTGCGTAATCGACACGAAGAACAAGCAGCAGCAAACCGCGATCGAGTTCGCGCCCAAGGTCGCGGCGCTGTGTCGCAAGCATCCTGAAATGGGCCCGTGCCAATACGAGCGGAACAATTGTCGTGCGAGCGGCGGTCGCGTCTTCGCCGCCGACGGCGTGGAAATCACGCTGGCAACCGAAGCAGAGTACGACAAGAAGGTGATGCGCGTGCGATTTCGCGCGAACTAGCGGTAATGCAATTCGCCGAAGCGCATCACGGCGCCGCTCGGCGCATCACTCGGGCTTCTGGTTGTGGCGCTTGACCGTCTTCAACATTTCGACTGGTGCAAAGTCGTCGGTCAGAATCTTTGCGTCGCTCGCGATCGTGACGTCCTTGCGCGCCTTGACGAGATCGCGCAGGTCGTACTTCATCTTGAGTCGCTCCTGCGCAGCGGCCGCCCTTCTGGCGAGATCCTGAGGCGATAACCGCGCCCCGCTGTAGCCGATCAGCACGACGTTGCCGCTCGCCTCGATCGCGTCGACCTGATCGAAGACGCTCTTCATCGTTGCATATGCGCTGTCGAAGAACATCGTCGATGGCTCGACGTTCTGCGCGACGACGCCGCCTTCATTCAAGCGCGATTTCACGAGCCGGTAGAACTCCTGCGTCGTCAGGTGGAACGGCACGAACGGACCGCGGTACGCGTCGAGCAGAATGACATCGAACTTGTCCTTCGTCTGATTCAGGAACACGCGCCCGTCTCGGTTGTGGATGTGCAACCGATCAGTTGAATCGACACCGAAGTATTTTTTGGCAAGCGATATTACGGCGGGATCCAGCTCGGCCACGTCAGCCGTGACGCCGGGCAAGCCGGCCACGAGGTAGCTGATCGTTCTTCCGCCGCCCAACCCGACCAGCGCAACGCGCTTAAGCGGCCCCTGCTGATAGACGAGTGACGCCGTCATGTAGCGCGTGTACGTGACGACGAGCTCGTCGCGATGCTGCAGGTCGATGACCGATTCGGTGTAGCGGTTTTGGCGATAGCCGAAGTTGAGCGAGATCAGCGAACCCTGTTTCTCGACGAAGATGGTGTTGTATTCGGAATCCGCTTTTTCAATTTGCCCGTCGCGCAGCATCATCACCGACGGCGCCTGGGCGCGCGCGTCGTCGGGGCCGGTACCGACGGCCAGCGCCACGCACAGCGCAATCGACGCGACGATCGGACGTTTCTTGCTGCGCGTTTGCCCATAGCTCGAGAGGCCGATCAACAGCAGGATGACGCCCATGATCACCGACGCGCTCGCGAGAAGACCGTAAATCATCCGAACGCCAAGGCTCGGGATGAAAAAGAAGCTCGTCCCGAGCGTGCCGACAATGCTGCCAGCCGTTGCGAGGCCGGAGAGCCGACCGGAAATCGTTCCCGAGTGATCCTTGCGATCGAGTAACAACCGGACGCAGTAGGGCGAGATCGCCGCATACAATGCCGCGGGCAGGCAGGCGAGCGCGAGCGACGCGACGAGCGCTGCGTAGCGCATGTCATCGATCGAGTCGAGAATCCTGTTGATGGCATCTTCGCCGTAGAGCGGCACGACAACCACCAACGCCGCCGCCGCGAGAAACAACGCAGCGACGATTGGAATGTCGGGCCAGCGATCCGCCGCCTTGCCGCCGAGCATATAGCCAAGCGTCATGCCGGTCAGGAAAACCGAAATGAGCGCGCCCCACGTATAGATCGTCCCGCCGAAATAAGGAATGAAGGTCCTGCCGATCAGCATTTCCAACGCCATCGTCACGAAGCCGGAGAGAAACGCGGCGAAGTGCAGCAGAAAGGCGAGGCGGCTCGCGTGAACATTGTCGGCACTGAACCACCGCATCATCATTCCTTGCCCGATGTCACTTTGAACGCTTGCACAACGCCGTCCAACTCCGGCGACGAATTGTCGCGTGTCATTGTCACGAAGATCGTTCGCTGATCACGCGCGATCGCGAGGTTGGTGACGAAGCGATATTTGAGAGGAATCTGCGTCAAGAACTTTCCGCCGCCGGAGAGGAGCAGAATGCGGCCGTTGCCATAGTCCGCGACGGCGATGTCGCCGTCCGCAAACGCCGCGATACCGTCGGGTCCGCTTTGCTCGTACGCGTCCGGCGCGGCGGGCGCGCTTTTGAAATCGAAGAAGATCGTCGATGGGCCGAGCTTTCCTTTATCGAGCAACGGAAACGCGAGCATGCGGCGGTTCAGGTGCTCCGAGACGAGCACGCGTTTTTGGCGTTCCTGGACGAGCACGCCGTTGCTGTAACGAATGCCGCTCGCGATGTCGCTCGCCGTTCCGGTCGCGACATCGATGAACACGACGCGGCCCTCCGCCGGCGCCTGCAGCGAAAACAAGCCGGACGAGCTCAGATACAAATTGCCGCTCGAATCGACCGATGCATCGTTGGGCCAGCTGATTCTTCTGCCCGACGTCGTCTGCTGAAACGTTTGCACCGTCTGGAAAGTGGGACTCAGCTTCGCCACATATCCCGCGAGGTGGCACAACACCCAATAGCCGCCGCCCGGAATCTGTTTGACCGATGTCGGCCCGCAGCCATCGGCCTGCCAGACGGTCTTTCGCTCGCCGCCCTTGCCAATCAGGACAATGCGATGCCGCGGCATTTCGGCCACGAGCAATCCTTCGTCGATCAACTGCGGCCCTTCGGGATAGTACGCATTGGGATTCACGACGACGTCCGGCGTGAACTCCTTGTGCGGCGTGTCGGCGCTCGCGTCAGCGGCGCACCCCATGGCGACAACAACGATCAACGCGCGTACCACTGACGAATGCATGCGACCTCGGCGTAATTGCTGATTGGGCCAAGTTTACACAACAACGTTCAGTCGACTCGGCGAACGCTAGCGTCACAAAAACTGTTTATCGAAGGTCGCGGTCAGAGCGCGTCTCTGCGCTCGGATGTCCGCAAACGTGGTTTCCTACGGGGCGCATCCGACCAATGGGAGGATGCGCGCGAGCTGCTTCGCTCGCCAACCCAAGGCTTCGCTCGCAGCGCCACCCGTGACGGAAACCGATGACACTCGCGCTCGCCGCGCCCTGCCCGCGACCTTGGGAAGCCTCGGTGCAGACGCGCTACGCGACTAACCTGAGAGATTGCACGCTTCGTACCGGTACCGCTTGTCGAAGCGGGGTGAGTCACTGCGCGAGGGGCGCCTGTGGCGCAGCCGGCGAAGCGGGCGGCGCGGCCGAGTCGGCGGCGTTGGGTCGACGCTCGCGGCCGCGCCGGGATCTCCCGCTTTGACGACGTGGGTGCACCACGTCGAAGCCCTGAGCGCAGTGGCTCACACCGCTTGGAAACTAGCGCGAAATGCGAAAAGGGCACCGACCCGCGGTGCCCGAGACCTCGTTCGAGAGTTTCGAAATGTCATGGCGCGTGATCGGCGACCACGTGGATCAAGTTCTGTCCTTGATGCACGATCGCCAGTCGCCAGGCGTCGAACGTAGCATCGCTCGGAACGAAGGGCGTTTCGAAATGCTGCATGCTCGGCGTGTGGATGTGACCTGAGGGTCGGTCGCGCGACATCGCGACGTCACCCTGTGCGCATGTGCTGCGGCAAGTAACCGACGAGGTCGGGGAACACGTACACAATAACCGTCGCGGCGATCATCAGCAGGAACATCGGAAAAGCCTGGCGCGCGATCCACGTGATCTCCCTGCGCGTCATGCCCTGCAGAACGAACAGATTGAACCCAACCGGTGGCGTGATCTGCGCCATCTCCACCACGAGCACGATGAAGATGCCGAACCACAGTAGATCGATGCCGGCTTTCTGTACCGTCGGCAGCACAACGCCCATCGTCAGCACGACCATCGAAATGCCGTCAAGGAAACAACCGAGGATGATGTAGAACACTGCCAGCGCCGCGAGCAACGCGAACTTCGATAGCCCCAGGCCGCCGATCCATTCGGCGAGCCGCCGCGGCAAGCCGAGGTAACCCATCGCGAGCGTCAGAAACGCCGCACCCGCGAGAATGAGCGCGATCATGCAATAAAGCCGTGTGCCACCGAGCAGGCTGTCGCGAAACGTTTGCCAGTTGAGCGAGCCCTGCGCGCCGGAAATCGCCAATGCGCCTACGACGCCGAATGCTGCCGCCTCGGTAGCGGTTGCGAGCCCGGTATAGATCGATCCGAGCACCAGCGCGATCAGCAGCACCACGGGTATCAGATATCGCGATGCGTGAATCTTCTGCAACAGCGTGGTGTGCTCGGCAATGATCGGAATCTTTCCCCGATTGAACAATGCCCAGATCACGATGTAACCCGAGAACATGAGCGCGAGCAACAAGCCGGGTAGAACGCCCGCAATGAAGAGTTGCGCGATCGACACGTTCGCCGAGATGCCGTAAACAATCATGATGATCGATGGCGGTATCAGCAGCCCGAGCGTGCCCGCGCCCGCGAGCGTGCCGACCGTGATCTCTTCCGGATAGCCGCGATTCTTGAGCTCCGGAAGCGTCATTTTGCCGATCGTCGCGCACGTGGCAGCGGACGAGCCGGATACCGCGGCGAAAATGGTGCAGCCGATGATATTGGTGTGCAGCAGACGGCCCGGCACGCGCTCGAGCCATGGCGCCAATCCCCTGAACATGTCTTCGGAGAGTCGCGTGCGAAAGAGAATCTCGCCCATCCACACGAACAGCGGCAGCGCGGTCAGGGTCCACGACGATGTCGTGCCCCAGATCGTCAGCGCCATCGCGTCGCCGGCCGAACGCGGCGAGAAGACCTCCATCGCCATCCATGCCACGCCCAACAGCGCAAGACCGATCCAGACTCCAGCACCAAGCAGGATGAAAAGACCCGCAATGAGCGTTACCGTGACGACGAGGTCCATGATCCTGGCTTTACTCGATATGCAACGGTTCGGCGTCGTGCTTCGGTTCGACGCGGCGGCCGCGCACCTCGAGCTGGAACTCATCAATCATTGCAAGGGCGAAGATGACCGTGCCAAGCGCCATTCCCGTCTCGGGCAGCCACAGCGGTGTCGCGTCGTTGCCGGTCGAGATGTCGTGCAGCGTAAAAGAGAGCCACGCCAGGCGAACGCTGAACCACGCCAATACGATTGCAAGGAGAACGGCGATGCCGATCGCGATCAATTCGAGCAATTTGTGCGCGTGTCCCTCGAGCAGCCGCGACACGACGGAGACGCGGATATGCTCACCGCGCTTCAGCGTATGCGCGAGCGCGAGAAAACCGCTGCCCGCCATCAAGTAACCGGCATACGCGTCGGAGCCGCGCACCTGGAAGTCCAGCAGGCGCCCGAAAATCCCGAGGAGGATCATCATCAGCGTGCCTATCAACAACAACGCCGCCAGATAAGCGGCGGCGGCGTAGAGAGCGTCGAGCGCGCGGCGCACGGCGATCGACGATCACATCTTCTTGTAAGCGTCCACGATGGCCTGGCCCTCAGGCCCGGCCTGCTTCACCCATTCCGAAGTCATCGTCTCGCCGACCTTTTTGAGATCCGCGGTGAACGTCGGCGACGGCGGCGCAACCGTCATTCCGTTCTTTTTAAGCTGATCGAGATACCACTTCGCTTTTTCTTCGGAGAGCTTCCAACCGCGCGATTCCGCCGCGGCGGCGGCCTTCAACACCGCGTCCTGCTGCGCCTTGTCGAGCGCGTCGAAGGCCTTCTGATTGACGAACACGACGTTCTTCGGCACCCACGCCTGCGCATCGTAGAAGTATTTGACCTGCTCCCAAGCCTTGGAGTCATAGCCGGTGGCGGCGGACGTCATGTTGGCGTTGACGGCGCCCGTCGCCATCGCCTGCGCCAATTCCGCCGCCTGGATCGTGACGGGCTGCGCGCCGGCGAGCTCCGCAATCCGCGACGTGGCCGGATTGTAGGTGCGCATCTTCAGGCCCTTCATGTCGGCGATCGTATTGAGGGGCTTGTTGCTGTAGATGCCTTGCGGCGGCCACGGCACGGCATAGAGCACTTTCAAGCCCTGCTTCGCGAAATGCTCGTCGAGCGCCTTGCGCGACGCTTTCCACAGCTTCTCGGCGTCGGCGTAGCTGGTGGCCAGAAAAGGCACCGAATCGAGGCCGAACAACGGATCCTCGTTGGCATAGGCGGAAATGAGGATTTCACCGATCTGCGCTTGATTGCTCTGCACTGCGCGCTTAATTTCATTCGCCTTGAATAGCGACGCATTGTTATGCACGGTGATCTTGAGCTTTCCGCCCGTCGCTGCGTCCAGATCGGCCACGAACTGCGCGATGTTTTCCGTATGGTAGTTGCTGGGCGGATACGCAGTGGGCATGTCCCACTTCGTTTGAGCGCTCGCGAGACCGCACAGCGCGAACGCCAAAATGGCAACGGCTGCGCGCGCCGCGAGACGCAAACGATTCTGCGACATGGCAAATCTCCTCGACACGAAAGCGGACGATTCCGGGAAAGGCGGTTTGAGCATTTGAGACCGCAATGGCCGAGTGGCCGTTGCGCGCGACGGATCGAACTCTGCACCTGCGCTTTCCGCGTTGCAAATGCTACAAGCTATAAATAATATGTCAAGAAACTGCTGACACTTTACGTTTAGGCTTGTTTTTAACATTTGTAGGTCAGACTCGACTTTCGTCGCGATCTCCGGCTTGTCCGCTCATGCGAATGAAAGTCGAGTCTGACCCTACTTTCCAGCCGATGGGCGATCGTTGCCTCATCATCGAATTCGAATCACGCGTCGATCCCGAGATCAATGCGCGTGTGCGCTCCGTCGCCCGGCACTTGCTCACCCATCCGATCGAAGGCGTCGTCGACATCGTTCCCGCATTTACGACGGTGGCGGTCCACTACCGTCCCGAAGCCGTGCGCGATGGTCCTCCGAGCGAATCGCCGTACCGGCGTTTGTGCCGCTCGATCGAGCGCATCCTCGCCCAAGGCATCGCGCGTACGGACGTCGGCGCGCGCGTCGTCGAAGTGCCGGTCTGCTACGGCGGCGAGTTCGGGCCCGATCTCGACGAAGTCGCCGTTCAATGCCATCTGACGCCACAGCAAGTCATCGCTCTGCACGCTGCTTCGCCGCACCAGGTGTATATGCTTGGCTTTGCGCCCGGATTCCCCTACCTCGGCGGTCTCGATTCGCGGCTCGAGACCTCCAGACGTTCGACACCTCGCACCAAAGTTCCGGCGGGCAGCGTCGCCATCGCGCGCGAACAAAGCGCAATTTATTCGATCGAGACTCCCGGCGGGTGGAACATCCTCGGCCGCACGCCGCTTAAGTTGTTCACGCCCGAAACCGTCCCGCCTTGCCTGCTGCAGCCCGGCGACAACGTTCGCTTCGTGCCCATCTCGGCGGAGCAGTTCAACGCCATGCAGCAAAGTCGTGCATGAGCGTTCACGTCATCAAACCCGGCGCCTTGTCGACGTTGCAGGACCTGGGACGTTTCGGTTATCAACGCTACGGCGTCATTGTGGACGGCGTAATGGATGAGTGGTCGCATCGTGCGGCCAACATTCTCGTCGGCAATCCCGAATCGGAAGCTACGCTGGAAATGACGCTCGTCGGACCGACTCTCAGATTCGACGATACGACTTTGATCGCCATCTGCGGCGCCGATTTGTCGCCGCGCATCGGCGAGCGCGAGGTTCCGATGGACAGACCCGTGCTATTGCGGGCGGATACGCAGCTCGAATTCGGCCGCCGACGAACGGGCTGCCGAGCCTACCTCGCCATCAACGGGGGGTACGATGTCGCGCCGGTGATGGAAAGCAAAAGTACTTATCTGCGCGGTGGTTTTGGCGGTTTTCAGGGACGCGCGCTGCGAAAGGACGACACGATCGCGATCGGGCGCAGCGATGCCACGAACCCCTATCGATCGCTGTTGCGGATGCTCAGTGCGAACGACGATCCGTTTTGCGCACCGCCGTTTGCGCTCAGGCCGCGAAGCGTACCCGACGCGACCGCCGCGCAATCGGTGCGCGTTGTCTCGGGCCCGCAATGGCAGCGATTCCCGGACGCCGCGCAACGAGAATTCCTCGATTCGGAATTCGCCATTACGCCGAGCTCTGACCGGATGGGATATCGGCTGCAAGGCGCTAAACTTGCACCGCGCGAGGCAATCGAAATGATCTCGGAAGGCGTCTCGTTCGGCACCATCCAAGTTCCGCCCGACGGCAATCCGATTATTCTGATGGCAGACTGTCAAACGACCGGCGGTTATCCGAAAATCGCGCAGGTCGCGAGCGTCGATCTCCCGCGTCTCGCACAGATGATGCCGGGGCAAACCGTGCGCTTCGAATTGATCTCGCTCGACGAGGCGCAGCGACTTTATCTTGCGCGTCAACATGACTTTGCGCAGGTATTGCAGTCGGTTTCGCAGCTGCAGCAGGAATCGTGATGGCGCGTATCGATCTCAATTGCGACATGGGCGAGAGCTTCGGCGCCTATACGATAGGCAACGACATCGCCATTCTCGACTTCGTCAATTCGGCCAATATTGCCTGCGGCTTTCACGCCGGCGATCCGCCGACGATCCACAAAACAGTCGAGGCGGCGCTGGCAAAAGGCGTTGCAGTCGGTGCGCATCCGGGTTTTCCCGATCTCCAGGGCTTCGGACGGCGATCGATGGCGGTGAGCGCGAGCGAAGCCTACGACATGGTCATCTATCAGATCGGCGCCGTCGCCGCGTTCGCGCGGGCGTTAGGCGGACGGCTCTCCCATGTCAAGGCGCACGGGGCGCTCTACAACACGGCGGCGAAAGATCAACGGCTGGCCAACGCCATCGCCAAGGCCGTGCACGATTTCGATCCTCGATTGATTATGTATGGTCTTGCCGGCAGCGCCATGATCGAAGCTGCCGAGGATGTCGGGCTGCGCGCCGCCAACGAAGTGTTCGCTGATCGCACCTACCAGGATGACGGCTCGCTCACGCCGCGAAGCCAGTCGAACGCGATGATCGAGGACGAGGAGACATCGGTCGCGCAGGTCAAGCGCATGGTGACCGAAGGCATCGTGCGTTCGGTGAACGGCAACGACGTTCGCGTTCGCGCCGACACGCTGTGCATTCACGGCGACCAACCCAACGCGCTGGCCTTCGCCAAACGGCTGAGGACGGAGCTTGAACGTGCCGGCGTCGAGATCAAGGCGCTATCCACGACGTAGCGGATACCGATGACCGAGATAGGCGTAGAAACCGAGGCCGCGGGTATAGTCTCGAGGATCGAGCACGGTGAAGGACAGCACGTCGCTCGCGACGAGCCGATCGTGTTCGTCGAAATCATGAAGATGGAGATCCCCGTTGTGGCGCCCGCGGAAGGCAAGATCATCAAGCTGCTCGTCGCAAAGGGCGATGCGGTCACCGAGGGCCAGCGAATCGCGATCCTGGAAACGCCGTGACGTCGCGGTCAGAGCGAGGTCGCGGCGCGCGCGGCTTGATCGTAGAGGCCCGATAGCGTCCGGAGAAAGCGCGCCAATTCGCCCAGCTCGAGATTTTCCGAATCGTCTGCACGGAGACTCGAAACGAGGCAGGCCTCGCGTATCTCGCGGTAACGTTGAATGTAATCCTGGCCCTTGCTCGTCGTGAAGAATACGACTTCCTTGCCGCGCTTCTCCGATTTGATGACACCGAGCGAAACCAACTTCTTGAGCGAATACGAGACGACGTGCGTATCCTCGATATTGAGCATGAAGCTGATGTCGCCGAGCTTCTTTTCGCGCGCACGATGATTGACGTGGTGCAGCAGCAGCACGTCGAGCGTCGTCAAGTCCTTGATGCCGGCCGCGGCCATGCAACGCACGACCCAGCGATTGAAGGCGTGGCCGGCGATGATCAAGCCGAACTCGAACTCGGACAATTCCCCGCTCTTCTCCGACACAAGGTGTGCCGAGGAGACGAGGAGCTCGGGCGCTGGGGATCGAATGCGCGCCGCGCGCCGGCTCTCCGTTTTCGCCAACGGCTTGGTCGTGCGGGATCGCGGTTGATCGGCCATGAGCGGTGACGTCGATAGATTGCCGACATGGTATTTAATGGTGTCGGCGTTTGCAACGTGACCACGGGCGAACGCGCGCAATTTGTGACGCCGGTACGCCTTGCGGCGCCGGCGGGTACGACTCTGCTGTGGTGGTGCTCGCTCGCGTACGCGCCGGGCAACGCCGATCTCACCGATTGGCTATCCGATAATGAGCGCGCACGCATGCAGCGTTTCGGCCATGAAACGTTGCGCACGCGTTATTTGATGGGACGGGCGTCGCTTCGTTGGGTGCTCGCACAAACGATGGGCGTTACGCCCGAAGCGGTGCCGATCGAACGCGGTCCGCGCGGCCGTCCGCAACTCCCAGGCATGATGGACGTCGATTTCAACGTGTCGCACACCGCGGAGGTCGCATTGATCGGGGTCTCACGCGAAGCGCGCATTGGCGTCGACATCGAGCGCGCGGACCGCATGATCCAGTCATCAGGACTCGCGCGCAGGATTCTGACCGACCGCGAGCGCGCAGCGCTGCCGGCGAACGATGACGCAATCCGCCGACGAATTCTTCGGCTGTGGACGTGTAAGGAGGCGCTTGCGAAGGCGACCGGCGATGCGATGTCGGCGCCGTTTGGGCGGCTCGATATCGCCACCGACCCGGCGTTGAAGCTTGTCGATGGGCCACCGCCTTACGACCCGCGCGATTTCGAGCTGTTTGCCGCAGGGGTGCCCGATGGATATCTTGCGACTGTTGCGCTATGGCGTCGTTACAACGCCGGCTCGAAATTAACCGCGACCCGATTGCACGCGGAACGCGAAGCGCAGCGGAAGGCGTAGAGTCGCTCCTGTAATTCGCGCCGAGGCCCTGCGGCGCTCATGGAGGACACGTGAAAAGAATCGTTTGCCTCGCGCTCGTGTTGCTGTTGACTGCGTGCGTGCCGATCGGTGTTCGGTGGCAGAACCTGCCGTATAGCGCCAACGCTGCGGCTGCTTCAGTAGGTCGCGTCTAAGGAGCGGCCGCAGGCTTCGCCGTCGGCTCCGCTGAAACGGTCGGGCGTTTGATCTTCCATTTCTTTTGCAGCCACAGCCAATCCCACGGACTGTCGCGAATGTCGCGTTCCAGGTTCCGCGCGTATCGCTCGACGATCTGAATGTCTTCAACCTCATCGTACGGCGGTTCCGCAATGGTGGATAGATGCACGGAATAGTAGCCGCGGCCAACGCGGCGCATCTTGACGTACAGCACCTTGGCGTCGAGAAATTTCGCGATTTTGCCCGCCCCGACGAAAAACGCCGTGTCCTGATTGAGGAAGCGCGTCCAATGGCGCGGGTCGTTCTTGTGCTTCGGCGTTTGATCGGCGATCAACGCATAGGCCCGGACCTGCTCGGCGCGGCTCAGTAGATCGTAGATGAACTCGTTGCGGGGAATGAGCCGGCTTCCGAAGCGGCATCGCGCGTCTCGCAGAAACGCGTCGAGTGCAGCCACACGCTGCGGTTGGTAAACGACGTCGATCTCGATCCCGAAGTGCACGCCGGCGGCAAGCAGCAGCCACTCCCAGTTCCCATAGTGGGCGGTCAACAAGACGACCGACTGCTTCGCATCGAAGCAGCGCTGTACGAGCTCCGGGTTTTCGATCGCGACACGCCGCTTGATCGCGGCCGCGCTCGCACCGAATCCCCAGAACGCTTCGACGAGCGTGTCGGCCAGATTGCGGTACGAGCGCCGGACGATGACTGCGCGCTCGTTCGCGCTTTTGTCCGGGAACGCGTTGCCGACATCGCGCTCGCAGTCGTCGCGCCGCCAGCGCATCACGTGATACGCGACGAAGTACATCAGAGCGCTCCACGGATACAGCAGCCGGAGCGGTATGCGGGTCAGCAGTCGAAGCAGGAATTGCACGGAGGCGAATGGCGGGCCGTACGCGCGATCATTTAGCGGCGCGGCGTCGGTTCGGGACTATAGCAATTCCGCTGCGTGATCCCACGAGGGCGCTACGTGTCTCCACGCCACGAAGCGGGGCGGGCATGGCACCTCTCTGCGCTCGGATGTCCGCAAACGTCTTCCTGCGGGGCGTATCCGACCAATGGGAGGATGCGCGCGAGCGGCCGTGGGCTCGACCCTGTCTTCTCCGAGCAGAGGACCCAACGCCGCCAACACGGCCGCGCCACCCGCTACGGAAGCCGCGTCCACTCGCGCTCGCCGCGCCCTGCCGGCCGCGCTTCGTGGCACCGGCAGCAACGAGAAAAGTTGCATCGATGGCGCAGCCGATCCGGAAATCCGGAGTAAAACGGTTGTACGCGCCGCGCCAAGCGCCCAT
>VBCG01000249.1 GCA_005881895.1 Betaproteobacteria bacterium
GCCCTATTGCCATGCGCTGGCAGAGCGCGTGGTCATCCAAGGACATCTTTCACGAATACGCGCTCGACTGGGCGAAGAAAGTGAACGATATGACGGGAGGAGACCTGAAGATCGACGTCCTTCCCGCCGGTGCGATCGTCCCGGCGTTCGGGTTGCTAGACGGCGTTTCGAAGGGTGCTCTCGATGGCGGCCACGGCGTGCTGGTCTATCACTACGGGAAACAAGCGGCGCTCGCGTTGTGGGGATCGGGCCCGGCCTTCGGCATGGACGCGAACATGCTTTTGGCGTGGCACAAGTATGGCGGCGGCAGAGTTCTATTGAGCAAGCTTTATGCGTCGATGGGTGCGAACGTCGTCTCGTTTTTGTACGGCCCGCATCCGACGCAGCCGCTCGGCTGGTTCAAGAAGCCGATCGCCAAGCTGGACGATGTCAAAGGGCTCAAATATCGCACCGCCGGCATTTCGATTGACATGTTCAACAGCCTCGGGGCGATGGCGAGCACATTGCCGAGCGCGGACATCGTCCAGGAGATCGATCGCGGATCGCTCGACGCAGCTGAGTTCAACAACGCATCTTCGGACCGGGCGCTCGGCTTTGCCGGCGTGTCGAAAGTGTGCATGCTGCAGAGCTTTCACCAGAATGCCGAGCAGTTCGAGATTATTTTCAACAAGTCGAAATACGATGCGTTGCCGCAAACGATGAAGGCCGTGATCGCCAACTCCGTCGAGGCAGCATCGGCCGACATGTCATGGAAGGCGATCGACCGGTACTCGCGTGATTACATCGCGCTGCAAACCGTCGACAACGTGAAGTTCTACAAGACCCCGGACGCGATTCTCCAGAAACAGCTCGAAGTGTTCGACCAGATCGCCGACAAGAAATCTTCCGAGAACCTCTTGTTCAAAGAAGTGATCGAATCGCAAAAGGCGTTCGCCGAGCGTGCGGTGCGGTGGGATGTCGACACCAATGCGAATCGCCGGATGGCGTATGCCCACTACTTCGCGCCTAAGCCGACAGCCAAGAAATCATGACTGCCGCGCTCGGGCTTCGTCGCGCCGCTCGTTGCCTACACCCGCGGTCCGGGAGTAACCTCGACGTTGTCCCGTGCTGAAAGAAACACGAGGAGACGATCATGCTCGTCAACGAGATTCTGCGCATCAAAGGTCATACGCTCTTCACAACGACGCCCGACGGCAAGGTTCTTGACGCGGTGACCGTAATGGCGCAGCACGACATCGGTTCTCTCGTCGTCATGGATCGTGGACGGATGGCGGGGCTGCTCACGTTCGCCGAAGTGTTGAAGGCGATGTCCGAACGCGGCGGCACGCTCGGCGATTTGCGTGTGGCCGACATCTGCCAACGCGATCCGCTGACCGCGACGCCGCACCTCGACGTGATGGAGCTGCGACGCGCGATGCTCGAGCAGCATGCGCGATACGTTCCGGTGATGGAGGGCACGACGTTGCAAGGCGTCGTCTCATTCCATGACGTCGCCAAGGCGGTCCTGGAGGAGCAGAGCTTCGAAAACCGAATGCTCAAGAGCTATATTGAGGATTCGCGCGGCGTGTAGGGTCAATGGCGGGGCATTAGCACGCCTGCATGACGAACAGCGCGGGTCGCTTCGCGAATCGACCAATATCGTGATCGCGCCATGCCGCGGCGGTCCGCCGTTCGATCGTCTCGCTCGGCAACGTCAAGTCGGCGGCCACGCATAAAAGTGTTGCGGGATTGAGCGCCTGCGAGATCGCCTCCAGCATCGCAACGTTTCGGTAAGGCGTCTCGATGAAGAGCTCAGCGCGGCGATGTGCCCGCGAATCGGCTTCGAGCGCGCGAAGCGCCTGCGTCCGCGCATCGGGTTTCACCGGCAGATAGCCGTGAAACGCAAAGCTCTGGCCGTTCATCCCCGATGCCATGAGTGCGAGCAGTACTGCCGAAGGTCCCACCAACGGGACGACGCGTATGCCAGCACTGTGCGCCGCAGCGACCACTGCCGCGCCCGGATCCGCGATGCCTGGACACCCTGCGTCTGTCAGCAAGCCGACGTCGTGTCCTTCCCGCGCTGGCGCGAGCAGCGTCGTTAAGTTCTCGCTCGTGGGCGCCGGTGGAAACGTGCGTAGATCGAGGTTCGCGATCGGTGTTGCGACATCGAGCGTCTTCAAGAACGCGCGGGCCGGCTTGGGGGTT
>VBCG01000122.1 GCA_005881895.1 Betaproteobacteria bacterium
CAAGCCGAGCGACCATTGACTCAGCGAGGGAAGGGGCTCCGGATCGGGAAGAACCAACAGACCGGCGCGAATTTGAAATTGGGTTTGAACGGAAAATCCGGTCGTGGCAGAAGGCGGCGCTGTTTTCCAAGTGACAACGTATGTGCGGTCCGGCAGGACGCCTGCAGAGGCCACTTGAGTGTAAAGCACAGGCGTTGCACCAGGAATTCCCGGACACGCTAGGGCAAGAAGGGTAGATGTAAGGACGATTTGATCACATGAAACAGTTACGCTCGGCACCTCAACGAAGTATCCGCACGGATAGGTGAAGCCATGGAGAGAGACAGTGATTGACCTGTCTGGAGCTTGAGCGATGGTCAGCTGTTCATAAAGGGCACACGAGCCAGTAGAGAATAGTGCGAGCAAGAAACCGACGACGGTAAGTAGTGCGAAGCTCGGGCGCTGCATGGCTCTCCCCTAACAAGAACTAGAGCGCGCCCTTCGTCGACGGCAAGAGGCCGGTTGCGCGTGGATCGCGCTCGCATGCCATCCTCAGTGCGCGCGCAAACGCCTTGAACACGGTTTCCGCCTGGTGGTGCGCGTTGTCGCCGCGCAGATTGTCGATATGGACGGTCGCGAGCGCGTGATTGACGAAGCCCTGAAAGAATTCGTGAACGAGATCGACGTCGAACGTCCCGATCAACGCGCGCGTGAACGGCACGTGGAATTCAAGTCCCGGACGGCCGGATAGATCGATCACGACGCGCGACAACGCCTCGTCGAGCGGAACGTACGCATGTCCGAAGCGGCGAATGCCCTTCTTGTCGCCGAGCGCTTGCTTGACCGCTTGTCCGAGCGTAATGCCGATGTCCTCGACCGTATGGTGCGCATCGATATGTAGATCGCCTTCCGCGCCGATGTCGAGATCGATCAGGCTGTGGCGGCCGACCTGATCGAGCATGTGATCGAGGAACGGCACGCCGGTAGCGAGCGCAGTCTTGCCGCTGCCGTCCAAGTTGACGGCGACCGTGATCGTCGTTTCCGCGGTCTTGCGTTCGACTTTGGCGGTCCGCGTAGTGTGCGTAGGCGTTCCCGGAGCTTTCATGCTTGTTTGAGCACCTTGAGCAATGCGTCGTTCTCAGCCGGCGTACCCACGGTGATCCGCAGGCAGTTCTTGAGCAGCGGATGCCATCCGTGCAGATTCTTGACGAGGATATTCGCTACGCGCAGCGCGGCGAACAACGCGTTGGCATCGGGAGCGCGCGCCACAATGAAGTTGGTTGCAGTGGGGTACGCGGTGACGCCGGCGATCGTCGACAATGCACTCGTAAGCCGCGCGCGTTCGGCGCGAATCGCTCTCGCCTGCTCATCGAGAAGCGCATGCTCAGCAAGCAACAACGGCACGGCGGCCTGCGTCAGCGCATTGACGTTGTACGGCGGCCGCACTTTTTCGAGCTCGACAATCCACGCCGGATGCGCGACGGCATAGCCCAAGCGCAAACCCGCCATCCCGATCTTCGACACCGTCCGCACGACGATGAGATTCGCGAATTCGCGGACGCAAGGCAAGAACGAGCGATCGGCGAACGCGTAGTACGCCTCGTCGACAACGACCAAGCCCGGTGCGGCGCGAATAATGCGCTCCACGGTAGCGGCGTCGAACAAGTTCCCGGTCGGATTATTCGGATAAGCAAGCCAGATCAGTGCGGGACGCTCGCGTTCGATTGCCGCGAGCATCGCGTCGCCATCGAGATCGAAATTGTCCTGCAGCGGGACTGCGACGTAACGCGCGTTCGCGTACACCGCGTAAAGCCGATACATGACGAACGATGGGTCGGGCGCGACGATCGCGGCACCGGGTTTCGCCACGGCGGTGGTAATAATCTGGAGGAGCTCATCGGATCCATTGCCGACCATCAGTGCAACGTCGTCCGGCAGCGCGAGCGAGGCCCGCAGTGCGGCCTTCACGACATCGGCGCCGCCGTCGGGGTAGCGATTGATCGCGATCTCGGAGAGCGCGTTCGCGAGCCGCGCACGCACATCGGCGGGTAGCGAATAGGGATTCTCCATCGCGTCGAGCTTGATCATTCCCTCCGCCTTCGCCACCGGATACGCAGCGAGCGCGCGGATTTCGGGACGAATCGTCGCTGCAACGTGCGCGGCGACGTCGTCCGCGGAAGCGGCAAGCCCGGGCGCGCGCGGGTCGTTCATTCAGAGCGACTTTGTGTCGACGATGTAGACATCGGCACCTGCTGCGGCGAAATTGGCAAGGTCCGCGACGATCGCCTGACCTTGCTCCGACGACAACGCCGCCTGAATCGCATCGACCGAATCGAACGTCAGCGTCGCGATCAGATGGTACGGCGCGAGACCGTCGGGTGTGACGATCGGACCGTGCGAAACGTCATAGGCTTTTAGGCCGGGAAATTTCTTTGCAAGAGGAACGTGCTTCGCAAAGTAGTAGCGATCGAACGCCGCAGCGTCTGCGGGCTTCTTGTACATCGCGATCAATCGGGCCATCGCAACCTCCTAGGGTTTCAGCCGTGCTTCAGCCGAGCGGGCATGCGCGATCAGACCTTCGCCGCGCGCCAGCACCGATGCGAGCGGTGCGAGCGTACGCGCGCCATCCGCCGTCACATGCAGTACGCTCGTCCGCTTCTGAAAGTCGTAAACACCGAGTGCCGATGAAAAACGCGCGGTGCGACCGGTCGGCAGCACGTGGTTGGGACCAGCGCAGTAATCGCCGATCGCCTCGCACGCATAGTGTCCACAAAAAATCGCGCCGGCGTGACGGAGCTCCGGCAAGAGAGCGTCGGGATCGGCGACAGCGAGCTCCAAGTGCTCCGGCGCAATGCGGTTCGCGATCGCGCATGCTTCGGCCAGGTCGCGCGTGCGGATCAGCGCGCCGCGCTTGGCGAATGACGCGGCGATAATGTCCGCGCGCGGCATTTCGGCAATCAGACGTTGTGCGCTCACCTGCACGCGTTCGATCAGCCGCTGGTCCGGCGTCAACAGGATCGCTTGTGCCAGCTCGTCGTGCTCGGCTTGAGAGAAGAGATCGAGCGCAACCCAATTCGGATTGGCGGTTGCGTCGGCGATCACGAGAATCTCCGACACGCCGGCGATCATGTCGATGCCCACCGTTCCGAAGACGCGCCGCTTCGCCGCGGCGACGTACGCGTTTCCAGGGCCGCAAATTTTGTCCACCGCAGGAATCGTCGCGGTTCCGTAGGCGAGCGCCGCGATCGCTTGTGCCCCACCAATCGTGAAGACGCGTGCCACTTGGGCGAGATGCGCAGCGGCCAACACCAGCGGATTGCGCACGCCGCCGGGTGTTGGCACAGCGACGACGATTTCGCGCACACCGGCGACCTGGGCCGGAATCGCGTTCATCAGCACCGACGATGGATACGCGGCCTTGCCGCCCGGGACATACAAGCCGACGCGATCGAGCGGCGTCACGCGCTGTCCGAGCTCGGTGCCGTTCGACTCGCGGAAGCTGAAGCCCTCCGTCCTCTGCCGCTCGTGAAATGCGCGAATGCGCGTCGCTGCGGCAGTAAGCGCATCGCGATCCGCGGGTGCGATCCGATCGAACGCCGCAAGTAGCTCGGCGTGCGAAATTTCGAGCGCATCGGCACGAGCGACGTCGAGCCTGTCGAAGCGACGCGTGTAGTCGATCAGCGCCGCGTTGCCGCGAGCGCGCACGTCAGCGATGATCGACGCCACGGTGCTGTCGACGTCCCCGTCCTGCGCGACTTCGAACGCGATCAACTGTTGGAGTTCGGCATCGAAGCTGGCGGCAGCAGCGTCGAGCACGCGCAACGAAAGTTTCCGTACCATGACGTTCATGCGGCCGCGGACGCGATGTTTGCCACGGCAGCCAGCGCATCGAGCAGCGGCTTCACGCTATCGCGCTTCAGCTTGAGCGCGCCCGGATTCACGATCAGCCGCGCGGTGATCGGCATGATGTCCTCGACGGCGACGAGATCGTTCGCCTTCAGCGTATTGCCGGTCGAGACGAGATCGACGATCGCATCGGCGAGACCGAGCAGCGGCGCGAGCTCCATCGAACCGTACAGCTTGATCAGGTCGACGTGCATCGACTTTGCGGCGAAGTGCTCACGCGCGATCCGCACATATTTGGTGGCGACGCGAATACGGCCACCGCGCTGAACCGACGCCGTCCAATCGTAGCCGAGGCGGGTCGCGACCATGAGCCGGCAACGTCCGATGCCAAGATCGAGCGGCTGATACAGACCCGCTCCACCATGCTCCAGCAGCACGTCCTTGCCGGCGACGCCGACGTCGGCCGCGCCGTATTGGACGTACGTCGGCACATCGGTGGCGCGCAACACGACAAGCGATATGTTCGGACGATTGGTCGCAACGATCAGTTTGCGGGACGTCGACAGGTCCTCGTCCGGCACGAGACCGGCGGCCGCCAGCAGCGGCAATGTCTCGTCGAGGATGCGCCCCTTCGAGAGCGCGATGGTCAGGGGGGTCACCCGGCCATTCTACCGAACCATCGAATCGTTTATTGCCGCGCTGTGCGGATGTTCGGGGGCGCCGCAGCCGCGGCGTTCGTCCGAAAGGGATTGATGTCGATCCCGCCGCGTCGCGTGAAGCGTGCGTACACGGTGAGCTGCTCGCATCGGCAGCGTGAAAGGACGTCGACGAAGATGCGCTCGACACAGTGCTCGTGAAATCCGGGATGGCGGCGATACGAAACGAGATAACGCAGGAGTCCGGCACGATCGATCTGCGCGCCTCGATAAGTAATTCGCAGCGAAGCGATGTCCGGTTGTGCCGTGACCGGACACACCGAGCGAAAGAGATTTGTGGTCAGCGCCTCTTCAACCGTTTCGCCGGATGCGATCAGTGTGGCCGGATCGACTTCGTAAGCCGAACAATCGACTGGCAGCGTGTCGAGGCTTTCGCCATCGAGCTCGGCGACGCGTTCGCGGGCGAATGTCGTCGCATCCACGAGCGTTACTCGCACGGGAGCGCCTGCGGCCGCCGCGAGATCGCGTTCGATCGTTCTGACGACCTGGTCAGCGCTGTCGAATGACGATTGCGCAAACGACCCGAGATAAAGCTTCATCGACTTCGATTCGACAATCAATGGTGAGTTCGCCGGCACTTCAATCGACGCAATGGCGATCGACGGCTTGCCGCGCGGGTCGAGCCATGTCAGCTCGTACGCCGTCCAGAGATCGCTTCCCGTGAACGGCAACGCACCGATCAAGCCGAGTGCGGTGCGCTGCGGTGCGCGGGAAACCGCAAACAGTTGCGCGGGATCGTATGTGTCGGGATAGCCGGTGATGTGGCCGAGCGGCGCGCGATCGAGATCGGTATTCGCGTCCATTACCGCTCTATTTGATGCGCGAGATGCGCGCGCCCAGGGCGGACAGCTTCTCCTCGATTCGTTCGTAGCCTCGATCGAGGTGGTAGATGCGGTCGATCGTCGTCATGCCGTCGGCAATCAAGCCGGCGATGACCAAACACGCCGAGGCACGCAAATCCGTTGCCATCACGTTGGCGCCCGTCAGCGCGCCGACACCTTTGACGATTGCCGTGTTGCCTTCGACCTCGATGGCCGCACCCATGCGGCGCAATTCCTGCACATGCATCATCCGGTTTTCGAATATCGTCTCGGTGATCACCGACGTGCCGTCGGCGATCGTCGCGAGCGCCATGAACTGCGCCTGCATATCGGTCGGGAACGACGGATAGGGCGCGGTGCGAATGTTCGCGCAGCGTAAGGGTTTCGCGCGGCGGACGCGAATCGTCGAGTTGTCGGACGCGATGTCGGCGCCGGCTTCGGCGAGCTTGTCGCGCACCGCTTCGAGCGTATCGGGACGCGCGCCAATGATCGCGACATCGTCGCCCGCGGCGGCCGCGGCCGCTACGAACGTCCCGGTCTCGATCCGATCGGGCATGATCGCATGCGTTGCAGCGTGCAAGCGTTCGACCCCTTCGATCGTAATTCGATCGGAGCCGGCGCCCGTCACGCGCGCGCCCATCGCGTTCAAGCACAGTGCGAGATCAACAACCTCCGGCTCGTGCGCCGCATTCTCGAGGATTGTCATCCCACTGGCGAGCGTCGCCGCCATCATCAGGTTCTCGGTGCCGGTAACCGTCACGACATCGAAGACGTATTTCGCGCCGGCGAGTCTTGTCGAGTGCGCGTTGATATAGCCGTGATCGAGATCGATCTGCGCACCCATCGCGATCAGGCCCTTGACGTGCTGATCGACCGGGCGGAGGCCGATCGCGCAACCGCCCGGCAGCGACACGCGCGCCTCGCCGCAACGGGCAAGCAACGGGCCGAGCGCAAGGATCGACGCGCGCATCGTCTTGACGAGCTCGTAGGGCGCGAGCGGCCAGTCGATGTGCGCGGCGTCGAGCACGATCGCGCTGCCGTCGATACGCTCGCTCTTGGCGCCCATCTGCGAGAGCAGCGTTTCCATCGTGCGCACGTCGTTGAGGCGCGGCAGATTGGTGAGCGTCAGCGGCTCGGCGGTCAACAGCGAAGCGCACAAAATCGGCAGCGCTGCGTTTTTTGCGCCCGACACGCGGACCTCGCCCCGCAACGGCGCGCCACCTTCAACGACGAGCTTGTCCATTTGGGTTCGTTATGCCGAGTCAGTGCCGGAGCTTCCATCCGCGCGCCAACAATGCGAGTGCAATCGATGCGAGCAGTGCAGCACACACGGCAACGACAGCGAGACAAAGGAAGGGCGAAGCATCGGACAGACCGAAAAACCCATAGCGAAAGCCGTCGATCATATAAAAGAACGGGTTGAAATGCGACACCACCTGCCAAACCGGCGGCAACGTGTGAATCGAATAGAACACACCGGACAGAAACGTAAGCGGCACGATGATGAAATTCTGGAACGCAGCGAGCTGATCGAACTTGTCCGCCCAGATGCCGGCGATGAGGCCGAGAATGCCGAGGATCGCGCTGCCGAGCAGCGCAAAGGCGAGCGCCCAGAGTGGATGCGGCAGATTCAACAAGGCCGGCGCAAACCAGATCGTTACGGTGAATACGCCGAGACCCACGGCAATGCCGCGGACCATCGCGCCGAGAACATACGCTGCGAAGATCTCCAGCGGCGACAGCGGCGGCAGCAACACGAAAATCAGGTTGCCGGTGATCTTCGACTGGATCAGTGACGATGACGAGTTGGCGAAGGCGTTTTGCAATATCGACATCATCACCAAGCCCGGCACGAGAAACGCTGTGTATCCGACGCGACCGTCGAACACGGCGACGCGTGTTTCGAGAACGTGCGAAAAAATCACCAGATAGAGGAGCGCGGTGAGAATGGGCGCAGCGATTGTTTGAAAGCTTACTTTCCAGAAGCGCAGTAGTTCCTTGTAGAGCAGCGTAAACCAGCCCCTCCATGGTTGCGGCTTCGGCCCTGCGACGCTCATTCGTTCACACTTCGGGCAATTCCGGCGACGGCCGCTGCGGATCGAGCACATCGTCTCCCGACATGATCTTCAGAAACACCTGCTCGAGATCGGTGTCCTCGAGTGCGAGTTCGTCGATGGCGATCCCTTCTTCGCGCAGCGTGGCCAGCAGTCGTTCGAGATCGGCATAGGTGGCGAGCGCAACGTAGAACATTCCGGCTTCGTGACGCAGCACGCTATTGCGCCAGGCATCCGGGACGCGCGCCGCCGCCACGCGAGCCGTCGTGCCCGGAACGCGCGACAGCAGATTCCTCGTCGTGTCGAGCGCGACGACGCGGCCCGCCTTCAACATCGCGATTCGCGTGCAGAGCGCCTCGGCTTCTTCGAGATAGTGCGTTGTCAGAATGATCGTATGGCCGTCGCGGTTCAGCTTGCGAATGAACGCCCACAGGCTTTGCCGCAGCTCGACGTCGACGCCGGCGGTGGGCTCATCGAGCACGATGACCGGCGGCTTGTGGACGAGCGCCTGACCGACCAGCACGCGGCGTTTCATTCCGCCGGAGAGCGCGCGCATGTTGGCGTCTGCTTTGCCGGCAAGGTCGAGATGATGAAGGATCTCGTCGATCCACGCGCCGTTGTTGCGCAAGCCGAAGTAGCCGGACTGAATTTCCAGCGTCTCGCGCACGGTGAAGAATGGATCGAACACGAGCTCTTGCGGGACGACACCCAGGACGCGGCGCGCGTTGCGGTAATCGGCGACAACGTCGTGCCCCAGAATTCGCGCGGTGCCACGATCGGCGCGCGTGAGTCCTGCGATGATCGAAATGAGCGTTGTCTTGCCCGCGCCGTTCGGCCCCAGCAGGCCGAAGAACTCGCCTTCGGCAACCGACAAATCGATGCCCGCAAGCGCCTGCACGCTGCCGAAGCGACGCGCGATGTCGACGACCTCGACGGCAGCGGGCATCGAGGCGTTACAACTTACGGTTCCAGCAGCTTTTCGATGCCGTAGACGATCGCAAGCGACTTCATCCCCTCGGGCAACGATCTCAGCGTAAGGGTGCGCCCCTCGGCGGTCGCGCGTCGCTTGAGCGCAATCATCACCGCGAGCGCAGCCGAATCGGCCTGCAGCAAGCCGCGAAAATCGACGATGCCTTGCGAGGGCGGCGGTAATGCTTCGGCGTCATCCAGGACGCGCGCAGCGTCGTCCATCGTGAGCGATCCCTGAAATACCCACCGGGCGCCGTTATCCGTCGGCGCGAACGTGTCCGATTGCGCCGACCGGGCGGGGCCGAATGCGGTCACTTTGCCCCGCCGCCGTTCTTCGCGGCCAGCGTCTTGATCAAGCCGTCGATGCCGCCGGCACGAACCTGCTCGTTGAACTCGTCGCGGTAGTTGGTCACCAGCGAGACGCCGCCGACGACCACGTCGTAGGCCTTCCACGCGTTGTCCTTCTTTTCCATGCCGTAATCGATTTGCACCGGCGGTTGACCTTGACGGATCACCTCGGTACGCACGAGAACATCGGCGGCATTCGGATCTGCGCGCAGCGGCTTGTAATCGATCGTTTGATCGCGGTACTGCGTAAGCGCACCCGAATACGTTCGCACCAGCAGCGTTTTGAACTCGACGGTCAGCCGCTTTTGCTGCTCCGGAGTTGCATCCCTCCAATTGCGCCCCATCGCCAACGCGGTCATCCGCTCGAAATCGAAGTTCGGCGCGAGCTTCGATTCCATCACTTCACGAATGCGCGCCTGATCGCCGGCCTGGATCTTCGGATCGCCCTTGGTCGTTTGCAATACGTCCTGCGACACGCGCTTCACCAGCGCGTCCGGCGCTTCCTGCGCATGCGCGGAAACGACAAACGCGGCGGTAAGCGCCAATAATCCACTGCGAATCGCAATTCTCATCATCATGGTTCC
>VBCG01000250.1 GCA_005881895.1 Betaproteobacteria bacterium
TCGAGCACACCTACGTGATCCCGCGCGAGAACCATAACCCCATAGAGATGCACGCCACGATCGCGGCCTGGGAGGGCGAGCGCCTGACGCTGTGGGACAAGACGCAATGGGTGCACAACGCCGCCGACGAAATCGCCGCCGTGTTCGGCATATCCGCCGAGAACATCCGGGTGATCTCGCCCTTCGTGGGCGGCGCCTTCGGCTCGGGACTGCGCACGTGGCCGCATGTCACGCTGGCGGCGCTTGGCGCCCGCGTAGCGGGGCGGCCGGTCAAGCTGATGCTGTCGCGGCGGGAGATGTTTTACGGCGTCGGCTACCGGCCGCACACGGTGCAGCGCGTCGCCCTCGGCGCATCGCGTGACGGCCGCCTCACCGCCATCGTGCATGACGGCTTTCAGGAGACGTCCACGTACGAGGAGTTTTCGGAGTCGCTCGTTAACGCGAGCCGGTTCCTGCATTCGTGCCCGAGCGTGTATACGCGCCATCGCATCGCACCCATGAACGTGCACACGCCGACGTACATGCGCGCTCCCGGCGAATCGAGCGGCATCTTCGCGATCGAATCGGCGATGGACGAACTGGCGGTGGCACTGAACGTCGATCCGGTCGCGCTGCGCCTGCGCAACGAACCCCAGCAGGACGAGTTCAAGAAGCTGCCCTTCTCCAGCCGCTCGACGCGGGAGTGCTACCGGGTCGCCGCCGAACGCTTCGGCTGGAGCAAGCGCAACCCCAAGCCGCGCTCGATGCGCGATGGGCGCTGGTTGATCGGCTGGGGCATGGCAAGCGCGACCTACCCGATGAACTACGCGCCTGCCTCTGCCAAGGCGCGTCTACTGCCGGATGGCAGCGCGGAAGTCACGAGCGCTGCGAGCGACATGGGTCCGGGCACCTGGACCTCGATGACGCAGGTGGCGGCCGAGACTCTCGGCCTGCCGATCGAGCGCGTGAAATTCACGCTAGGCGACACCCGATTACCCAGAGCGCCCGTGCACGGCGGCTCTCTCACGATGGCGAGCGTTGGCAGCGCCGTGCAGGCCGCTTGCCGCAAGGCGCGCGAGGACGCCCTTGCACGCGTAGGGAGCAACGACCTCGCGGATGCCATGCGCCGCATTCGCCAGCCGATCGAAGCGACAGCCGACGTAAAGCCCGGCGACGAGGGCCAGCGGTTCTCCATGCATGCCTTCGGCGCCGTATTCGTGGAGGTCGCCGTCGATCCGGATCTCGGTGAGACGCGCGTCCGGCGCATCGTCGGCGCCTACGGGGCCGGCCGCATCGTCAACCCGAAGACGGCGCGCAGCCAGTGCATCGGCGGCATGATCGGCGGCGTCGGCATGGCGCTCATGGAGCATTCCGTCGTGGACGTGCGCAACGGGCGCGTTCCGAACGCCAATTTGGCCGAGTACGCGGTGCCGGTCCACGCCGATACGCCGCAGGTGATGGACGTGACCTTCGTCGACGAGCACGACCCGCACGTGAACCCGCTCGGCGTGAAAGGCGTCGGGGAGCTCGCCATGGTCGGCGTCGCCCCGGCCATCGCCAACGCGATCTTCCACGCCACCGGCAAGCGCATCCGCGCACTGCCGGTCACACCAGACAAGCTGCTTTGAAGGGACGAGCAGTGCTCATGGCCGTCGCATGGGCGATGGCCCTCAACCTCGCCGCTCATAGCGCAGGCAATGGCGCGGACAGTCCCCATGCGAAGCCCTCAACGGAACTGAGCCGGGGAATAACCACCATGAAGATCCGTCTGACGATCAACGGAAAAGCAATCAGCGCAACCTTGACCACCAACGGGGCAGCGAAGGATTTTCTTTCGTTACTACCGATGACGCTGACATTGGACGATTACGCAGCAACCGAGAAGATCGCCTATCTGCCAAGAAAACTATCTACAGCAGGCGCCCCCGCGGGGAGCGATCCTTCTGTTGGTGACATCGCCTACTACGCTCCCTG